>CAZCQI010000121.1:0-4789 GCA_964500795.1 uncultured Eubacteriales bacterium
GTCATTTGCCGTTTCAAGCAGAAGTCTGCCGTAATCTCTGCGCTCTTCTCCTTCAAGCAGTTCAAGCACATGCTGGTCACAGCGCGCTTCCATATCATTTACTGCCTGATTTGCGCAGTAAATGACGAGGGGATTGCACCAATGCAGGGCTCTGAGAAAGCAGATTACCACACTCCAAATAGTATCCTTATACTTAAGATGAAGCAGTTCATGCAGAATTACCTTGTCGTCTATATCTTTTTCTGCGGGAACGGCTAAAATCGGCTTTATGATTCCGCATACAAAGGCACTGGGCAACCCGGGTACTGCAATAACCTTGCAGGGCTTCAGAGCTTGAGCAGCTGCAATTTGCAGGACACGGTCTGTTATTTCGGAAGAAGGCTCACTACCGCTTCGAAGCACTAACCGTAAACGAATATAGGAAACCAAATATTTGATAAGATGAATTGCAATACCGAAAATATAAACAGCAAAAATCCACTCAGGCAAGGACTTTGGCAGAGATATCATAACGGGCACGGGAAACAGTACCCTTGTAAAGCTGTAATCCCCGCACAGGGTTTTGAGAAATTCTATTACAATCTGCCAATGTACTAAGCTATAGCGTCCGTTCAAGCCTGCAGGAAGCAATATCACAAGTCCTAAAACACTCCATACGGCAAAATGCCATTTCGGAGGCAGCTTATCCCGGAATAATGCTTTTATAAGCAACAGCAGTGCCGCCACTCCGGAAACAGTTAATGTTTGAAGAAGAAATCCCCAGATATCAAACATATTTACACCTCCATATCGTCAAGGATTTTTCGCAGTCGCCCTCTTTCTTCCTGTGATATAGGCTCATCTTTCAGAAAAGCGGCTATGAGATCGCTTGCAGAGCCGCTGTAAACACGTTGAAGAAAATTCTGTCGCTCCTGCTGCTGATAGCTCTCGCGGTCTATTGTTGCATAGTAGATATGGGGGTATGTTTTCTTATCAATACGCACCAACCCTTTTGCCTCCATGCGGGTCAGATATGTAATTACCGTATTGCGACTCCAACCGGTGTTTTCGTATAACTCCTTTACGAGTACACCAAGCTCTGCACCTTCGGTCTCCCAGAGTGCATTTAATACGGTGGATTCACGTTCGGACAACTTCATAATAAAACCTCCTACATTTGTAGTAACTCTATCTATATTCTACACTTGTAGGAACTGTATGTCAATAGATTTTGCTGAAATATGAAAAATATAATTACTGCCCTCACTTCAATTGAAGCAAGGGCAGCTTTTCTTTTTTAAAAAATAAATGCAAATAATTCAAGAATCGGTTCAAAACGGTCTTTGAATGCGTAAAAGATTTTAATAAGTGTTTGAGTTATATTGCTGAGAAATAAATCAAAACCGGTGAAATCTTCTTTTAATTTGATTGTATCGCCTGCATCCTCGATTTCAAAGAAGGTTGCAGTTTCGTGAATCGTTTCATCGGAATAGTTTGGGGAGTGAATTACCATAAGCTCTCTGCCGTTTAAATCGGTGAAAATCATCGGGTGACCGCCTTCAAGGTCGCGGTAGAGGTTTTTCTCATAAAGAGGAATGGGCTGTTGATACCATTTGCCGTCTATCTCGCCGTTATCGGAATATGCTATACCTACTGCGTAACCGTTTATTGAATCGTTAGACCAAAGCATAAGAAGATTTCCGTTATCGGTTCTGTAAAGGCAAGGACCGTCTGTAATATTGCCGTCTGCCCAGATTGCATCTGTTCCCTGGAAAAGAATGATAGGCTCGCTGATGAAGCAGTCAAGCTCTTCGCTTAATTTTGCGGCAGCCATATCTCCGATTCCGTCTTCGTCACTTGTCCATTCGTTTACATAAACCATCCAGGGCTGACCCTCGCCGTCAATGTAAAGAGTTCCGTCAATGCAGTCGCGGGTGTGGGGAGTTATGTGACCGTCGCCTATTTGCTCGAAAGGCCCTGTGGGGCTTGAGGATTTGAAAATTCCTGTTCCTCTAAAGCCTGTTACATAAGAATAATATGTAGCAAAAAGATAGAAATTGCCGTTGTAATAGTGGCATTCGGGCGCCCAATAGCAACCGTTGCCGTCAAAGCCTTCGGTTGGTGTGAAAACTCTCACAGGATCTGACCAATTTTCCAGATCCTCGCTGACGTAACAGCCGTAACCGTCACCTACAACACCTGTGCCGTACATATAATATTTGCCCTCATATACGAGAATATACGGATCCCTGATCCCGATATCCTCGGTTTTGTTGGGATATTCGTTGCTCTCTGCGAATGCAGTAACCGCGAAGGATGAACAAAAAATTATAACTGCTAAAAATAATGCCGATATTTTTTTCATAGCGACACTCCTTAAAATATATTTAGTATGTTACTGCTTTTATTATATATTTTTAGTTTTGTTTTGTCAATAAAATGTCTGTAATAATGCTAATTGTTTACTTATGATTGTTGACAATAATCAAAATTAAGAATATAATAAAATCCGATATAAACGGGCCCGTAGCTCAGTTGGGAGAGCGTTCGGTTCGCATCCGAGAGGTCAAGGGTTCGAATCCCTCCGGGTCCACCATATCGAGTGTTCATTACGGATTTAAGTGATGAACACTCTATTTTTTTGCGTTTCTTCATAGTATTTAATTTATATCAAACTCCGCAAACAAATTATCGCTTTCTTCGTCAATTTGTTCAGGGTCTTTTTCTGCACTCTGTACAGAAAATCCCTGCTTATTAATTAATTCATCAAATGTTACCACAAACATACAAAACATCCATACACCGATTAATATTTTGGATGGCACTTTTAAACTTTTAAGATATTTAAAAACTTTACTCATGTGTCTTTCCTCGAATTCTTTTCTTTTTTTATAACATTTCTTAAAATCTCAACGCCTCTTGAAGTAAGATTATCTTCGCTCATTCCTCTTGCCTCAAGAATCCTTTCGATTGCCTGTGCAGGGTCAAGCGAATGATATGGGTAGTAGAGTCCTTTTAATTCTTTCGGCTTTATAATTTTATATATCTGTTTGCTTGACTTTTGATGTGTATATGCCCAATATCGATAGATATACCCAATCCAATATAACTCCGAATCAGAGTATTTCTCTTTTCCGTAAGAGCTCTCACCAAATTCCATATTAATATCTTCAAAAATACTATTAATATCGCAAGCCTCAAAAAGAAAGCCGTCTGCATCCATACGCTGTGCAACCTGAGAATTCATAAATCTTCTTATAAATATTAAAGAACTGCACTTTTCTCTGGAGGCGGATGCAGAAAACACATCCGCCTGCATTTTGCATAATTTTAATCCTATTTCGTCAATTTTTCTCATTTTAATATATCCTCTATATAATCTCCTTGACCTCTGTATTGTTTTCGAGCAATTCTAACTTTATCATTGCCTATTCTTGATTCTTCTTTTTTAGAGGTAAGGTAATAATCCTTTTCGTCCGGTGCCAGATAACAGTGTCGCAAAACTTTAAGTTGCTTTAATGATTTATCGGTAACAAAAACATGTTGATTACCCAAGTTAGTTGCCGAAAGACAGTGCTGACATTGCACATCAGTAATTTCGCCATCAATAAAGCTATCAATTATTTCAAACATGCGATTATCGGCAATAGGTGCTACAATATAATCTACACCTTCAAGTTTTGAAAGAAGATTTGCAATAATAGGATGTCCTGAATAATCAGTTAGCTTATTTCGAAAATAAGCAATCAGAAGCATCCAATCACGGTCAACATTAAGTTGGGTATATTTTAAATTGGTTTTATCAAATTCTAAAACATAAAGAGAGGATTTCGGATAGTTTGCAACAAACATTGCCGATTGTTCCAAACTTTCTCCACAATAAAAACCTCTGCCAAAGTCATTTGTGTTTTTTGATTTTTCTATTGAGATTTCTCCGTCTATATAAGTTTTTGCACCGTGAAAAAGTATAGTTGAATTTGGAGAGCAATCTTCCTTAAATAGCTGCTCTTTAATTTTATTCAAACGAATTCCTTTATTAAAGGCAAAGTTGTAAAAGGCATTCAAATTAGAAATAGTTACATTTTCCTCGTTTTTTCTCCAACGAGAAATAGTTGTAGATGTAACTCCGATATTATCGGCAAGGTCTGATGCTGTAATACCCAACAACTCCATCACTATTTCGATATCGGTACAAAGCTCAAAATTTTTCATAGCTATTCCCCTTTATCAATTTTGCAAACTTATTATAACATATGTTGAAAACAAGTTCAAGATATTCACAAAATTTATTTTTACTTATGTTGAAAACAAGTTTTGAACAAGAAATATAAAAATCACGGCCTACCTTTCAGTAAGCCGTGTGTTTATCCATTAGCTGCAAATCAACTCATTGCAAATAATCTCATTTGCTCTTTGCTGAATATTGTACATTCTCTGTACCCACTCCATTTGATTTTCTTCTTTAAGCTGTTCGGTTAAATAAAATGTTTGGTCTTTTTGACACGGGACATTCCTCCCTTTTACTTAAATTTCTGTTTTAATTACATACTCAAGCTATTCATAAATCAATTCAAAAATTAATAAACTTTTTTCTCGGATTGCGTTTTTGAGTGGATTGGGAGAGTTCTTGTATTACAGGTGGTTGAAATGTTAGCATATTTATGATACAATAAAAATAATCGAAACTTTGACAAGGAGGATGAAAATATGAAAGAAACAAAAGCTTCAAAAAACGAATCATCACTTACACTCAAACATAAAATCGGCTACGGGCTGGGAGATGCGGGAGGCTGTATGACCTTCGCTCTTA
>CAZCQI010000122.1:0-4711 GCA_964500795.1 uncultured Eubacteriales bacterium
GTTAACAGGGTGCTTGAGGGGTAAATTCCAGATAGGGAAGGTTTCAAATTTTGCATATCCCGCTTTTATTCCGCGGGCATTTTCGTGATAAAGCTGTGAAAGGCAGGTCGCCATTTTTCCGCTTCCGGGACCCGGAGCTGTTATAACAACAAGGGGACGGGAGGTTTCGATATAGTCGTTTTTACCGAAGCCTTCATCGCTTACGATTTTTTTAACATTGTACGGGTAGCCCTCAATGGTATAGTGCACAAATGCCTTGATTCCCAGAGCTTCAAGCTTTTCTTTAAACTTAATTGCGGAGGGTTGTCCGTCGAACTGAGTGATAACAACACTGCCCACAAAAAGTCCTGCACTGCCGAAGGCATCAATAAGACGAAGGACATCACTGTCGTAGGTTATTCCGTAGTCACCTCTGATTTTGTTGCTTTCAATATCACCTGCGGAGATAACCACAACTATTTCGGCATGGTCTTTCAGTTTAAGAAGCATCTGAAGCTTACTGTCGGGCTTGAAGCCGGGAAGAACGCGCGATGCGTGAAAATCGTCAAAGAGCTTACCGCCGAATTCAAGGTACAGCTTGCCGCCGAATTCATCGATGCGCTTCATAATTTGCTCTGACTGCTTTTCGATATATAAGTCGTTGTCAAAACCGATGTGCTTTTGGAATACCATAATATATCACCCTTTCACAGCATATAATTTTATCACCGGTAATATTATTTGTCAACGAAAAACAGGACAGTCTTATAAATTTGTGAGAAATTCAAAACAAAAATGTGAGAAATTCAAAACAAAAAAATGTTGACAAATATATAAATTTATGGTAATTTAATTGTGGATAAATGAAAAGGAGGTGAATCGGTAATGGAGACTCTTATGGGTTTAATAACAGCTATTGATACAATATTAGCTTCTCCCGGCGTAGGTTCTGATTTCAGCATTGCAGAAACCCTTATGACAGCTATTAATTCCCTTTTAGAGCAGGTTCTTGTATTCATAGAGCAGTACAACATCCTCGAAGCTCTCGCCGCTCTTGGTATTGAAATTGGATTTTAATCAATAGTAATTACTAAAAACAGCGCACCGGTTTATTATCGGCGCGCTGTTTTTACTTTATTCGCTTAGTATTTTTGAAATGGATGCAAAATCTTCCATTGTAAGCTTCTCTGCTCTCACGGTTTTTTCAAGTCCCGCTTTTTCGAGAGCGGCGGTGACCTGTGGTTTCGGGATTCCGAGCCCTGCGCTTATAGAATTTTCAGCAGTTTTTCTTCTTTGGGAAAATGCTGCCTTTACAATCTTGAAGAAAAGCTTTTCGTCTGCAACTTCAACAGGCGGTTTTTTTCTTACCGTCAGGCGGATTACCTCGCTGTTGACCTTGGGCGGAGGCAAAAAAGCTTCTTTCGGAACAAAGAAAAGCTTTTCATTTTCAGCATAGTAGTTAACCGCAACAGTTACCGCACCGCCGTCGCGGCTGCCCACTTCGGCGCAAAGCCTGTCGGCGGCTTCTTTTTGTACCATAACGGTAATTGATTTTATGGGTAATTTGCTTTCCAGCAAAAGCATTATAATCGGAGAGGTGATGTAGTAGGGGAGATTGGCACAAACTGCAATATCCATTCCCTTACATTTCTCCTCAATTATTTTTTTGAGGTCTGCTTTCATAACATCTTCGTTTATGATTTCAACATTGTCAAAATCAGAAAGTGTTTCGCTGAGCACGGGAAGAAGACGCCTGTCCACTTCAAAGCTTAAAACTTTACCTGCCCTTTTTGCAAGCTCTGCTGTCAGCACTCCCACACCGGGACCTATTTCAATGACACAGGTGTTTTCGGTAAGACCTGCGGCTTCTGCCATGGCAGGGCAAACCTCGGGATCAACAAGAAAATTCTGACCGAGACCTTTATTAAAAGTAACGCCGTGCTTTCCCATTACGGATTTTATAACATTTATATCTGAAAGATTTTTCATTTTTGCTCCTAACTGTATTGAAAAACATATCAATTTAAGATAATATAATTATACAGCTTCAAAAAAGGTTGTCAACTTATTTAACGGAGAAGATAATTATGAAAACAATAAAGGATGCTAAATTTATAAGGCAGGGTGCAGATTTTGGTGAAGTGCGCCCCGTATTTAAAAAGGTTATATGGCTTGATAAGCCCGTAAGAAAAGCAACTCTTTTCTGTTCCGCATTGGGTTATTATGAAGCGTTCTTAAACGGTTCAAGGGTAGGGAAATTTATTTTTGCTCCCGGATGGACCAGCTTCGGAAAGCGTGTTCAGTATCAGGAATATAATGTTACTTCGCTTATGGAAGAGTGCAACACTATTGATATCGGTCTTGGAAACGGCAGGCGCTTTCACGGCAACCCGCACGAGAAATATGAAAGCATTACAACCAGAGAAGATGCGCTTATTGCCGCTCTTCTTATAGAATATGAGGACGGTACAGAAGATTTCATTCCTACGGATGAAACATGGGAATGTTCAAAGAGCAATATTCTTTATTCAAATGTTTATAACGGCGAAACGGTTGATTTTAATGCAAATACAGATGAAACATATCCTGTAAGGGTGCTCGGGGATATAGATACAAAAATACTTATTCCCACCGAGGGAGAAGAGGTTCGTGAAATGGCTCGCCTGGAAGCGGTTGAGCTTATTACAACTCCCGAGGGTGATACCGTTATTGATTTCGGTCAGAACTTAACAGGCTATGTTGAATGGGTAGTTCCCGCGAAAAAAGGCAGAGAATTTAAGCTTTATCATGCAGAGGTTCTTGATAAAAACGGTAATTTTTATACGGAAAATCTGAGAGGTGCAAAAGCTGAAGTTACAGTTATTTCTGACGGTAACGAAAAAATATTCAAGCCGCATTTTTCATATCAGGGCTTCCGTTATATTAAGCTTGAGGGCTTTGATAAAGAGGATATTAAGCTCCAAAATTTCACGGCTGTTGTTGTTTTCTCAAATATGAAGAGAATAGGTTATTTCGCCTGCGGCGATGAGCTTGTTCAGCAGCTTTATGAAAATATCGTTTGGGGCCTGAGAGGTAATTTCCTCGATACTCCCACAGATTGCCCCCAGCGTGATGAGCGTCAGGGTTGGACGGGTGATGCACAGGTTTTTGCAAGAACTGCATCGACTACATATAAAACAGATAAATTCTTCAGAAAATGGATGCATGACCTTGCCTGCGACCAAAGAGCAGACGGCGGCGTTACGGATGTAGTGCCGGATCTTCAAGATTGGGAAAGCTACGGCTCTTCCGCTTGGGCAGATGCAGCGGTAATTGTGCCCTATCAGGTATATGCCGCCTACGGTGATACAAAAATTATTGAAGATCAATTTGAATCCATGGAAAGATGGATAAGGTTCATGGAGAAAAACGGTAGCGAAAGAGGACTTTTCGATACCCATTGGCACCACTTCGGCGATTGGCTTTCTCTCGATGCAGGAGATGAAGCAACAGGCGGTCTTACGGATAAAAATCTTATCGGGTCGGCATTTCTTGCATATTCAAACTCACTCTTTATTAAAATGGGTAAAGCTATCGGTAAGGATATGTCATACTATGAGGAGCTTTATGATCTGTCTGTTAAGGCGTACAGAAAAAAATATATCAACACGGGAAAACCCGAGCACGAAACCCAGACTGCCAATGTCCTCGCCTTGTATTTTAATCTTACGGATGCCCCTGAGCGTGAGGCTCAAAAGCTCGTTAAAGATATTGAAGAGTGCGGGCATCTTAAAACAGGCTTTGTAGGAACGCCTTATCTTCTTCACGTTCTTACAAAAATCGGCAGGGTTGATCTTGCATATAAGCTTCTTCTCAAAAAGGACTTCCCGTCGTGGCTCTTCCCCGTAACAAAGGGCGCAACAACAATGTGGGAGAGATGGGACGGTCTCAAAAAGGACGGTTCCTTTGCAACTCCCGGTATGAACTCTTTCAACCACTATGCCTACGGTTCAGTTGGCGATTGGCTATATTCAACTGTTGCAGGTATTGATTATGATATCAATGAGCCCGGTTATAAGCATATCATATTCAGACCCCTCCCCTGTAAAGCTTTGGGTTACGCAAAGGCAAGGCTTATAACTGAGAACGGTGAGATTATTTCAGGCTGGGAATATGCCGGCAACGGCAACGAATGTAAATTCACCTTCACAATTCCTACAGGCTGCCACGCAACTCTTTATCTTGATGACGAGGAGTACGAGTTTGAAAGCGGAACCTATAATACGGTTTTTGAGTATAAAGGTGTATAATTAAAAACAGAACAACTGCAGTGAACTATGTATGCAGTTTACTGCAGTTGTTTTTTGAAATCAAGGTATGACATACGGAATTCAGCATCTGTTGGGAGAATTTTTATGAGCACGCGGAATTTTTATACAACATCAGAAATAAAACCAACCGGTTGGCTCAGACGTCAGCTTGAAATTCAGGCGGAAGGATTAAGCGGTAATCTTGATAAGGTTTGGAAAGATATAAAAGAAAGCGCATGGATCGGCGGAGCTGCCGAGGGTTGGGAACGGGTTCCCTATTGGCTTGACGGGTTTATTCCTCTTGCATATCTCCTTGAAAATGAAGATATGATAAGCAGAGCGAAAAAGTATGTTGATGCTATCGTTTCTTTCCAAAAAGAAGACGGATGGATATGCCCTTGTAACGAAGAGGACAGAAAAACTTATGATACCTGGGCAGTTCA
>CAZCQI010000123.1:0-4670 GCA_964500795.1 uncultured Eubacteriales bacterium
ATTGTATTGGCATCTATATAGTAACCCATCAATGTTGTTTCGGTGTTGTGGAATTATAAACAATTTGTTAACGTTCATAAGTTTTACACAGAAAATTCACAGTAGATTTTTGGCTTTAGTAATTTTTCACATATCAGAACCATCTAAATTGTGCAGTATTTCAAAATTGCAAAAACGCCGAAAAAAATGCGGGTCTTTTGTTGAAACGGCAAAAAGTTTATGCTAATCTATAATAGTATAAAGTTGACCCTTAGGAGGTATATTATGTCAAACATTCTTGATGCTTTTAAAGAAAAGCAGGTTGATGAAAAAGTTTACACAGGCAAAAAAATCAAGGTCGGTATTATCGGCTGCGGTTGGATTGCAGAAGCGCATCTCAAAAGCTACCTTAAATGCGATGATGTTGAGGTTGTAGCCTTTGCAGATCTCGTTCCCGGCAAGGCTGAGGCTTTTGCAAAAAAGAACGGCATTGATATTGAAAACGCAAACTTCTATTTAAGCGACAAAGAGCTTATAGATAACGAAAAAGACCTTGATGCCGTTTCAATTTGTACATACAACCGTCAACATGCTCCCTGTGCTATTTATGCTCTTGATCACGGCGTTCATGTTCTTCTTGAGAAGCCCATGTGCGTTACTCTTGATGAAGCTGTTGAAATCTGCAAGGCTGAAAAACGCAGCGGCAAGATACTCTCCATAGGCTTCCAGCCCCGCTTTGACGCCAATATGAAGATGGTTAAAAAGATTTGCGAAAGCGGCGTTCTCGGCAAAATATATTACATCCAGACCGGTGGTGGCAGAAGAATGGGTATCCCCACTCCCTTCGGCACCTCCTTCATTCAGGAAGATACAGCAGGCCTCGGTGCTCTGGGTGATATCGGTTGCTATTCTCTTGATATGGTTCTCAACGCTATCGGTTATCCGAAGCCTCTTACCGTTACAGGCTTCAAGGCAGGTTTCTTCGGCAAAAAGCCCGAATACCTCCAAAAGCCCGAATACACCGAGGTTTTCGGCGTTGATGACTTCGCTGCAGCTTACATACGCCTTGAAGGCGATATCGTTCTTGACTTCCGTATTGCATGGGCAATGCACTGCGACACTCCCGGTGATACAATCATTATGGGTACAGAAGGCGGTTTAAGAATTCCCTCAACCGAGTGCTGGAACGGCTCAATCGGCGGTCCCATGACAATTTACCACAACATTGCAGGCGAATGTGTTGAAACAGTTATCCCCGAGTGTGATAACGACGGCGACAACTTTGATAAGAAAATCCGTTCTTTCGTTGATGCTATTGAGTTCAATCTTCCTGCCCCCGTACCTTCAAGCCAGATTATTTACAATCAGGCAATTATCGACGGTATTGCTCGTTCCTCCGATCTCGGAAGAGAGGTAGAAATCGAAATCCCTGAGTTTTGATTAACAGAAAAGACCGTATTCGGTTCGTTTTGAACTGAATACGGTCTTATTTTTATGCTAAATCAATGGGTGAAACACGGCCCTCTTCAAGAATAATATTTGTTTTACCGTAAATGGTCTGTTGCAGCTTTTGCGCCGCAAGCGGATAGTCAACTGCCCAATACCATGTAGAACCCGAAACACCTTTTCGAGATGCTTCATCAGGTAAAACAAGCTCCTGAACGCTGAAATATGCCCAACCGCCTACAACCGCTTTTGTTGCAAGAGAAACAATATCTGTCTCAGTGTAGCTTGTTTCAAGATACGGCATAAATGTCTTGATATAACCGGTAATATCAGAAGTTTGAATTGTGCCCGCTTTTTTAAGAAGTGCGGTTATAACCTGCCTTTGACGGCGTGTACGGCTTACGTCACCGTCGGCATCACAGTTACGGCTGCGGCAAAATGCCAAAGCCTCATCTCCGCCGAGATTTACCGGATCACCTGCGCTTATATCAAAACCGTAAACAGAGTTGAGGTAATTCGCTTCATATTCCTGAACTTTAACGTCAACTCCGCCCAATTTTTCAATAACAGCCTTAAACAGTGCAAAGTTTATCATTGCATAGCCGTCTATTCTGACTTTAAAATGAGATTCAATAGTGTTAATGAGGTTATTTATTCCGTAAAACGGGAAAGCCGAGTTAATCTTGTTAAAACTGCCGTTACCTTCGGGGGATTCAAGATATGCATAGCTGTCACGCATAATGGAGGTAAGTGTTATAGTACCTAATTCACGGTTAACCGAAACTATTATCATAGAGTCGGTAAGTCCCGAAACGGTATTCTGGTTTCGGGTATCAACACCTACGCAAAGCACATTTATAACGTCCTCATCGTACATTACATCTCCGCCGTTTGTTGCCCACTCTTTAACAGATGCTTTGAATTCACTTGCATTGCCCTCAAAAATTTCATCAAAGTGCAAGTCATCCTCCAAAACACTTGCCTGAACGTCATCATCGAAGTCGTACACAAGTGTATCTTCAACCTCGGGAGGAGCCTCCTTAATGCTTTTCCAATATGAAACTCCTGCCGCAAAAAGCAGGATGCACAATACAAGCAACAGACATAGAATCGTAAGAAGTATTTTTTTACCCTTTTTCTTTTTTTCTTTTCGTGCCATTTTATCTGCCTCTTAATTTTAATTTCGCATTCCGTCAAGAGCCGTTTTTACCGCCTCTTCGGACATATTGCAGGTAAACTCATAAATAGGTACATGCGTAAGAATTTTGTTAAGTGTTTCCAGCATTCTTCCCATAAGCTCTTTATCATAGGGTCTTACAGTCTGATCCATAAAAGGCTTCAAAGCCTTTATACCGGGAATTCTTTTGATACTGTTTTCTCCCCTTGAAAGAAATGCAATTCCTGCAATAGGAACACCTGTGTTTACACTTTCATCTGTCTTGCCGCTCCAGGGAGTGCCGTAAGCATAAAATTCGCCGTCTATAACACGTATGGCGGGTTTATCATCGTTTATAATACGCGCACCCGAAAGATATTTAAGCCACAGATGAGTATGAGTCGATTTACCTGTTCCGGAACGCGCCGAAAACAGATATGCTTTGCCCTCATATTCAACGCAGGAGGCGTGAAGCATTAACCCGTCGTAACGGGCAAGCTGCTCATAAAAAAACGCTCCGCTCCAAAGATATTCCGTTTCACCGAAATCCAAATGAGGGGCTTCCCTCCGGCGGTCAATATAATACTGTTCGGAAACGGTAAAAACAATATCGGCTTCATTTTCCCCGTCATATAAATACGGCTGAACACGTGATAAAAGAAGTTGTTCTTTTATATCAATTTCAACGATTAAATCTGCAACCTTTATTTTCAAATCATTCAACCTCAAGGATTCCGTAATTTTTCAGCTTCTCAATAAAGGAATTTAAGTCATTTCTTACGGTTTGCTCATCCGCATCATACTCGGCTTTAACCGCCGCAACGATGGATTCGCAATCTTTACCGTCCTCAAGACATTTCCAGATAATTTCTGCAGGACCGTTGAGAGTAATCATCCCGTGTATTTGATTAACAGCCTCTCCCACAGGAACCACAACGGGCATCCCTGCAACAGTTTTCAAAATAAAATTCTCATTAAGCTTCATTATATTCCCTCTCAATTTGATAAATCCCAAACAAATTTATATTACCATAATTATAATACAAAAGCAATCAAAAAAATAAAATTTATTCTTCGATTATATGTTCAGGGTCATTACACACTACCTCAGCATGGTAATCACCGTTTTCATCCGGAGTTACGTTTATTGTCCATTCCTCTCCGTCAGCGGGATAAACATCCGACTCATTCAAGCTACTGATTATCTCCGAAATTTGATTACCGTTCAGACCCAAATAAACCCAATTTATCGTACCGCCGTTTTCTGATTTTACGGGATATTCCCCGCCCCAACTATAATCATCCACCTTGTAATCAACAAGCACTTTTTCAAGCGTTTCAATCGCGACTTCCAGATTTTTTTTGCAATTCATTTCAGCCGCGTGCTTATTTATCGTTTTATAAATCGGAACGGCACCTGCCAACAAAACAGCAATAACCAAAAGTATAGATACGAGCTCTTTTGCCGATAAAGCTTTACTGCTTTTCTCATAATCTGCCACAGTTATCGCCTCCCTTATTTAAACTTAAATATTACCGTAATATAATAATATAATAGCATATATAAAAAGATTTGTAAATGAAAAAACTCCCTGAACCTTTCGGTCAGGGAGTAACTTTCTAAGTATAAGCTTAAATTACTTAAGCTCAACCTTTGCGCCTGCTTCTTCGAGCTTAGCCTTTGCAGCTTCAGCGTCGTCCTTAGAAACAGCTTCTTTAAGAGTTGCGGGAGCACCGTCAACCTTAGCCTTTGCCTCAGCAAGACCAAGACCTGTAATCTCACGAACAGCCTTGATAACAGCAATTTTATTTGCGCCGATCTCTGTAAGAACAACGTCAAACTCTGTTTTCTCTTCAACAGCAGCTGCGCCGCTGTCTACGGGAGCTGCTACTGCAACAGCTGCAGCAGCGGATACGCCGAACTCATCTTCAACAGCCTTAACAAGCTCTGAGAGCTCAAGAACTGTAAGTGTTTTTAATTCTTCAACAATAGCAGTAATCTTTTCAGATGCCATTTTAATTTCCTCCGTTTAATCTGCCCGCTTATCAGGGGCTTAATTTTAATTTATTTTGCAACAAAATTATTCGG
>CAZCQI010000124.1:0-4629 GCA_964500795.1 uncultured Eubacteriales bacterium
TGCTTATTCCTGCATTCCCCGGAACAAACTGCGAATACGACAGTGCAAAGGCAGTACGCGATGCAGGCGCAGAGCCTGAAATCATTGTTATTAAAAACCGTACCTCCGCAGGTATCACCGAAAGCGTTGAAGAGTTTTCAAAGAAGCTTAAAACAGCTCAGATGGTATTCATCCCCGGTGGCTTCTCAGGCGGTGACGAGCCTGACGGTTCTGCTAAATTCATTACCGCGTTCTTCCGTAACGCCAATGTTAAAGAGGGTGTAACGGAGCTTCTCGAACAGCGTGACGGACTTATGTGCGGTATCTGCAACGGCTTCCAGGCGCTTATCAAGCTCGGTCTTGTGCCCTACGGCAAAATCATTGATACAGATGAAAATTGCCCCACTCTTACCTACAACACAATTGCACGCCATCAGTCGAGAATTGTAAGAACGAGAATTGCTTCAAACAAATCTCCGTGGCTCTCTCTTACAGAGGTTGGTGACGTTTATAACGTGCCGATTTCTCACGGTGAAGGCCGCTTCCTTGCAAGCGAAGAGCTTATAAGAAAGCTTGCCGAAAACGGTCAGATTGCAACTCAGTATGTTGACCTTGAGGACAACGCCACGGTTGACGTTCACTTTAACCCCAACGATTCTATGTTCTCTATTGAGGGTATCACTTCCCCTGACGGCAGAGTTTTCGGTAAAATGGGTCACAGCGAGCGTATAGGCGACGGACTTTATAAGAATGTTCCCGGGAACTACGATATCCGTATGTTTGAAGCCGCGGTTAAGTATTTTAAATGATTTAACATCGTCCCATACTCAGATGAGTGTGGGACGTATCGTTTAGAATCATCGGATTAGAGTGAGGGGTCTGCGAAGCTATAAATTTGCCGACCGCAGGTCCCGATAATTCTCAATTCTCCATTCTCAATTCTCCATTAAATTTGCAGTTCCGACACTCCTCACTTCTCACTCCTCAATCCTAACTGATACTTATAACCCCAAGCCCCTCAAGGAGTATTTTTAAACCTAAAATTATAAGTATGCTTCCTCCTGCGAGTTCGGCTTTAGATTTATATTTTGTGCCGAAGATATTGCCGATTTTCACTCCTGTTGCCGAAAAGAGCATTGTTATCACTGCTATGAGGGCGAAGCTTCCGTAAATGAACCGATTGTTCTGAAAATCGGTGAAAGCAAAGCTTACTCCCACTGCCAGAGCATCAATGCTTGTGGCAATCGCCATAACAAGCATTGATTTGAAGCCGAGAGAAGCATCCTTGAATTCCTCGCATTTTTCCCGTGATTCTTTAATCATATTTATGCCGATTATTGCAAGAAGAACAAAGGCTATCCAATGGTCTGTTGAGGCTATTTTGTCGGAAAAGGTGTTTCCTAAGAGAAAGCCCGTAAGCGGCATTAAACCTTGAAAAATACCGAACCACGCACCTACGGTAAGGCAGTTTTTAAGGTTGATTTTTTTAAGCGCCAGGCCTTTACAAAGTGCAACGGCAAAGGCATCCATAGAAAGGCTCACTGCAAGAAGTATGATTTCAATGATACTCATTTTACATCTCCGTCCATGGTTGTGAGGTTGAAGCTTGCAACAAAAAACTTATAAGTTGTTTTTATAAAAATTATATGTTATTATATATAAGAAATGCTATGTATTATGATATAAAGGATGATAGAAATGTCCGATAACACAGAAATAAATGTTGCCGAAACCCTTGCTGTTATTGAAAGTGAGGATGGACCTACTGCCGTTTTTGTTGCAGACGGTAAAAAGAAGTTCAGGCTGACAAAGAAAAAGCTTATGGGAATAATTGCTCTGATAATTGCTTTTATAATCGTTGCAGAGGGGATTACTGCGGTTGTTTTATGCAGTTCTGTTTTATCACGCAACGGCTCGAAAGGCTTTTATGAATACGCCTACGGTGAGGACGGCTTGGAAATTGCCGAGAAGGATAAAGCGTGGGTTGAAGATAAGGCTGAAAGCATTTACATAGAGAATGACGACGGCAAAGAGCTTCACGCGCTTGAAATAATAAACAAAAATATTTCTCACAGCTATGTTGTTATGTGCCATCAGTATGGTGAAAGTGCATCTTCAATGGGTGAATATGCAAAGCACTTTTATGAATTGGGCTTCAATATTATTCTTCCCGATTTAAGAGGTCACGGCGAAAGCGAATATTCGGATGTTTCAATGGGCTGGCTTGACAGGCTCGATATTTTAAAATGGGTCGGTAAAATAACCGAAAACGATCCGGAGGCTCGAATAGTTCTTTTCGGCGTTTCATTGGGCGGTACTGCCGTTACAATGGCGGCAGGGGAGGAGCTTCCCGAAAATGTCAGGGCAGTTATTGCCGATAGCTGTTATTCAGATGTCCGTAAGGTTATGAAAACATATATAGGCGATGAATTGAAGCTTCCCGCTTTCCCGATTCTCAATATAGCTTCAAGGTTTTGCGAAATAAAAAACGGTTGGAGCTTTAAAACCGCAAGTACCGTTCAGCAGTCATCGAAAATAACCGTTCCCATTTTATTTATCCACGGTGAAGAGGACACCTTTGCCAATATAGGTCAGAGTAATGAAATATTTGAGGTTTGTTCATCCGAAAACGTTGAGCAGAAAGTAATTCAGGACGGCGTTCACGGGAAAAATCTCAAAACCGATGAAAGTACATATTGGTCAGCGGTGGATATGTTTATACTCGGTAATCTCGGACTTTTTTAGAACGGAAGGTTTCCGCTGCCGACACCGATTGTAAAGCTTACAAAACCGCATTGAACATATTCTTGTGTAAGTCGTAACTTTTATTAAATTTCCTATTGACAAATCACTCTTGCTCTGTTATAATGCACTCCTGTAAAGTTAAAGTTCTTTACAGCTTGAAGAAAGGAGTGTCGTTATGGCAAAGAATCTTGATGTTGTTTTGCTTGCGGATTTTTACGGCGAAATGCTGACTGAAAATCAGCGTAAATTCATTGAGTATTACTATAATGATGACCTTTCTCTTTCCGAAATTGCTCAGAATGAGGGCATCACAAGGCAGGGCGTGCGCGATGCCGTAAAGCGCGCTGAAACTCAGCTTTTTGATATGGAAAAGAAGCTCGGCTTTGCAGAGCGTACTCAAAAGGTAAACGAGGCTCTCGGAGTTATTCTGGAGAATACGGAAAAAATAAATGATTTTAATATGAATATATCTCTTTCAAGAGAGGTAAACGATGCCGTTGTCAGCATTAAATCCGTAATAACCTCTCTCGATGAATAAAGGAGGCGTTACCTGTGGCTTTTGAAGGTCTTTCAGACAGGCTCGAAAACGCGTTTAAAAAGTTGAAAAGCAAGGGCAGTCTTACGGAAGCCGATGTCCGCGACGCTATGCGTGAGGTGCGCCTTGCACTTCTCGAAGCCGATGTTAACTATAAGGTTGCAAAGGATTTCACAAATTCGGTAACAGAAAGGGCAATCGGCGCCAAGGTTATGGAAAGCCTTACCCCTGCCCAGATGGTTATAAAAATCGTTAACGAGGAGCTTACTGCTCTTATGGGCGGTACTCAGGCTCGCCTCGCATCCGCTTCACATCCCCCCACGGTGGTTATGATGTGCGGTCTTCAGGGCTCCGGTAAAACCACCCACAGTGCTAAGATTGCTTTAAGGCTCAAAGAACAGGGTCACAGACCCTTGCTTGTTGCCTGCGATATCTACCGCCCCGCGGCTATTAAGCAACTGCAGGTTGTTGGTGAGCAGATAGGTGTTCCCGTTTTTGAAATGGGTACTGAAAATCCCGTTATAATCGCTAAAGAGGCAATTAAGCTTGCTAAGGATAACGGCTATGATTATGTTTTCCTTGATACTGCAGGCCGTCTTCACATTGACGAACAGCTTATGCAGGAGCTTAAGGATATCAAGGCTGAGGTTAAGCCTCATGAAATTCTTCTTGTTATCGACTCTATGCTCGGTCAGGATGCGGTAACGGTTGCTTCAAGCTTCAACGATGCTCTCGGTATTGACGGTCTTGTTCTCACAAAGCTTGACGGTGATACCCGAGGCGGTGCTGCACTTTCTGCAAGAGCGGTTACCGGTAAGCCTATTAAATTTATAGGTGTGGGCGAAAAGCTCGGCGACCTTGATGTTTTCCATCCCGACAGAATGGCAAGCCGTATTCTCGGTATGGGTGATGTTCTTTCTCTTATTGAAAAGGCTGAGACAGCTCTCGACGAGAAAAAAGCGGAAGAGCTTGAAAAGAAGCTCCGTGAAAACAAGCTCGACCTTAACGATATGCTTACACAGTTTGAGGAAGTTAAGAAAATGGGTCCTATGAAGGATATCATTTCCATGATTCCCGGTCTTAATAAGAAAATTAAGGATACCGATGTTGACGATAAGCAAATAGATTATACAATGGCGATAATTCGCTCTATGACTAAAAAAGAGCGTGCTAATCCAGATATAATCAATCCTTCCCGCAAGAGAAGAATTGCCGCAGGCTGCGGAATGCAGGTTGAGGATGTTAACAGGCTTCTCAGTCAATACCGCAATATGCAAAAGCTTTATAAACAGCTTAACGGAAAAAATTCCAAAAAGATGATGAAGCGTATGCAAAGAATGGGCGGTATGCAAGGTATGGGTGGCATGCCA
>CAZCQI010000125.1:0-4612 GCA_964500795.1 uncultured Eubacteriales bacterium
GTCTGCAAAAGCAATTTCAGGCTCGATCATCCAAAACTCTGCCGCATGGCGCTGAGTGTAGGAGCGCTCCGCCCTGAAGGTGGGACCGAAGGTATAAATTTTACCGAAGGACTGAGCCATAATTTCGCCCTCAAGCTGACCCGAAACCGTAAGATAAGCGGGTTTGCCGAAGAAATCCTCAGAATAATCAACTGCGCCGTCCTCGGTTTTGGGAACATCGTTAAGATCAAAAGCGGTGACCCTGAACATTTCGCCGGCACCCTCACAGTCACTGCAAGAGATGAGCGGTGTGTGAGCGTACATAAAGCCGCGCTCCTGGAAGAATTTATGAATAGCAAAGGCAGCAACAGAGCGAACTCTGAATGCGGCTGAATATGTGTTTGCACGGGGACGCAAATGACCTATTGTACGAAGATATTCAAGAGTATGGCGCTTTTTCTGCAAGGGATATTCCGGTGTGGACTCGCCTTCTATTTCTATATTTGTAGCGTTGATTTCGAAAGGCTGAGCAGCATCGGGAGTAAGGATAAGATTTCCCTTAACGATAACTGCGGCACCTACATTTATTTTACATATTTCCTTGAAATTAGAAATTTTTGCATCCTCAAAAACAACCTGAAGACCTTTAAAGCAACCGCCGTCATTGATTTCAAGGAAACCGATGGCCTTTGATGCTCGCTGAGTTTTGACCCAGCCGCAAACGGTGATTTCACTGTCTGCAAACTGCTCTGCATTTTTGTAGAGCTGTGCAATTTCAACACGTTTCATAAGATTTATTTCCTCCATTTTCCGTTTGTATAACAGAAGATTATTTACAAAATTATTGATAAAACAAGTCCCGAAAAGTCAAATATAGGAGATTATATCAAAACTCAGCGATTTTGTAAACTCTTTTTCAATATATATTGTAAAAAATTTCGTCAAAGTAATTACAATCGAGAGTATTGTATATTATTCAAAGTTGTTGTATAATGTTAACATTGCAAAAAAACATTGTACGCGGAGGTGGATTTTTTGAAAAGGCTTGCGGTTATAGGAGGCGGTGCATCAGGTTTTGCGGCTGCAATCGAAGCACGCGCAGAAAATCCTGATATTGAAATTACGATTTTCGAACGGCTTTCAAAGCCTCTGAAAAAAATTCTTGCTACAGGAAACGGCAGATGTAATTTCACAAACGAAAACCTCTCTCCCGTTCATTTCCACGGTGACAGTATGTTTTTAAGGAAAGTACTCACCTCACCTTTTTCGGATTCCGAAGGCTTTTTTCGTTCTCTGGGAGCACTCTCTTATAAAGAGGACGGGCGTATTTACCCGCGGTCACAGCAAGCATCTGCAATCCGCGATTTACTTCTCGGTTTTGCCCAAACAAACTCAATTATAATAAAACCGGAAACACCTGTTTCAAAAATCGAAAAATCAAAAAGAGGTTTTTCGGTAAACGGCGAATATTTTGACGCAGTTATTGTAAGCGGCGGCGGAAAGTCTTCCCCTGTTCAAGGCTCAGACGGCTCTGCTTATAAGCTTTTAGCGGATTTCGGTCACACTCTTACACCCTTATACCCGGCTCTTTGCGGTCTTGTAGTTAAAGACAGTGATTTAAAGCTTCTCAAAGGCGTGCGAGCTGAATGTAAAGCGGAGTTGTTTTGTGAAAACACGCTTCTCGGCGGCGAAGAGGGTGAAATACAGTTCACCGACAAAGCAGTATCGGGTATTCCCGTTATGAACCTTTCGCACCTTTGCAGGGACAGAAAAAATTTAACTCTCCGCCTTGATTTATGCTATGAAATCCCAGAAGAAGAACTGACGGAGCATATTAAAACCGCTGTTTCCAACGCACCTGAAAACGAGTTTGAAAATATTCTCAACGGTGTTGTAAATCTTAAATTGGGATATGCCGTTATGAACAGATGCTTTATAAAGCCTAAAACAAAATGCAAACAGCTTTCTGTGGCACAAATAAAAACCACGGTAAACACATTGAAAAGCTTTGAAATAAGTATCAATTCAACCAAAGGCTTTGATACTGCTCAGATCACCTGCGGCGGTATAAAAACCGATGAATTTTCACCTGAAACGATGATGTCGAAAAAAGCAGAGGGATTATTTGCCTGCGGTGAAACACTTGATATACACGGAGACTGCGGCGGCTATAACCTTCACCTTGCGTGGACAACCGGCAGAATTGCAGGATTTTCGGCGGCAAACTTTTTGAAATAAGGAATTGTAATGATAAGAATAAACGAAATTAAAATGCCTTTGGGCGCAACCGAGCAAGAAGTAAAGCTCGCCGCGGCAAAGGCTCTGAAAATCAAAGAATCGGATATCAAAAGCTTTTCGCTTGCAAGGCGTTCAATAGATTCAAGAAAAAAAGACAATATAATTCTTGTATATTCGGCAGATATCGAAACCGAACTGAATGAAGAAAAGGTTGTTGCGTCTTTTCCGCCCAACAAGGCATTTGTTACAAAGAAATACGAATACACTCCACCTCAGCCGCAAAGGGCTTTCCCGTTGCGCCCTGTTGTTGCAGGCTTCGGTCCCGCAGGTATGTTTGCCGCGCTCACCCTTGCAAAAGCAGGATTAAAGCCAATAGTGCTTGAAAGAGGCTCGTCAGTTGATGTAAGAACAAATCAGGTAAACCGCTTCTGGACAGAACGGATACTTGACACAAACTCCAACGTTCAGTTCGGTGAAGGCGGTGCAGGAACATTTTCGGACGGCAAGCTGACTACCGGCATCAAAGACCCCCGATGTAGAGAGGTTTTTCTGCGTTTTGCTGAATTCGGTGCCCCCGAAGAGATACTTTATTCGGCAACACCTCATATCGGAACGGATAAGCTGAAAACAGTTGTTAAAAACCTCAGAGAAGAAGTTATACGCTTAGGCGGAGAAGTTAAATTCAACACTCAGCTTGTTGATATAATTACTGCAAACGGATATGTTCAGGGTGTTACTTATAAAAATGCCGACGGCACTACAAGTGATATCGAAACTGATGCTCTTATTCTTGCAATCGGGCACTCGGCACGCGATACCTTCGAGTTGATTTACCGAAAAGGTCTTGAAATTATACAAAAGCCATTCTCGGTAGGCACCAGAATCGAACATTCTCAGGAGCATATAAACAAGGCTCAATACGGCAGTTTATGGAATTCCCCGCTACTCCCCGCGGCTGATTATAAATTAGCCTGCCATCCTCCCCACGGCAGAGGACTTTACACCTTCTGTATGTGTCCCGGAGGAACGGTAGTTGCCGCATCATCGGAAGAGGGCGGAATGGTGGTTAACGGTATGAGCGAATACGCACGTGATAAGGAAAACGCAAACTGCGCTTTACTTGTGGGAATTGAACCGCCTTTTGACAGTGACCATCCGTTAGCAGGTATGTATCTTCAAAGGGATATCGAGCAAAAGGCATTTAAACTCGGCGGCGGTGATTACACTGCTCCCGCCCAACTTTTGGGAGATTTTTTGAAAGGAAAACCTTCAACAAAGTCAGGCGCGGTTAATCCCTCCTGCCCCACAGGAGTTACCATGACGGATATTCGCCTTGTACTCCCCAAAAAGGTAACGGATACTATCGCAGGTGCAATTCAGGATTTTGACAATAAGCTCCACGGCTTTAACCTTTATGATGCGGTGCTGACTGCCCCTGAATCGAGAAGCTCCTCGCCCATAAGAATCTGCAGAGACGAGTTCTTTCAGGCAACAAGACTTCGCGGACTTTACCCATCGGGCGAAGGCGCAGGCTACGCAGGCGGTATAGTTTCAGCAGCAGTTGACGGCATACGCTGTGCAGAAGCCGTTTTAAGCGGTGAATATTAACATACTCCAATCACCCCGGGAATATAATTTCTCGGGGTGATTTTTTGAGATACAAGGTAATTGCAATAAACTCTACACTCACGGCGGTACTTTTGGTTTTGGGAACGATTATTTCTACAGTGACAATTTCACATATCAGCACAACTGTCAGCAGTGCATCACGGAAACTGCCTATTTACAGCGTTGAAACGGCTGAAAAGAAAATTGCCGTAACCTTTGACGCGGCTTGGAGCGCAGAGGACACAGATGAAATTATAGGAATTTTAGATAAACACAATGCAAAAGCCACCGTTTTTGCCGTGGGTGATTGGGTAGAGAAAAACCCCGATGCAATAAAAAAATTTTATGACGCGGGCCATGAAATCGGTAACCATTCAGATACTCACGCATCCTTCAGCACCGTTTCACGTGAAGAAGTAAAGAAAGAAATCACTGCTTGCAACAACAAAATAAAAGCGATAACGGGAGAAAACCCGATGGTGGTCAGAGCACCCGGCGGCGATTACGACAACAAAAGCATAGAAGTTGCCGAAAGTCTTGATATGAAAATGATTCAATGGGATGTTGACAGTCTTGATTGGAAGCTTCTTTCAGTTGACGAAATGTATGAAAGAGTTACAAGTAAGGTGCAAAACGGCTCAATTTTACTGTTTCACAACGGAGTTGAAAACACACCCGAAGCACTTGACAAGATACTCACTAAATTAGAAAAAGACGGCTACAAATTCGTAACCGTCAGCGAGCTTATTTATTGTGATAATTATGAAATTGATCATACGGGGAAGCA
>CAZCQI010000126.1:0-4606 GCA_964500795.1 uncultured Eubacteriales bacterium
TCACCGAGAGCCATAAGCATAATGGGCCAATAGATGGTATGGAAACGGAGAATATCCTTACCTATAATATGAACGTTTGCAGGCCAATATTTTTTGTACATTTCCGAGGGGTTTTCGGGATCGTAGCCGAGACCTGTAATATAGTTAAGAAGAGCATCTACCCAAACATATATAACGTGCTTCTCATCACCGGGGAAGGGGATGCCCCATTTAAAGGTGGAACGGGAAATACAAAGATCCTGAAGTCCGGGCTTGATGAAGTTATTTATCATCTCTTTTTTGCGGCTTTCGGGATAAATGAAATTGGGGTTGCTTTCAATATATTCCTCTAACTGCTTCTGATATTTGCTCATTTTGAAGAAATAAGCTTCTTCCTTCTCTTTGCGCACTTCTCTGCCGCAGTCGGGACATTTGCCGTCTACAAGCTGAGAATCGGTGAAAAAGCTTTCACAGGGGACGCAGTACCAGCCTTCATATTCGCTTTTATAAACATCACCTTTTTCACAGAGCTTTTTAAAGATTTTTTGTACGGCTGCTTCGTGGTCTTCATCAGTTGTGCGGATGAATTTATCGTAGGTTGTGTTAAGGCAATCGCAAATACCTTTGATTTCACCTGCAACCTTGTCAACATATTCTTTTGGTGAAACACCTGCCTCAGCAGCATATTCCTCGATTTTCTGACCGTGTTCGTCAGTACCTGTCTGGAAGAAAACGTCATAGCCTTGCATTCGTTTGAACCTTGCCAAAGCGTCGGCAAGAACAATTTCGTAAGAGTTGCCGATATGGGGTTTACGGGATGTGTAGGCAATAGCTGTTGTAATGTAGTAAGGCTGTTTGCTCATTTTCTTATCTCCTTTAAGATTTAGTTTACCACCTCTCGAATGGGAAAGGTGGTATTATTATAGTATTATTATGACTTTAAGTCAAGTTATTCGGCTTTTAATTTAAGCTGAACCTTGCCTATGGATTTTGCATCAACGGTAACGGAAATATCGCCTTTTTCGCCGTTTGTTCTTATCCAGAAGGCTCTGTCACCGCCCACAAGGGGGAATTCGGAGGGACCTATAAGCTTTGCGGCACCCTTAACCGTAACTTTAACTGCACTGTCTGCAAAGGGTACACGGTTGCCGTTCTGGTCACGGGCGATTATTTCAATTCTTGTTGCATCGTAGGTATCACCCTCGCGGAGAGTGTCGGCATCGGCTTTAACATCAATGTGAAGCTCTGTAACGGCAGTTCTTACGACTGTTGCAACACATTCACCGTTTTTGTAGCCTTCAAAGGCGTAGGTTATCTGTTCATTACCCCAACCGCCTACATATTTTGTGACTATATCAAACATTCTGCCGAAGGGGATTTTGCCAACCACCATCGCCGCGCCTGCTTTGAGGAATTTTGACGGAGGAAGCTTCCACTGCTTCGTCTGAGCGGCAACAAGTGTGTCCGTAAGAAGGGCGGCAGCTTTGGGGTCAAGTCCCTCATCAACCGTGAGCGCATCGCCGATGAAGTCTGCGGCAATCATGGGAGGATGGGGAAGATAGGGGTATTTGGAGCTTTCGGGATAAACCGTGCTTGTATATTTGCCGTTTTTATAGAGCTTAACATAATCACAGTTTGTGAAAATCCAGACATCACCTATTGTTCCGCCGGGATGCTCGCCGATATCCATTGCGGAAGAAACCTCAAGGAAGGGCTTATCATCCTGCTGTGAGCGGTAAATTGCCGCACCCAACTTCGGAACACGGAACATATCCGTAACACCGTGATAGCAGATTCTGTCACCGCTGCCGAAATCCTTATGGGTATTGTAATCTGCCATACACCAGCCGATAGCACCGCTTATTCTGCCGTTTTTATATGCAGAATTAAGAACTCTTGTGTGGCGCAGAGCATGCTCTGTTCTCACGCCCTCTTTATCAAAGCTTTTTGTGGGAAACATATGACCGTTGTGCTCCGTAACAAGGTAGGGAGCCTTAAAGCCTGCAACAACGGCAGGGGGAAGGAGATTTATTGCACCGCCCGAATGGATAAAGTCGTTATAAGTATAAACATCTTCAAGCAGGTGACTTTGAGGCATATTTCTTACGCCGCCCGTTTGACGGGTGTTATCAAGCTCTCTTGCAATGGCGTTTGTTTCGGTATAGAATTCATCGCAGTCCAAGCCCTCGTTAACGCGCACACCCCAAAGGATGATTGAGGGGTGATTTCTGTCACGCAGAACCATACGGCGGATATTCTCTTTGCAGTTTTCGCGCCATTCGCCTTCACCGAGAAACTGCCAGGAGGGCATTTCGGTAAATACGAGAAGTCCGATTTCATCACAACGGTCAAGAAAATGAACGCTGTCAGGATAGTGAGAGGTTCTTACAAGATTTACGCCTAATTCGTACTTGAGAAGATCTGCATCGGCCTTCTGAACGTTTGCGGGCATAGCGTAACCTACATAAGGATAGCTCTGATGGCGGTTAAGACCGCGAATTTTTATTTTTTTGCCGTTAAGGTAGAAGCCGTCCTGCATAAAACGGCACTCTCTGAAGCCGAAGCGTACAGAAATCTCGTCACGGTCGTTAAGCTTAATATATATAGTATAGAGATGTGGATTTTCGGTATCCCAAAGCTCAACATCGGATACCGCCCATTTAGCGTTTATAACTCTTCCGCTGAAATCGGTTTTCTTTTCACCGATTTTTTTATCACCGTCAAAGAGGGTGAAGGTAAGCTCGCCCTTTGCGCTTTCGGAAAGGGTCACATCAATATCAAGAACCTTTTTGGGCTGAAGAACATTGAGAGTTCTTACAAAGGCGTTGTCAATATAAACTTCGCTTACCTCTTCGAGCCATACTTCTCTGTAAATACCGCCGTAAACGAGGTAGTCAACAACATTACCGAAAGGCGGGATTTCTTTTCTTTCGGTTGAGTCAAGCTCAACAACAAGAAGGTTACCTTCTTCATTGACCTTTTCTGTTATATCAAAGCTGAAAGGATTATAGGCTCCCTTGTACTCTCCGATAAATTCGCCGTTAAGGTAAACCTTCGAATAAACGGAGGCACCCTCAAAATGAAGAATATAGCGTTTGCCGTCAGCCTTTTTGCCGATATCAAAGCTTTTGCGGTAGCAACTGACAAACTGATAGTCTTTTTCATCAAAATAGTTCAGCGGAAGCTCCTTGTTAGTGTGGGGAATATCCACTGTTTCAAATTTACTGTCATCAAAATTACTGCTTATCATATCTTCGGAAAATTCCGGAGAATATTTCCATCCAAAGTTAAGAGAATATGCTTTGCGCATTTTACCACCCTTTTCCTTTTTCATAATTATCTTTATTCTATACTATTACAGTTGGTATGTCAATAAAGCTTGTTTTGTGTTTTGAACTTTTTCTTCAATTACTGCATCTAACAGAATGTTAAGGGTGCTTCCGATTTCTTCGCCTTTAAAACCGGCTTTTAGTAAATCGTTTCCCGTAACTGCAAGCTGAGATAAAGTACAGCATTCGTTTTGCTCTTCAGTTTCACGAAGCCGGGCAAGGCATTGCTCGGTTTCCTTGCTTATATCACGGTAACTTTCGCTTAAAGCACCGCGGTCACTTTTTTTAATTACAAGAAGAGCTCTGATATCTTCGGGAGTTTTTGTTTTTAAGTGTTTCTTTAATTCGATTTTCGTTTTCGGCACTTCAAAATCGTGGTTGCCTACAAGAAAAGAAACACGGTTCACGGTTTTTTTATCAAATTTAAGACGTATCAGGATTGTTTTTGCCATATCTCCACCCACAAGGGCGTGGTTTTTAAAAGTACTTTCGCCTTTTTCATTTAATTTATGGGTCGGAATTTTTCCCAAATCGTGAAGAAGCATTGTAAGGCGTAAGGTTTTTTCGGGGGGAACGGTATCTACCGTGTGGCATATATGCTCCCAAACATCGTATGCGTGTTTTTTGCCGTATTGTTTGAAGCCTACGGCAGGAGCAATTTCGGGAATGAATACCGAAAGAACATCGGAGTACTCCATAAGTATGTTAAAGGCATTTTTGCCGCAGACGAGCTTTGTTAATTCAACAGCCAATCGCTCGGCTGAAATATTTTTTAAAAGCTCTTTGTTTCTGTGAATGGCGGCGGCGGTGCTTTCTTCGATTTCAAAGCCTAAAACCGAGGCAAAACGCAGGGCACGCATAATTCGCAGACCGTCCTCATTAAAGCGTTTATCCGCATCACCCACGGTTCTTATTATACCATTATATATATCATCCTGTCCGCCGAATAAATCTACAATTCCCGTGCGCTCATTGTATGCAAGCGCGTTTATTGTAAAATCACGCCTTGCAAGGTCATCACGAAGCTTTTGCGTAAAAAGAACCGTTTCGGGGTGACGGTTGTCGCTATATTCTCCGTCTATGCGAAAAGTAGTAACCTCGTAAGGGGTCTTATCAATTAAAACGGTGAGAGTCCCGTGCTTCAGACCTGTGTCGATTGTTTTGAAATCGGAAAAAAGAGCGGTAGTTTCCTCGGGCAGTGCGGAGGTGGTAATATCCCAATCACCCGGAGCATTTTTCATAACGCTGTCGCGCACGGCACCGCCCACGCAGTATGCTTCATAGCCTGCGCTTTCAAG
>CAZCQI010000127.1:0-4513 GCA_964500795.1 uncultured Eubacteriales bacterium
TAATGGAAATATTGAGAGCCTTTTCACAGGTTTCAATCATATCCTCTGCAACCTTCGTTTTGAATTTTTTATAATCCTGCGGCTTTATATCCTTCATAACATCGCCGAATGTCATTGTCGTAAGGAAAAGCTGGCACGTGCCTTCGGGTGTGCAGTCGGGAATAATTTCATTAAGGCAGTTAATAATGCAGTATCCGCTGAAATAATTCTGAGCCGCCTTGTACTGCTTATCTGAATCGGAATCAGGTGCTATAAATACCGAGTAATCGGTAATTCCAAGCTCTTCCTTTGTTTTATTCATACCGAGATAAACTGTTGTAAGTGTGCAGGCAACCTTTCTTGAATTAAGCATTTTAAGCTGCATATCGGGAACATCTTTTTTATCAAGAAGCTCAGTGAAAACCTTATGCGGATATGAATTGCATATAAATTGCTTACCGTAAACCTCTTTTTCACCGTTTACAACAACGCCTGCAGGTTTGCCGTTTTTCATTATAATTTTTGTAACCTCGGAATTATACCAGATATCTCCGCCGAAATCACGGATTTTTTGGTCAATCGCAAGGCTCATTTCGTGGCTTCTCAAACGGGGAATACCTGTTCCGCTTCTTACATAGCTGTGAAGAACACACAGATAGTATAAAAAGTCAAACTGAGATGCGGGTGAGCCCATATAACACCAATAAGTGTTGAATATGTCCTGTGCTTTTTTTGGCATTCCAAGTGCGTCAAGAGCTTCTTTCATGGTATGTGAAACCATTCTCATAATATCCGGCACATCTTTAAGGCTACCGGGTATTTTTTTCGGGTCATCAAGGCACTCAAAAGCCTTGAACATACTGATTGATAAATCAAAGGCTTTTCTGCAGCTTTCATACGACCCGGGAACAATTTCATCAAGCTTTCTTGAAAATGCCTCAAAACCGACAGGCATACGGGCATCAACCGTAACAAGAACACCGTCATCATTTACAAAAGCGTCTTTATCGCCGTCTTTTGCAGGCACGACCAGGCGGAAGGTAGAATCATGTCTGCACCAATCGACCTTTGCATCAATGCGGTTGAAAACCTCTTCAATAGTACCTACTTCCTTTTCGTCACCGATACCTGCAAGTTCGTGAAGTGAGGGTTCAAACTCAAAGCGTCCTCTTACAAACGATGATGCAGAGCCACCGGGGATATTGTGCCTTTCAAGCAGGAGTGTGGAAAGTCCTGCTTTTGCACAGTTTGCAGCCGCGGCAAGACCGCCGTTGCCTGCACCGATAACAATTACGTCATAAGTTTTCATTATTCATCCTCCGTTTCGGTTTTTTGCTGAACTGATTGTTTTTTCTTTTGTCTTTTACTCATAAATACCGAAATTTTTGATAAGCTTATTATATTTTGGACGGAATTATTCCCCGTATTATAGTCTCTGTTGAATTTTCGATTACAGTTTAAGCTTTTCGTTTGCCGCTTTCATAACCTCCGGGGTAATTTTTACTACTTCGCGGTCATAGGAAAGCAAGCCGTTACATTCATCCTCAACGTCGCTTACCTCGGTGTAAATAATCGCAGAAAGACCTTTATTTTTAATACATTTACAGATACGGTCCTCATAAAGGTGTTTTACCGCCGCATCAAATTTCTCTTGAGTGTAATATTTACGGTAACCGAAGAATTTTCCTTTATTATATGTGTGGTCTTTTGCCTGAATTGAGTAGCCGCCGAATTCCGTGAGAGCTATGGGGCGCTCATCGGTCTTACTGTATTTGGGGAACATAAAGGGAGTAAAATATATATGGAAGCTGTTAACATCCCCTGCACCGTGGTCCACCCAACCGCTTGCGTGGTCTATAAGTCGTGTGGGATCCTTTTCCCTGTAAAATTTGCATGCCTTTTCGCTTTCAAACTGCCCCCAACCCTCGTTAAAGGGTGTCCAGAGAGCAAGCGAGGTAACATTATAAAGAAGGTCTATCATTTCGGCAGAATCCTCATAATATTCTTCTCTGCCCTTTGCATCTGCTCTTGCGAAATATCTGTAATGATTGGGCCCGTCGGAAACCTTGCCCGCATGCTTATTATTGAAAAGCATAGACATAAACGGAGCAGTACCTATTGCCATAAAATTGTATTCGCCCCCGCCGTTTATCATATCCTGCCAGACTATCATACCAAGCCTGTCGCAGTGATAATACCAGCGAAGAGGTTCAATTTTAATATGCTTTCTCAGGGTATTGAAGCCAAGCTCCTTCATTGTCTGAATATCATAGATCAGCGCTTCGTCCGAAGGCGCGGTATACATACCGTCACTCCAATAGCCCTGGTCGAGAAGACCGTTATAAAAATAAGGCTTGTTGTTGAGCATAAGTCTGGGTGTACCTTCGCTGTCCTTGCCTACACTGAATTTACGCATACCGAAGTAGCTTTCAACTCTGTCATTACCGGCAGCTATTTTCAAATCATAAAGGTAAGGATTTTCGGGACTCCAAAGCTCGTAATCGGAGAGTTTAACAACACCTTTACCGTTTTCAAGCTTAATCGCCGACTTGACTTCGCCCTTATCAAAAACGGCAACCGCCATTTCATCATCGGGCTTGCCGTTGTATTTAATTTCAACCTTCAGCTCATCGTTATCAATATCGGGAGTCAGCTTTATGGCTTCGATATAGCCTTCGCAAACCTCTTCAAGCCAAACGGTCTGCCAGATTCCCGACTGAGGAGTATACCATATTCCGCCGCGCTTGAAGGTCTGCTTACCGCGCGCCTGAGTACCTGTGTTTGAAGGGTCGGTAACGGTAACTCTCAAATCATTTTCACCGTCAAGAATACAGGTGGTAACATCAAATGTAAAAGGCATATAACCGCCCTTGTGCTCGCCAACAAATGTGTTATTGAGAGTAACCTTGCATTTATAGTCTACCGCTCCGAAATGAAGAAGCACACGGTGATTTGTTCTTTTGAAGGTAAATTCCCTCTGATAATACAATATATCCGTAGGCTTAACGAGTTTTTCAACTCCGCTTAAGATACATTCGGGGCTGAAAGGCACCGTTATCTTGCCCTGAAAAGCACCGGGCTTTTTATTTTCGTCATAAATGGCGTAGTTCCACTCGCCGTTGAGGTTGATGAAGCTGTCGCGTTTGAGCTGGGGTCTGGGATAATCGTTGAGGGGCAATTCCTTATTCAGCTCTTTACCCCATCTTGTAAGTAACTTTTCCATAACATACTCCCGTTTTAAAATTTGCTTGCCGGATTTCTGCGTTTTGACACAAAAAATACTCAGCCTATATACCTTTTCATCATAACATACACAAGGTTTTTTTTCAACACTCAAAAGGACCTTTTTATTTTTCATTTTTCATTTTTCAGTTGACTTTTTCACCATTCTATGGTATTATTCCATAAAAAAGTAAATAAGGAAGGTTTTTTTATGAGTATTTTTTCATCACTCATCGGACAATTAGGTGATTTCCTTTATATGATCACCAGCGTTATAATGTCTCTTATAATAGCTTTCGGCGGAGCTTCATCGCCCTCAACGGATGCTGTTATCGGCTCCACCTCCGATAAAACGGTTATGGATTTCGTTGTTGTAGGTGACCCTCAGGTTTGTAACTACAATCCCCAAAGAGAATTGAACTTCATTGCCGCCGCTGAGGACATTATGAACTCTGAAGAAGAGCTTGATGCATTCATCATTGCAGGTGACATTGCAGAAAACGGTTTTGAGGCTGAATATGATGCAGTTGCGGCTGATATTTGCGCACTCAATACAAAGAACTTTATTATGGCAGCAGGTAACCACGATATCCGTCTTCGTGATTACGAGCAGAGCAAAGCAACTTTCCTCGACTTTATGAACTCTCTTAACGGTGAGGAAAATGCTCAGGATTCTCTCTATTACAGATATGATGTTGAAGGCTACACCTTCCTTGTAATGGGTTCCGAGGAAGCAAGATTTGAGGATGCTTACATCAGCGAAGAGCAGCTCAATTGGCTTGATACAGAGGCTGCAGCCGCTACAAAGAACGGTAAGCCCGTATTCGTTGTTATTCACTATCCTCTTAAAGATACTCACGGTCTCCCCGGCACATGGAACAACTCTCTTTGGGAAAGCGGCAGTGTAGGCGATCAGTCCGATGAGATCTATACCATTCTCAACAAATACGAAAACGTAATTCTTATCACAGGTCACCTTCACACAGGCTTCGGTGAGTATACATATGAGAAAATCGGCGACATCCACGGTATAAACGTTCCTTCTGTTGGTATTGAAAATAAAGACGGCGAATATAACGACGCCGGCACAGGCTTCTATGTAGAAGTTTCCGCCGATGAAGTTGTATTCCACGCAAGAGACTTTGCAAAGGGCGTTAATCTTCCCGATTACGATATCGCTATCGAGCTTCAGTAATTTATAAATTCATAAATCCCCTGCACTCAGGTGCGGGGGATTTTTTTAATCGCTACCAACCGGTAAGGAACTGCCTAAGGCTGTTCCTCCACCACTATACTTTCTTCTGTGGTACGG
>CAZCQI010000128.1:0-4506 GCA_964500795.1 uncultured Eubacteriales bacterium
TATGACCCTCTGCTTGTAAGGCAGATGCTCTCCCAGCTGAGCTATGCTCCCATTGACTTGTTGCGTCCCACTTGCAACGTTGAATACTATACACTATTTCAAATAATTTGTCAACACTTTTTTCCGTTTTTTTTATGTTTTTTTTAAAAATTTTCAGAAGCCTTTTTTCGCTCTGGTTTCCGCAACAATTTTCTGCATTTCAGCGTATTTTTCTTCAATATCCGCCACAAGTTTAAACTGTGTTCTTGCCCTTACCAGGTTATGCTCGGGGTAGTCAATTTTAAAATAAACATCCCCGTTGATAAAGTCTCCCAAAAAGCGCATTCCGCATTCAAAGGTAAGCAGTTTTGCAGAAAACGGAAGAAACTCTATTTCCTCATTTGTAAGGCTTTCCCCTGCCGATTCAAGATAACCGTCCACATAAGCTTTAAAATAGTCGAGGCTGAGTGACACCTTGCTTAAATCCTTCTCATCCTCAGCGGCGGTATTCGCTCCGAAACGGATACTGTCGCCGAAGTCATAAAGAGATGAGCCCGGCATAACCGTATCAAGATCAACAACGCAAAGACCTTTTTTAGTTGTATTATCAAAAAGAATATTATTAAGCTTTGTATCGTTATGAGTAACTCTCAACGGCAATTTTCCGCTTTTCAGCATATCTGTAATAACGGAGCATTCGTTTTCACGTGCCATAGCAAATTCAATTTCGGGAAGCGCTTCATCTTTTCTGCCCGAAAGGTTTTCCTTAACGGCTTTTTTCAAGTCGTTAAAGCGTGAAGGGGTATTGTGGAAATTGGGGATGGTTTCATGGAGAGTTTCAATCGGATAATCAGCAAGAAGGTTCTGAAAGTTTCCGAACGCAAGAGCAGCATTTCTGAAATCCTCTTTATTTGTAAGCTCGTTGATGGTAAAGGTATCACCTACATAGTTATAAAGACGCCAGCAACCGCCGTCATCTGCCATATAATAGTTTTTACCGTCCTTTGCAGGGTAAACCGTAAGGGTTTCACGAAGAGGATCGCCCCCTGCTGCCTCAATCTTTTTTCTGAGGTGTGCAGTAACACCCATAACATTTTCCATAAGCTCAATAGGCTTTTTGAAAACATTCACGTTTATTCTCTGCAAAAGGTAACGGGCGCTTTCGCCGTTTTCAAGTTGGTATTCAACTATATATGTATCATTTATATGCCCTTCGGATACGGGCTTATAACCTACATATTTACCGTACTCGGGGAATGCCTTTACAATTTTCAAAATATTGATCTGATTAACAATACCCATTTACTTTTTACTCCTTATTTCATTTTAAATTCCGCAAAACATTCGGGGTTATGAAATCCGGGCGGTAAGTCGGTCACGGAAGAATACGCAAGGTAGTGCGGTATCTCGCAACGGTCGCCGCATTTATAGAAATTTGCTTTTATTTTATTTAGGGGTATATCCTTTTCGGAAACACCGTAGACCTCGGAAAGAAAGCATCTCGTCAATTTGACCGTAACGCCCCAAAATGCGCCGTTTGAATCCTTGCCCGAAAAAGGTATAACCTCCGGCGAACTCGCGGAAATCGAGCTTACAAGGCGTCTGTCAAGCTTCCCTGCACCGAATTCGCAAAGGAAAGCACCGTTCGCGTTACACTCAACGTTAATATACTCGTTTCTGCCCTCAACGGGTGCAACGAAAAACTCCAGACAGCTATCCTGATATATGGGTTCATCGCGCTTTGTGTAAACTGCTCGGGGTGTACTTTCATAACATTTCAACGCAACGGTCAGCACACCGTCAACTACACCGATTTTAAAATATGTTTTCGGTCTGTACGGTTTCTCGGCTTCCCAATGATATGAACACAGTTCATTGTATTCACAAGCTTCAAAAGCGTTAACATCAGAATATATATTTAATATATTTTGCATCATTAAATTCCTTTATTTCATAAAATCCGCTATATTGCCCGTGTCATCCATAACAGACATAATCATATAAAATCTCGGAATATGGAACGGTCCTTTAAATATATTGCCCTTGAGAGTAGTGGAAACAGTATTATCGTAATGAAGGTAACCGTACCATTCACCGCTTTCATTGTCGCAGAAATACTTTTCGCAATAATCCTTGAGTTCATTATAAACTTCGTTGTATTTCTCTTCTTTTGTACGAAGATATACAAGACGGGTTGCAATCATGGCTTCACACTGAGGCCACCAAAGCTTCATATCCCATTCGAGCTGAACGGGCGGTTTGCCTTCCAAATCCGTAAACGCGATTATACCGCCGTGCTTTTTATCGATACCGAGAGGTAACGTAATATCAATAATACGCTTCGCAGCTTCAATTGCCTCATCATTGCCCGTAACAATACCCTCAGCCATAATAAACCATGCCGCTTCAAGAGAATGGCCGGGATTTACGATTCTTCCGTTGGGACTGTTAACAAACTCCCCTGCTTTTGTAACGCTTTCGAGAAGGGCTCTGTCCGTAAGATAACCGCCGTTCAGAATTTCATCGAGACATTCTTTTGCAATAGGATTATATTTATCCCAAAGGTCCTCAACACTTCTCATAACCTGAGTTGTTGCAAGCATTATCATAACGGGTGAAAGAGCCTTTGAATCTTGATTTTCGGGGTTGATTTTAGGTTGATTTTTACGAATACCTTTAAAGCACTCATAAGCAACGGTAAAGTATTTTTCAGCACTTTCAAGGATTTCTTTTTCTCCTGTTGCTTTATACAGCTCGGCACAGCCTATTGCGGCGAAGGTTTCGGAGAAATAATATCTTCTTTTCTGAAGCTCTCTGCCGTCTGCTGTTACGGTAAAATACATTCTGCCGTCGGTATCGGTGCATTCAGGAAGGAATTTATAGATATTCTTTGCCGCTTTAAGGTATTCTTCGTTTTTATCAATAAGGTTATATGCCTTTGAGAAAACCCACAAAGCTCTGCCCTGAAACCAAACACTTTTATCGGTTCCGTAGATATTACCCTCTTTATCAAGGCAGGTATATATACCGCCGTTTTCATAATCGATAGCATTTTTAAGCCAGAAAGGCAAAATATTCTCTACTAAATCTTTTCTGAAATCCATAAAATCAACTCCAAAGTCAATAGAAATTTATGTACTAATTAAATATAGCACAATATTCTCCAAAACTCAACAAAAAAATAAACGTCGGTTTACGAATAACTTTATCTCAAAACACAAATTGTTATAAAACTCGCCCTTGTCAATTATTAACACGTAATGTATAATTTAAAAGAAGAAACACAAGGAGCTTTAATTATGAAATCAATGACCTTTAACGTACTTTGTGCAGGTAAGGGCGAAAACCACTGGTGTCGCCGTCAAAACCTCGTTAAAAAGATTATCGAATTATACGATCCCGATACTTTCGGTCTTCAGGAAGCGCACTACGGTTGGATGAAGTATTTAAATAATCAATTAAAAAACAAATATGCCTATGTAGGCGCAGGCAAAGATGACGGAAATATTAAAGGTGAATTTTCTCCTGTATTTTATAAAAAAGATAAATATGAGGTAATTGAAAGCGGAACTTTCTGGCTTTCGGAAACTCCCGAAATCCCCGGCCTCGGATGGGATGCCGTTGAAAACAGAACGTGCTCTTACGCACTCTTAAAAGACAAAAACACAGGTAAAAAAATTGCTCATTTCAACACTCATCTTGATCATATAGGTGAGACCGCAATAAATGAGGGTGCAAAATTAGTAGCACAAAGAGCAGATATGTTTAAAGATATCCCCACTGTAGTAAGCGGTGATTTCAATGTTACACCCGACTCCGAGGCTTATAAAATTTTTCTTGAAGCAGGCTTTGAGGATGCAAGAAGCATTGCAGAAAAAGCCGATAATACCGACAGCTTTCATTGGTTCGGCAAGGGCTCAAAAATGATTGATTTTATTTTTGTTAAAAATGCAAACAAGATAAAAGCAGTAAAAACCGCCACCGATAAAATCAACGGCAAGCTCCCCTCAGACCATTTCCCCGTTGTTGCCGATATTGATTTATAAAAACAAGCAGATGTTTACCTCTTGTAAGAGATTAAACATCTGCATTTTTTACGGTGTGTTTATCCATTCGGCATATCTTTTCTTAACTACCGCTTCAAGCTTATTATAAAGTTTTTTCGGAATTTTTCCTTTTATGTTTTCGATAACTTTATCTGCAATAACCCTTATGGGCTTAAATTGGTAATCGCGTTCATCATACGGCAAAGCATAAAGCCTTTTAAAGGTCTCCGTTAAAAGCTCCGTACGAGAAATTTTCTTTTGGCGATACACCTGAACCTTATATTTTATAAAATTCCAAATTCTTGCCATATTAACAGCACCGTAAATAAACCGATAGAATTTAATAAAACCGTCTCTGTTGGTGCAGACTGATGATAAAATCTCAATTTTTCCGCTTTTACACTCAGTCTGACCGAAATAGAACAGTGCAGGCAGTACGCTGTTATTATGGGTAAAAAAGAAAAGGTGGATGCCCACCCGA
>CAZCQI010000129.1:0-4483 GCA_964500795.1 uncultured Eubacteriales bacterium
CTAACGATCAGAAGAAATCGTAAAATTTCTTTGTGATCACATTCCACTCTTTTTTTGCGTTTATATTTTTTAGTCATTTTTTAAAAGCTTTGACTGATATATATTTCTTCAGTTTTTATTTGTGCTTGTTTTAATATTTCATCGGATTGTGTTTTATTCTCTGCATTTATTGCATCTGTTATTGCATTAAAAAGGTGATAATACATTTTTTTGTAAAGCTCTTTTTCAGTTGGTTTCTTTTTTCTTGAGATTTCCTTCATATTTTTCTCTCCCAAAATAAAAAATGCGCAGCCGAAGCTACGCACGAAAAACATAACTTCCGCTGCGACGCGAATCAGGTAATTGAAAAACTACGTGAAAAGAAGTATATGTTTTATCCAAACATATAACGTAGTTTTTCACGTTCAATTACCATATATTCAATTCACGTCGCAAAAGTATTGTAACACAATATATCCCTAAAATCAAGAAAATTTACAGATTTCCCTCCTTACGGTTACATCATAACCTGCCGTTGCACATCTATCCCGTAAGGAACTGCCTAAGGCTGTTCCTCCACCACTACACTTTCTGCCATGGTACGGTCTGAGACCGTACCTTACAGGAGGAAGTCCTTTTTTTAACTTTGTTTTTTAGAAAAACACTGTAGGGTCGAGTCTTGACTCGACCGCAAGTCGTTGTTCTCGGTTAGTAAAATTGAGAATGGAGAATGGAGAATTATAATCGCAGACCCTTCACTCCTCACTCTTCGCTTCTGACTCCTCATTCCAACGGTACTACCGTTATCTTTATACCGTGAATATAGTTATTTTTATTAAAACATTGTCTTTATATTTTTCTTATTACCACAAATTGCCAAAAATGTAACACTTCACTTGATAATTTGATATTTTTAGTGTATGATATAGTGGGGAAGATTGGTAGAGAGATTTTTTAAAAAATCCGTTTTTTTATAAAATCTGCTATCTTTAAATATATATATTTCCTTAAAAATACCAAAAGAAGGAGAATTGCAAATGCAAAAGGTTCAATTTACAGAGACCGTGTTACGTGATGCAAACCAGTCCCTTATCGCAACCCGTATGAAATTCAATGAGTTCGAACCCGTTCTTTCAGAGCTCGATAAAGCGGGCTACTATTCTCTCGAATGCTGGGGCGGCGCAACTTTCGACTCCTGCCTTCGTTACCTTAACGAAGATCCCTGGGAAAGACTCAGAAAAATAAAAAAAGCTTGTCCCAACACAAAGCTTCAGATGCTTTTAAGAGGGCAGAATCTTTTGGGATACCATCACTATCCCGATGATGTTGTTCGTATGTTCGTTAAAAAGAGCGTTGAAAACGGCATTGATATCATCAGAATTTTCGATGCACTCAACGATGTTAAAAACATTGAGGTTGCAGTTGATGAAACTGTTAAAAACGGTGCTATTGCTTCAGGTGCTATCTGCTACACCATAAGCCCTATCCACACTCTCGACTCTTACGTTGAGCTTGCAAAGAATATGCAGAGCCTCGGATGTCAGACCATTGCTATTAAAGATATGGCAGGTATTCTCAGCCCCGCAGAGGCTTACAAGCTCGTTTCAAGCCTTAAAGAAGCTGTTGATTTACCCCTCGTGCTTCACACTCACTGCACGACAGGTCTCGGCTTTATGACCTGTATGAAGGCAGTTGAAGCAGGAGTTGACGTTATTGATACTGCAATTTCTTCAATGTCCGGCGGTACATCTCAGCCTGCAACCGAAACTCTTAACTACACTCTCAGCGAGCTTGGCTATGAAACAGGTCTTAACAGCGATGCTCTCAGAGAAATCGGCGATTTCTTTAAGCCCATAAGAGCAAAAGCTCTTGAAAGCGGTCTTCTTAATCCTACGGTTCTCTGCACAGATACAAAGGCTCTTGACTATCAGGTTCCCGGCGGTATGCTTTCAAACCTTGTTGCTCAGCTCACCGCTCAGGGCAAAATGGATAAATTTGATGAGGTTCTTCTTGAAACACCCAGAGTTCGCGAGGATTTAGGCTATCCGCCCCTTGTTACTCCCATGAGCCAGATGGTAGGCGTTCAGGCAACTGCAAACGTTCTTGCAGGGGAGCGCTACAAAAATGTTTCTAAAGAAGTTAAATCATATATTTTGGGTGAATACGGTACCGCACCGGGTAAAATAAATGAGGATGTTGCAAAGCAGATCCTCGGTGATGCAGAGCCTATTAAGGGCAGATACGCGGATACTCTTGAACCCGGCTTCGAGTCAGCAAAGGCTGAGATAGGCAAAAAAGCAAAAAGTGATGAGGATGTTCTTTCATACATTGCTTTCCCCACTCAGGCGGAAAATTTCTTTGATTACCGCGACGAAATGGCTTCAAAAACTTACAGCTACGAGTTTAAGCCCGTTGATTAAGGAGGAATTTTTATGATGCTTCCTTTAAAAGTTGAATCACTCGGATTATACGAAGCGATAGGTATTGCTGTTCTTGGTTTTGTTATCGTTCTTGTTGTTCTTGCTTTTCTTATGTTATTTGTTAAGCTTCTTTCAAAAATAATTTCCTGTGCTTCCGAAAAGGCAAGCGGTGAGAAAAAGGAAGAAAAGGCTTCCGTTAACGAAGCTCCCGTTACGCCTGCCGTATCTGCTGTTAAGGCACCCGAAACCGCACCTGCACCGATTGCAAATACCGTAGCAGAAGAACTGCCGTACACACCCGGATACGTTACTCTTGACGGTGTTTCAGAGCAGGATGCCGCCGTTATTATGGCGATAACTTCCCATAAAACGGGAATCGGCCTTGAAAGACTTTGCTTTAAATCAATAAAACGACTTAATCAAGAACCGACTTTCGAAAATATTGAAGAACAGGATGCCGCCGTTATTATGGCAATTACTGCCGACAAGCTCGGTATTCCCTTTGAAAATCTTTGCTTTAATTCAATCAAATTAGTGGAGGAATAAACGATGAAATACAATGTTACTTTAAACGGAAAAATTTATGAAGTTGACGTTACAGAAACAGATGCAGTTGTAACAGGTGTTACACAGGTTCCCGTTGCAGCAGTTGCACCCGTTGCCGCACCTGTTGCCGCCCCTGCTCCTGCCGCACCTGTTGCCGCCCCTGCTCCTGCCGCAGCTCCCGCTCCGGAAGCTGCACCCGCACCCGTTGCTGTTCCTGCTGACGGAACTCAGGTTAAGGCTCCCATGCCCGGTACAATTCTTGCAGTTAAGAAGAATGTAGGCGATGCTGTTAAAGCAGGCGATGTTATCGTTGTTCTTGAAGCTATGAAAATGGAAAACGATATCGTTGCCCCCTGCGACGGTACGGTAAAATCAATAAATGCTCCAAAAGGCTCAACAGTTAATACTGATGATGTTCTTGCAGTTATATGATATTTGTTGAAAGGATCTTTTAAATGGATATCACTGAAATTCTGACTAATCTTTGGGAACAGTCGGGCTTTGCTTCACTTCAGTGGCAAAATCTTGTTATGATAGGCGTTGCGATTTTCTTTCTTGTGCTTGCAATCAAGTTTAAGTTTGAGCCCCTTCTTCTGGTTCCCATTGCCTTCGGTATTCTTCTGGCAAATTTGCCGGGTTCAGATATAATGCTTGATACCACAGGCGGAAATCTCGGAAGCTACGGTCAAGCCGCCGTAGAAGGCGCTCATTGGTATGATTCGGGTGTCTTGCGAATACTTTATACGGGCGTAAAATCAAGTATTTTCCCATGTCTTATCTTTTTGGGTGTCGGCGCTATGACGGATTTCGGTCCCCTTCTCTCAAACCCCGTGAGCCTTCTTTTGGGCGCGGCAGCTCAGCTTGGTGTTTACTGCGCATTTCTTCTTGCAATTGCGGTAGGATTTGAGCCTGCTGAAGCCGCTTCCATTGCTATCATCGGCGGTGCAGACGGACCCACGGCTATTTTCCTCACCTCGAAGCTGGCTCCTCATTTGTTGGCACCAATAGCCTTGGCGGCATATTCTTATATGGCACTTATCCCCATCATTCAGCCGCCTATTATGAAAGTTCTTACAACCGAAAAAGAGCGTAAAGTCGAAATGAAGCAGTTAAGAAAGGTCTCAAAAGCAGAAAAAATAATTTTCCCCGTTGCCGTTCTTATTGTTTGCGCTTTCCTTCTCCCCTCTGTTATTCCGCTCCTCGGTATGTTTATGCTGGGTAACCTTTTCCGCGAGTGCGGCGTTGTTGACAGACTCAGCGACACAGCTCAGAATGCTCTTATGAACATTGTTACCATATTGCTGGGCGTTTGCGTAGGCGCAACTGCCAACGGACAGGATTTCTTACAGGTTAAGACCCTTCTTATTATCGGTCTCGGTCTTATTGCGTTCTGCTTCTCAACAGTAGGCGGTGTTCTTTTAGGCAAGGTTCTTTATGTTATAACAAAAGGTAAGGTTAACCCACTTATCGGTGCGGCAGGTGTTTCCGCCGTTCCCATGGCGGCGAGAGTTGCTCAGAATGAGGGCAGAAAATATAAC
>CAZCQI010000130.1:0-4464 GCA_964500795.1 uncultured Eubacteriales bacterium
CCGAACAACAACGAATCAGAGAACGACAGAAAGGAGGTTGGGAGCGATGACTGATCGGTGGACAAGGCAAAGGTGGATATTGTGACACTCAAAAGGCGTGATGAGGATTTAGACACCCTTTTTAAGCGTATCTACGAGGATATGGTATCAGGCAGACTTTCAGCAGAAAGGTTTGACAAGTTATCTACGGAATACGAGGAAGAACAGCGACAAGTGAAACAGGCTATCGTTGAACTGCAAACACTAATCGATAACGGTGAGCAGAACGAGGTTGATTTGCAGGAATTTCTCAGAAATGTCCGTAAATATACCGATCCAACCGAATTAACTGCTGAAATACTCAATGACTTGGTTGACAAAATTGTGATACACGCTCCCGACAAGAGTAGCGGTCACAGAAAACAAAAGATTGAAATTTACTACAAGGCTGTTGGAATTATCAATATTGCCAATGAGGATTGCGTTGCCCTCGATGGCAGACTTGGTATGCAAAATCGAAAGAAGAAAACAGCCTGATAACGCAAAGCGGCGGCACAGCTTTCGCTGTACCGCCACCTTACATAAATACTTCGTTATCGCACCTCGGCTAAAACGAAACCGTATTCTTTTATTTAAAACTTTCTGAATTCTTTCTTACATAGCTTATTATATAATACTGAAGAGAATCATCGCGACAAAGTTTATCAATTGCTTTTTCAAGTTCTTCGTAAGGATACAAATTTTCAACCCTATCCCAATAATCCTCGTCATTATCGTCTTTAAAATCAGCTGTTTTCATATCATATTTTTTAATAAATTCATCACAGACTCTGGCATATTCCAAAGCACCGATACTTGTCAAGGCATCTGCAAGCTCGTCAATATGCTCTCCTCTTGTATTTGCAAAAAATTGCGAAGCACCTCCGTTTGCGTACTCCATATCAAACTCGTAAGCTATATGAGCAATTTTCTTCTTTCCCGACAGAGTTCCGTCATCATAAAGAACATCAAGGAGCATCTCGTAAAGAGCATCATCGTCATATTGATCTAAATCGCCTATATCGACCGGCACATATTCTGTAGCTTTCTTAGGCACCCTGCTTTCAACTTCTTTTCTCATTTCTTCCATTATATCGCCAAATACTTCCTCACGAAATGTTCCGTCTTCATTAAAAAACAGCTTATTCATTTCTTCGGAGGTTGATACATTATTTTCTTCCGCAATAGACTTAATTTTAGTAAAATACTTTTCTAAATATTCAAACATTAAAATTACTCCTCAAAAAATCCGCCCGAGAACTAATTCAGGCGGAAACATTTTTATAATTTCATTGCAACATCCCATGCGCCCCAGATAACGGTACGAAGATTACCGACCTTGGAAGCATCGCCGATAACGTGAACGTGCTTTGCTTTGGGAGCAATCGGTGCAGGCTTATAACCTACCGAAAGAATAACGCTGTCAGCAGGGATTTTTTCTGTTTTGCCGTCCTTTGTCATAACTGTAACGCTTGAATCTGTGATTTCTGTTGTTTTTGTTTCAAGATAAACATGAACTTTATTTGTCTTGAAGAAGTCACGAAGATAGCTTGTATTAGCAAGTGCAACACCGGGAGTTGTAATAAGGTCATCCTGCATTTCAACAATGGTGGGATTTTTACCTTGGAGATACAGCTCATAAGCAATTTCGCAACCGGTAAGACCGCCGCCGATAACGGTAACATTTTCACCAACAGTTTTATTACCGAGAAGGAAATCAACCGCTTCAATTGCTTTATCAGCACCCTTGATCGGAATCTTATTGGCAACAGAACCTGTTGCAACAATAACTTCATCAGCTTTAAGAGCAGAAATATCCTTAACTTCTGTATTCATATGGATATCAATGGGATATTTCTTAACTTCGCGGTTATACCAAGCTATAAGATCACGGTCTTTTTCTTTATAAGAGGGAGCTGCAGCCGCAATAAATACACCGCCGAGCTTATCGCTCTTTTCATAAAGAGAAACCTTATGACCGCGCTGAGCGCAAACAATAGCAGCTTCCATACCGCCGATACCGCCGCCGATAACGGCAATATTTTTCTGCTTTTTGGCAGGCTTGATATTATATTTCTTGGACTGCATTGTTTTGGGGTTAAGAGCGCAACGAGCAAGACCCATTGTATCAGAGAGATCCTGGGTATTTGCGTGACCCTTTGAAGACGAGAAATTAAAGCAACCTGCGTGGCAACAGATACAAGGCTTAATGTCCTCTATTCTGTCATCAATAAGCTTTGTAATCCATTCAGGATCAGTAAGGAACTGACGGGCAACGCCGACACCGTCAATTTTGCCCTCTGCAATAGCCTTAGCACCAACATCAGGCTCCATTCTGCCTGCACAAACAACAGGAATATCAACGAACTTCTTAATGTGCGCTACGTCTTCAAGGTTGCAGTTCTGAGGCATATACATCGGCGGATGTGCCCAATACCATGAGTCGTATGTACCGTTATCCGCATTAAGCATATCGTAGCCTGCATCCTGAAGGTATTTTGCCGCCTTTTCGGACTCGGGCATTGCACGGCCGACTTCGGTATATTCTTCACCGGGCATTGCGCCGTAGCAGAAATCTTTCATTTTTGACTCAACAGAGTAACGAAGAGAAACGGGATAATCTTCACCGCAGGCTTCTTTAATAGCTTTAACAACATCAACTGCAAAGCGATATCTGTTTTCAAAGCTACCGCCGTATTCATCTGTACGTTTATTGAAATATTCAATAGCAAACTGATCTAAAAGGTAACCCTCGTGAACAGCGTGAACCTCAACACCGTCAACACCTGCATCACGGCAAAGCTTCGCAGTCTTTGCAAATGCTTCGATGATTTCGTGAATCTGCTTGACTGTCATTTCGGGGCACTCGATATCGTGAGCCCAACGAGAAGGCTGAGGGCTCGGAGATGCCAATTCGTGAGAGGTATCAATAACAGGCTTAATAAGCGCACGTGTAAATTTATTTTTATGAAGCGGAGCAATAAGCTCGGTAATAGCCCATGAACGGCCCATACCTGCAGTAAGCTGAATAAATAATTTTGCGCCTGTTTTATGGATTTCATCCATAAATTCTTTCAGGTCTTCAAACATCTTGGGATTTTGCCAAAGCCATTTGCCCCAGAAAGTATCACGCAAAGGAGCGATACCGGGAATAATAAGACCGACATTGTTATTAGCTCTTTCCAAGAAAAGCTTTGCCGCTTCCTTATCAAAATGGCAACCGCCAAGCTCAAACCAACCAAAAAGAGATGTACCTCCCATAGGGCACATTACGATTCTGTTTTTGATTTCAACATTGCCTATTTTCCAAGGGGTAAACAATGCCTCATACTCAGGATTCATAAAAACACTTCCTTCTCTTTAATTCACAACACAATTGTTCTTGTATTTCATAATATAAAAAATCCGCGTTATTGTCAAGTTAAATTTTTGACAATATAAAAACAAAATTTTTTGTATTTTTTTACTTTTTATTTTTATATTTTTTCAAAAACCTAACTCATTTCTTAACTTAATGATATTGGGTCTTGACCGTACCGTTGTTCCCTCCTTGGTTTACTTACTGAGGCAACGACTTGCGGGAGGGTCAAGACCCTCCCCTACAGTGCTTTGCTTAAAAAGATAGACTTTTCCTTCGAAAGTTTCTTCTTTTCCTGAAACAGAAACTGTACATTCATACCAAAACACATCTAAATCGTTACGGGCACCATAGAGAAGAAGCGTTGCTTCATTCTCTCTCTCATTGTCGTCGTTATATGTGAAAAATTGCATTGAACCAACACCAGTGTTTTCAGTACTTAAGTCGCTTTGGACACTACTTGCAATATACTCGTATCTGTTAAAAAAATCAAAAGGGCCTAAAAATTTTTCTCTAAAGATAAAAATTTCTTGGGGTTTTGTCGAATTACCATTACCTGCTACCCAATACACATATGACTCGGAATATCGTGGATCGGCAATTGCTTGAAATTCTGTTGCTTCTCTTTCTGTGTTGTCGATACAATATTGAAAACAGTCATTAGCCGAAATTGTTGTTGAAAAATACCAGATGAAAGTTCCAGCAACAACTACAAATATAATTAAAAGAGAAACAAAAAATCTTTTTTCAAAGCCAGCACCTCATTCTTCAACTTGTTATCTTGCGTTTTAAAAACCATTTATATATAAAGGCTGTTGTTCTTAACGGAGATTACACCGTGTGGGTGATAGTCTTCGGAAGTTCTAATACCTTAGAAAAACATCAAATTCACCACTTTAAAGAATAGTAAACATTAAAGGCAGAAACGAGTGGATTCGTTTCTGCCTTCTTTCATAGTGCTGATACCGCTTTCCTTATATTTGTGAAGAATAAATATAAGGGGATTCAATACACATTCCTATGTACTGCTGCGCCTTATCTGATTGATGATTGTTTTTCCTGTAGCATTGATATAAATGTATTCACAT
>CAZCQI010000131.1:0-4455 GCA_964500795.1 uncultured Eubacteriales bacterium
GGATTTCTCAGCAGTTTCATACTCGCATTTAATGTACTTTCCCTTGTTTTTGCCCCTATGAGCTAAAACAAGGGAAAGTTTTGTTTTTAACCGCCGACTACCTTATCAAGCAGCCTTGCGGAAGTACGCTTCGCTTCCCTTGTGGCGTGAGCATAACGAATAATTATAATAGTCAGAGCAGTGAGGTTGATCCCTGCTCTGTTTTGTGTTTTCGTTAAGTTTTGTTTAGTGATATGTAAAAAATCTTTACGGCATAATTCAAAGAAAGACGGACAGGTCTTAAAACAGGCAACTCCACCTACTGCGGTAGAGTTGCCTGTAATTTAATCAGTTATTTTATATCATCAAAACTTGTTCAAAAACTCAATACAATTTCTTATCCATTTTTTTGAGCCCTCAAGGCGGTAGCCTGTAAAACCCGATGAAACTAAAATCTCTTCAATTTCATCATCTGTGATATCGAGATTGACAAGGTTTTTGAAGCTTAAACCTTCATTTGCAATGTCTGTAATGTAATCATAATATGTGCCTGAATAACCGAAGTTAGTGGCATACATTTCGAGATTGTTAGAAGCCTCGATTACAGTTTCTTCCGTGTCTTCATAGAAAAGACTGCGGCCGTTATCATAAAGGGGATAGAAGCTTTCAACATTGTTTGAAATCTTAACCGCAATATTTGAAAGATGGCGGTCATCCTGCCTTGTGATAAAGTCGAGAATTAACATTTTGGTAATATCTTCTTTATATTGAGGACGGACATAAATAAGGTTTTGGTATTCGTTTTCACTCCTTGCTCCGTCAAAAAGTCTTCGGAAATGCACGATGTACTCATTCGAGAAATCGTAAAGAAATTCCGAAAAAATAGTATTTTTGTCAAATCTGTAAACAGGACAGCAAGGGATACCAAGCTTTTGAGAAAGCTTATATACTGCAATTTCAGACTCTACGTCTGTGGCAAGTGGATTGATTCGTTGCTTAAATATACCGTACGTACCGTTATAAACGCCATAACGCTTGATGTTGTAGCCTTCAGGCGTATCAACACTATCTCCGACAAGGTCTATTTTCTGAAGGAAAACAGATTCAAAAACATCGGTCATTATATCTTCAAGTTTTTCGCTATTGTCATGGGCAATCCAAAGTAAATCCTTAGGGTGAATACCTCGGGTTACGGCTGCAATTCTGAGAACATCATAGGTGGATAAACCGCAACGGAATAAAATCTTTTCAATATCACGTCTGTCACGGCTGACAACTCTCTCGGAAAGGAAACCAACAAATTGCTCGTGGTTCCATTCACTTTGACCGTGAGTGTATAATGAAACAACATCATTGTAATTGGGCTCAATGAATTTAATGCAGTAATTCTCGTCGATTAAGCCGATAATATCATTACTCCATTTTAAATACATAAACGATTCTATGCTCTTTTTGAATCTGCCGTCATTAGGTTTGGTAGCATTTTCAGGGATTTTATAGGTTTTCCCTTCAAGTATAACACCGGGAATTTTTCCTTCATTGCAAAGAGTACGAACACGTCTGTCGCTGATTCCCCATTTTTCAGCAGCTTGCATCGTAGTGATATAATTCATAATTTCACCACCCTTTATACCTCTATAGCGGTAGTATAACACATTATCGGAATAATATCAAGTGTATTGTTCCGATAACTTTCGACATAAAGCTGCACCTGCTTGATTTTATCGCAAGTAGGTATTGGTATGTAAAAAACTTTACAGCATAAATCAAAGAAAAGCGGACAGGCTATCAAAGTTGTATATCCACAGTAATCAATTCCTGAAAAAACGACACATTAAGCCAAATTTAGATTAATTATGAAAGTTTCAATCAAAAAGGGGACAAATAAACGGGGATTTGAATAACTGTTGTTTGCATAATTGAAAATTAAATACCAACATTATTGACATTATAACGGTCAACCGATATAATGATAGTAACAGGAGGTGAAACATCGTGACGGTAAATGAATTAATGGAAAACAGAAATATTACGCAATATCGCTTGTCCAAAGACAGTGGCATTGCATATACAACAATAAACGATATATGTAGTGGCAAAGCACAGCTTGAAAAATGTTCTGCTGAAACAATTTACCGTATTTCAAAGGTGCTCGGTGTTTCGATGGAAAGCCTTGTAGAACCTTGTTTAGAGGTTCGTAGTGACTTTGAATTGTTTAAAAGTAACACTTGTCACAGACTTAAAGAGTTGGGCGATATTGAGTTTGTTATAGAACTTTTGCAGGAAGACCAAATACGTAAGTATTATAAGAAAAAATGGTATCCTGAAAGCTTGTATCTTCTTGCTATGCTTGATTATATCAGTAGAGAGAATAACATACCGCTTTGTACACAATACGATAATATGCGTACTTTAAAACTGAAATCCATCCTTTTTCCTGCAAGTGTATTAGTTGCGGCAAAGGTTTCTAAAAATGAAAAAATAAAGCAGAAAGCAATAGATGAATGTATTCCCGAATTCAAGAGATTCAATATTATAGAAAGCGAGATTAGAAATGTTATCTAACAGTTTTACAAAAGAAAATCTTGATACCTATCTCAAGGAGTTAGCAAAAGAATTCAGGAGAATTAACGGTAAATCTATGCCTGCAGAAATTGTGCTTGTAGGTGGTGCAGCTATTCTCACTAATTATGGTTTTCGAGATATGACTACGGATGTTGATGCGGTAATCCATGCAGGCTCTTCAATGAAGGATGCTATAAATCTGGTTGGAGATAAATACAATTTGCCAACCGGATGGTTGAATGCTGATTTTGTAAAGACCGCTTCATATTCGCCAAAACTCAATGAATTTTCAGTTTATTACAAAACTTTTTACGGTGTTCTTTCTGTTCGTACAATCTCGGCTGAATATTTGATTGCTGTGAAGCTTCGCTCGGGAAGAAAATATAAAAATGATCTTTCTGATGTTATCGGAATTTTGGCAGAACACGAAAAGAAAGGTGAGCCCATTACTTTTGAAAAAATAGAAACGGCAGTTACAAATCTTTATGGTGGATGGAATTCTTTTCCTGAAGATTCAAAACCTTTTATTGAAGATGCACTTAAAAATGGCGATTTTGAAAATATCTACACATCAGTAAAAAAGGACGAAGTAGAGTCAAAAGATATTTTAATTGATTTTGAAAAGGATTATCCAAAGGTAGCCAAAGAGTCCAATATCAACGACATTTTAATAACACTTAAAGAAAAAAGAAATAAACAATAATATTAACCCCCCGGTTAAAATTAGAAAGAGTTTAATATCCGCTGAGGTTCTATTAGCCAAAAAGTAAAAAAATATTTATTTTGGTGTTTATCAGGAGGAATTGATTATGACCGAATTTGAAACTATGCAACATGGCTTGTGGATAACGGCTATCTCGTAGAAAACGTGTATTCAGGGAGGAAGAATAAGGTTACAACACTTAAAGGTGAACAGTTAGGTATATTGACTGTTGATGCTGTGAATTCACAAGGTGTTCCTTATAAAAAGAATATCTATGATGACAACGCCCAAAAATTTATAATATCCAACCTTAACAAAATTGCTGCTGATATAGCAGCTAAACAAGTGTGATATGGATACGGAATATCAAAAATTATTAGAAAAATATCTTTGCTTAAAAGCGGAAAATGAGCAGCTTCGCAGTCAATTGGGCATAGAAACAATGCCGAAAAAACAGAATATGAAAAAAGCATTTGCTTCATTGATGGCGGAAGAGTCTGCAGTCATTATAAAAAAATCAACAGACTTTACGAGTGCGGTAAGTTGCCTGAAAGATAAAGCGAGGACAGGGTGAAGCCCTGTTCTCAAATTTTTAATCCAAATACATTTTATAGAATTTTGCTTTGAAGGTTTGTGTGCCGTCAAAGGTGCTGTATTCTCCGTAATGATCGAATGTTAAACCGCACTTTTCCATAACCTTGCCCGAAGCGGGGTTATCAACAGCGTGGCTTGCAACAAAGTCCTTTATGCCATATTTTTTATTGGCAAATTCAATCATCTTTTTGGTGGCTTCTGTGGTTAAGCCTTTGTTCCAATAGTCAGAACGAATATTGTAGCCGAAGCCCCAGGCACCGGGTTCTTTTTTGTCAGGACCAATACTAGAACTACCTATTAAAAGATTACTTTCTTTAAGCACAATTCCCCAGTGAAAATTGTTGTCGTTAGGGAGTATAATGTTTATCCAATGCAAAACCTCGTCTATATTTTTATAAAGATTATAGGGCATAAATTTATTAACCTTTTTATCACTCAACCATATAAAAGCTGCGTCTGCATCCTTTGGTGTAATAGGACGAAGAATCAGTCTTTCTGTTTCAAGAACAGGCGTGGTTTTTATGTATTTTATCTCTTTTATTTTTTGTATTATATTCATCGTCGTTTCCTCTTTTCAGTCTCTATTGCTATAAAGGGAACAGTCATTTCTTCCT
>CAZCQI010000132.1:0-4396 GCA_964500795.1 uncultured Eubacteriales bacterium
TTACAAAAATCGGCAGAGAGATTATGGTTGCCGTTCGTGAGGGCGGTCCCGACCCTGCAGGTAACTCAAAACTCAAAGAGTTGATTCAGAAGGCTAAAGCAAACAACGTGCCTAATGATAATATTGAAAGAGTTATAAAGAAGGCTGCCGGCGGAAACGACGGCGCAAGCTATGAAGAAATCATATACGAGGGATACGGTCCCTGCGGTGTTGCGGTTGTTGTTAAGGCCCTTACAGATAACCGTAACCGTACAGCCGGTGATGTTCGCCACTATTTCGATAAATACGGCGGAAATATGGGTACGTCCGGCTGTGTTATGTTTATGTTCGATTACTTCGGTGTTATAATCATCGAAAAAGAGGGCGTTGACGAAGACAAGCTCATGGAAGATGCTATCGAATGCGGTGCAATCGACTTCATAACAGACGAGGAAGAAATCTTCGAAATCCGCACGGATCCCAACGACCTCGGTGCAGTTACCGATGACCTTGAAGCAAAAGGTTACAAATTTATAAGCAGTGAAACTGCATACATTCCCCAGACATATACCCGTCTTGAAGGCGAGGACAATATGAAAAATATGAGCAAAATGCTTGAGATGTTCGACGATAACGATGACATTCAGGACGTTTGGCATAACTGGGAAAACGAAGATGAATACGAGGGTTGATTTTTCCCTTTTTACTATTGATTTTTTAAGGAATATACTATATAATATAGTAGTTTAAAACTTACGCTCAATTCGGTCATGCGATGGGTGGGTCCTGTGCGGCGGGGCGCCGTGAACCATGTCAGGCGGGGAACCGAGCAGCATTAAGCGGGCCGTCCTGTGCGCCACAGTCCGCCTGCTCATCGTATGACCGAGTGGAGCGTAAGTTGTTTTTATAGGTAAAAACGAAGGATGTGAGAAAATGTACAGAGCGTTATACAGAAAATGGAGACCTCAGGTATTCTCTGAAGTTTCGGGTCAGAATCATATTACCGAAACACTTATGAACGAGATATCTTCGGGCAGACTCTCTCACGCTTATCTCTTTACAGGTTCAAGAGGTACCGGTAAAACCACCTGTGCAAAAATTCTCGCAAAGGCAGTTAACTGCCTTAATCCTCAGAACGGCAGTCCCTGTAACGAATGCAGAATTTGCAAGGGCATTGACGACGGTTCTATTCTTGATGTTACGGAAATAGACGCGGCAAGTAACAACAGCGTTGATAATATCCGTGATTTACGCGATGAGGTCAATTTTACCCCTGCTGCCGCAAAATACAGAGTTTATATTATCGACGAGGTTCATATGCTCTCTTCGGGTGCATTCAACGCACTTTTGAAGACCCTTGAAGAACCCCCTGCCCATGTGCTTTTCATTCTGGCAACTACAGAGGTTCAAAAGCTCCCCGCAACCATTCTCTCGAGATGTCAACGTTTTGATTTCAGGCGAATCCCCCCTGAGGATATTGCCGCAAGACTTATGACCGTTGCAGAGAATGAAGATTTACAGCTCAGCAATGATGCCGCGCTTCTTATTGCAAGAGTTGCGGACGGTGCTCTCAGAGATGCACTTTCGATTCTCGACCAATGCGCCGGTTACAACGAGCCTATTACCGTAAATACCGTAGGCAATGCCGCAGGACTTTTAGGTAAGGATTATTTATTTGAAATATCTGATGCTATTTTAAATCAGGATACCACCGCGGTTTTAAATATAATTGACAGGCTCCACACTTCCTCGTGTGATATGGAAAGGCTGATGAGCGAGCTTGTTAACCATTTCAGAAATATAATGCTGGCAAAAACCACAAGGAATCCCGAAAAGTTCATTGTCAGCACTCCGGATGAGCTTGAACGCTACAAAGACGGCGCAACGAAAATGACCTACGGTACGGTTCTTCATATTATGGAAACCCTTTGCCGTGAAGCCTCGCAATTAAAATACAGTTCTCACCAAAGAGCGCAAGTTGAAACAACGCTTATAAGACTTTGTTCACCCTCCCTCTCAACGGATAATGCCGCAGTAATCCGCCGTATTGATGAATTGGAAGCTCAGCTTATGCTGTTGAAAGCTCAGAGTGTTACGGTTCATACAGAAGCGGTTAATGTTGCACCCGAAACAGAAGCTGAACCAAATACCAAAAAAGCGAAAGAGGAAATTCCGCAAGAGGTTGCCGAAGAACAGGATGAACCTATAATTCGATATGTTGACGAGCTACCGCCTTTGGGAGAAGATTTTCCTCTTGACGAACCTCCGGAAGAAGCCACCTTCGATTCTGCGGCTGAATTTAAAGAAGAATCAAAGGCGATAATATCCGAAGATAACTCGGCAAGCGGTCAAGCACCTCGCAAACCCGTTGATACGGGTATCGTCACGGATTCGGATAACGCCGTGCCCTTTGCTGCTTGGGACAACACTCTCAATCAGTTATCGAAAATCAACAGACCCCTTTACCCAATGCTCATAGGCTCTTCTGCTTTCAGAGCGGGAAACACTGTTTTTATTAAAGCAAAAAACACCGCATTCCCGATGATGTTTGCTCAGAAAACTCACGCCGATGCTCTGGCTGAGGCTCTTATGAGGGCAACGGGCGAAAAGCTCAAACCAATGATTTACAATGACGGTGCCTCCCCTGCCGCAGATGAAACGGCAGAACCGATTGATTCTTTAATATCAAAACTTGATAAACATAACGTTGAATATTTAATTGAAGAATAAATTTTGAAAAAGGACGGTAGAATAATATGAAAGCAAGAATTCCCAACCAGGGCGGAAACTCTCAGGCGGCTATGATGAAAAAGCTTCAGGATATGCAGGCTGAAATGGCTCGTGTACAGGAAGAGGTCGAGCAGGCTGAATACTCAGCAAGCGCAGGCGGCGGAGCAGTTGAAGTTAAAGTAAACGGCAAACACGAGGTTTTGGAAGTAAACATCAAGCCCGAGGTTGTTGACCCCGATGATGTTGAAATTCTTTCCGATATGATTATTGCCGCAACAAATGAAGCTATTCGCAAAGCGGCAGATACCATGGAACAGAGAATGGGCAACGCAACAAGCGGATTAAATCTCCCCGCAGGTCTCGGTTTCTGATATGGCTTACGATGTTGCAGCCCTTGAAAAGCTCATAGAGCAGTTCCGGAAAATGCCCTCAATAGGCAGAAAAACCGCTCAAAGAATGGCTTTTCATGTGCTTGATTTAACCGATGATGAAGCAAACGAGTTTGCCACGGCGATAATTGAAGCACACACTAAAATTCACCGTTGCACCCTTTGCCACAATCTTACTGAAAACGAGCTTTGCCCCATTTGCGAAAGCCACAACAGAGACAAGTCAACGGTTTGCGTTGTTGAAGAACCGAAAGATGTTCTTGCAATGGAGCGAATGAGAGAATTTAGCGGTGTATACCATGTGCTCCACGGTGTAATTTCACCAATGAACGGTGTAGGTCCCGAGCAGCTTACCATTAAAAGCTTGGTTGAACGTGCCTCAAGCGGTGAAATAAACGAAATAATTATGGCAACCAACCCTACCATTGAGGGTGACACAACGGCTATGTATATAAGCAAACTAATTAAGCCGTTCGGAGTTAAGGTGACCCGCCTTGCATACGGTATTCCCGTAGGCGCGGATATTGAATATGCCGATGACGTTACTCTTATGAGAGCCTTGGCAGGACGGTCGGAATTATAGACATTATTTGTAGGGGCTGATCTTGACCCACCGTTATGTAAACGATAAATTGTTTCGGGACGGTCAAGACCGTCGCCTACAATAAATTTAAAGAAAGAGGTGGTCGTGATGGCTAAACAAGAGAATAAAACAGTTGCTCAAAACAAAAAGGCATATCATGACTACTTCGTCCTTGACACTTTCGAAGCAGGTATTGAGCTTTTCGGAACAGAGATTAAATCCATCCGTTCAGGTAAACTTAATCTTAAGGATTCCTGGTGCAATGTTGTAAATGGCGAAATGCTTGCAAACGGAGTGCATATTTCGCCTTATGAAATGGGTAACCGCTTTAACCGCGACCCACTAAGACCCAAAAGGCTTTTAATGCATAAAAAAGAAATTATGCGCCTTATGGGTGAGGTTAAGCAGCAAGGCTGCGCCCTCATTCCCCTTTCAGTTTATTTCAACGAAAGAGGAAGAGCAAAAATGCTCATAGGTCTTTGCAAAGGTAAGAAAAATTACGATAAACGAGAAGATGCAGCAAAAAAAGAAGCTCAACGCAACATTGAGCGAGAAATGAAGGAACGAATGAGATAACAAAATACTCACTGTAAATACTTTCTTCTTGAATAATCGCAATAACAAGTGATATACTTATATTACAATTATAAGTAAAAAAACGGGGATGAAAGGATTTCGACGGGGATTTTGAACCGTTATAAGCGAGCAGAGGCGT
>CAZCQI010000133.1:0-4381 GCA_964500795.1 uncultured Eubacteriales bacterium
AAAACGCCTTTCTCTGGGTAAATTTTTATACCTATTTTTTCCCATTGTATCACAGCGATACGAAAATTTCAAGAGAAAAGGACAGTTTTTCAAATGAAAATGAAAACTGTCCTTTTCTCTTTTTTGTTAGTGGGTTTGGGCTGCTGCCCACAGCATTTGTACTTACAAATGCGATGCTGGTTCTTCCCGAAGAAAAGCATTTTTAAATTCTTCCGTTAAGAACATCACGGAAATAATTATGTGTTTTTTAAAATTCCGTTTACTTATCAGTGTTTTCGCTAATTCGGAGAGCTTCTTTTATTTTTTTATTATCATCTGAAATTTGTTTTAACTTGATAACGCAATATAGTAACGGAATAAGGATAGGTAGTTCCCAACCTTCCATGACATTGAATATAGCAAGTAATATCCATATAACCAAGAAAAATAGCGAAGTTAAATATAAAATAATCTCTATAATCTTTATTATTGTATTTATCATTCATTTCTCCCCCCTTGTGTCTTTACTGTGGTCTATATGTTAGGGTTGTATCAACTACATATTTTTTGAATTGTATTTTAGGTGAAATTGTAATGGAGCCATTATATGAGCTATCTACGGAAACAGAGTCTGAGAGAGTTATAATTCTATGAAAATATGATCCTAACAAAGAAAAATTAGTTACTAGTTGAGGATTTTCAACATAATAACCACAAGCCAGCATTATTGCAAGATCGCTTATGTATAAGGAAGTTGTCGTTGTCGCACTATTATTAGGTAGGTTGAATTTATATCCAATATAGTTTGATGATTTTAAAATATTGTTTGTATCATTATCATTGAATTCTTGTACTATTTCAGAGGTTATAGTGTTCGTTTCCGTAGATACAGTCTGGTTATATTGCATAGCACACACGGATGTTGAACTATCGAAAGTCCCGGTCGTTGAACTTAAGAATAATGCATCAACACCTCTGTTTATTGGGGTAGATAACCACTCAAATGTTGTAATAACAGCATAATAACCTGAGTTATCAGTCGTTCCAATCCATATAAGTGTTTTTGTGAAATAAGAATCTGTTTCTTCTTCACCCCCTGAATCTATAGAGCGAGAAGTCTTTGCTACCAAGTTTTCTGATTTTTGAATATTTTTTTGGATGTTATATTCTTTTTCTGTAATTTTTCTTGTTGTGCCATCAATAGATTCAACAAAATACTCGTTTAATATACCGACACTGTTAGCTGTGCGATAAATATCCGTTTTATATTCTTTTGTGAAGTTTTTTAACCAGCGTTCGCCGATTCCAATAGAAATAAAAAAGGCATCAGCTTTATCTTCGTCATTGGTATATGTTTCTTCAATATTAGATTTTATTTTCTTTATTTGACTTTCTGAAATTTCTGTCTGAGCTAACTTATCAGTTGCAAATACAGAATTAATAAAGATACTATTAATAAAAAGTGTAGTTAAAAGTAATAATGATAAGGTTTTTTGAAAGTTTTATTCACTCCTTGATTATTGGCTTTTGTTATTGGCGATATAATATTTTGTTGAAAACAATAGGGAACATTATTGAGTCTAATTTAAATAAACATCGGAATTACCACCATTTCTTAATAATAATATTATTCCTACTTATAAAGTGTGGCATTTTGTGAAAATGTGAACCAAATTTTTGAAAAAAAGATGACGAATTTTGTTCGCCATCTTTATATCATTTATTCAGTTTAAAAAGTCAAATATCCTGTTGCAACTTCAATTTTCTGCGTTGAGAATAAAGATTTTTTTGCATAATGGATAGGTTTCTTAATGTATCCGGGCTTAATTGATACAACATTATTTTCTGATTTTTCACAAATTGACATTAATTCAAAACACAAATCGATATAGTCTGTGTCAACATCTTCCGGATTTTTAGCCAGTTCTTTATCTATAAGTGCTTTGATTTCTTCTTTTGACAAATTAGATTTATTTGAAAATATCATTTTTTTCAAATCTTGTTTACTAAATTTATTTTTCAAACTATTACCTCCTGCCTCTATAGTGCAGTTCTCTAAAAAAATGTGAATTTTTATTTTTAATAATCTTCGTATTCCTTAATCATTCTTATAATTTTCTTTTTCAACTTTTCGTGTCGTTTTCTTACTGTATCATAGGTTATTCCTAAAAGTTCTGCTATTTCTTTTAGCTTCTTATGTTCCCAATAGTATAGTTTGAATAGTTTCTTTTCATCGGGTTTTAATTTTGAGATTATATGAATTGCTCGTTCTTCTATAGTTCCATCTGACACCATACTATCAACATAATCGGGGTTATATGAGATTGCATTATTTATAGTTGTGTCTTTTTCTTCATTATCGGTAAACTCATATTCGTTGCGCTTTATTTTATCTTTAACGATCTTGTTCTTGTAGTTAAGTGTTACAGAGTAAAGCCAGGACTTATAGTTGTGTATTTCTATACCTTTTTTCAAGTTCTCATATAGTGCAACAAAGGCATCCTGAACACAATCTTCAGCATATTCGTATTCGCATTCAAAGTATTGCAAACAATATTTGATGAGCTGTTTTCTGTACTGCTCGCAATCAGCCATAATAGCATCCATGCTCTCTTGGGTGAGAGCATTATTTTTTTGTTCTGAATCCAACTTTGTCATGACTTCCCTCCTTTGTGCAAGTGATTTATTATGTAATTATATCAGATTATTTAGCATTTTTAATTTAAAAAGTGTAAACAATAATTTTTCTAAGAAATATATTTATACAATGTATTTAAAATGTTTTTTCAAAATCTTTATAAGCACAAAAATCGAACTTTGTCAATAGCTTTTACCAAAATACGATAAATTCGAGTTTTGACAATATAAAAACAAAATACCTTTTGAGAAGTCTTCCCAACAAAGCTTTTTCGAAAACAGAAGGCGTTGCTTTCGGCAACACCTTCGTTTTTATTTTTATATTCTTTCTGCAACAAGATCGCCCATTGCGGAGCAGGTTACCTTTTCACAGCCGTCCTGCATAATATCGACTGTGCGGTAGCCGTCGTCGAGAACCTTATTAACTGCCGCTTCAATAGCGTCTGCTTCCTCTGCCATATCAAAGGAATAGCGGAGCATCATTGCAGCTGAAAGTATAGTTCCCAAGGGGTTTGCAATATTCATTCCCGCAATATCGGGAGCAGAGCCGTGGATAGGCTCATACATACCGAGAGTACCCGATGAAAGTGATGCAGAAGGCATCATACCGATTGAGCCCGTAAGCATTGAAGCCTCATCGGAAAGGATATCACCGAACATATTCTCGGTTACGAGAACATCAAACTGAGTGGGGTTCTTAATAAGCTGCATAGCGGTATTATCAACGAGGATATCGCTGTACTCAACCTCGGGGTAATCCTCGGAGAGCTTATGCATTGTTTTTCTCCAAAGTCTTGAAGTATCCAGAACATTGGCTTTATCAACAGAAGCAAGTTTTTTTCCTCTCTTCATAGCTGTTTCAAAACCGACTCTGCCGATTCGCTCAATCTCGCTTTCGGAGTAAGGCATAATATCAATAGCCACCATCTCTCCGTTAACTTCCTCAGTTTTACGGTCACCGAAGTATACGCCTCCCGTAAGCTCACGGACAATAAGAAGGTCTATGCCGTTTCCCACTATTTCCTGCTTCAAGGGAGAAGCATCTGCAAGTTGAGGGAAAAGCTTTGTGGGACGAAGGTTAGCAAATAACCCGAGTTCTTTTCTTACTGCAAGAAGAGCCTTTTCGGGACGGATTGCAGGGGGGCAATTATCCCACTTAGGACCGCCTACGGCACCGAGAAGAACACTGTCGGAATTTTTGCAAAGCTCCATACCTTCATCAGTAATGGGAACACCGTGCTTATCAATTGAGCAACCGCCGATATCTACATATGTATATTCAAAAGAATGACCGTATTTTTCACATACCTTATTTAAAACCTTTATAGCCTCGGCAACAATTTCGGGGCCGATACCGTCACCGGGTAAAACAGTTATTTTCTTATTCATAAAAAATCAGTCCTCCTTTAATGAAGCGAGTAAGCCTCCCTTTGCAATTATATTCTGAATAAATGCAGGGAAAGGCTGTGCTTTATAGGTTTTGCCGGTTGTTATATCGGTAATAACACCTGTATCAAAATCAACGCTTACCTCGTCCCCTGCCGCGATTTCCTCAGCAGCTTCGGGACATTCAAGAATAGGTAAACCTATATTTATAGCATTGCGATAGAAAATTCTTGCAAAGCTTTTTGCAATAACGCAACCTGTTTTGCAGGTTTTAATAACGAGAGGCGCGTGTTCACGGGATGAACCGCAACCGAAGTTCCAGCCTGCAACCATAACATCACCGGGCTGAACCTTTTTAACAAATTCTGTATCAATATCC
>CAZCQI010000134.1:0-4370 GCA_964500795.1 uncultured Eubacteriales bacterium
CAACGATTCCTTGAGTTTTATAGAAAAACTTTATTTAGTTTTATTACATTATACTAACTGTGGCTTGCCTTAAATAAGGATTACTTAGTATCAAAAAATACTGTATTAACCTGAGATCAATCGCCTTTGTCTTAGCAAGACTAATCAGGTGCTGATTTCCATTAGCAGAAAAGCAAAAAAATAAGAGCTGTAAAACCTTAAAAAATTAAAGCTTTACAACTCTTTTTGGCACCCCCAATAGGAATCGAACCTATAACTAACCCTTAGGAGGGGTTTATTATATCCATTTAACTATGGAGGCAAATATATATTTATGCTTTCTGTATTATATCAAAAATATACGATTTGTCAAGTAAAGTGTTATATAAACGAATTTGTAAAGCATTTCCGAGCATTTCCGTAAGCGCCTTAATGCGGTTCTTGGTATTTTCAGATAATATTTTGCCACCCACACAAATTCGGGGATTTGTGTGGGTGGACTTTTTTACATATTAAGATTATTATAAGCTTTTTCGGGTTCTTCGGCAGTGTCCGTTGTCACGTTTGCCGTATTGGGATTTTCGGTAAGGGGTAATTTTACCGCCGCTTTAAACATATCGCCGTCAATAGTGACTTCAAAGGAACCGCCTTGAAGCTCGGTGAAGCTTCGCGCTATTGAAAGCCCCAAACCGCTTCCGTCGGTGCTTCTTGAATTATCACCGCGAACGAATCGCTCTGTTAATTCGTTGGGATTGATATTAAGCTTTTCACGGCTGATATTTTTAATTGAAAATACACCGTAAGCGTTTTCCTTATAAACGTCAACATAAACTCTTGTTCCCGCAAGGGAATATTTTTTTGCGTTTGAGAAGAGGTTGTCGATTACGCGGAAGGTATGCTGACTGTCTGCTTTAACGAAAATATCTGTGTCTTTTTCCGTGAGTATAAGGTCAAGACCCGCGTTTTCTAAAGTGTCGCTGTTTTCGCCTACCGCCTGTAAAGCCATTTCGTTAAGGGCAACCGTTTCAAGGTTCATTTTAATATTTCCCGAGGTTGCCTTACTTGCCTCAGTTAAATCCTCTATTAGGCGTTTGAGCTTTTTCGATTTATTATCGAGGATATCAATATATCCCCTTGCATCCTCGCTTTCGATTTCGCACATTTTAAGCAGCGAAACATAATTTATAATCGAAGTCAGCGGTGTTTTAAGGTCGTGAGAAACATTTGTTATAAGCTCTGTTTTCATTTGCTCGCCTTTTATGGCGTTATCAACCGCGGTTTTGATACTGCTCTGGCAAACGCTAAGGTCAAGAGCAAATTTTCTTAATGGTTTGATAAATGTTGAGGCATTTATGACTGTGTCAAATGTGCCTTCTTTTATCTGCTCCGCAATACCTGCAAGCCGTAAAACATCGCTTAAATAAAGAACGACGTAAACTAAAGCTAAAGCATTGAAAACTATAAGAGCAGGTATAGCGATAATCTTGAATCCGGCTATAAGGAAAATTAAAATAATTAAATTGATAATTACATAACCCGCAAGAATAATGAAGGTTCGCTTTCTGATATTTTTAACTGTTTGCGGGTAATCACCGAGCCTTTTTAAGGACTTTTTGATTTTTGAAATGATAAAACCGATTATAAATCTGTTGCCTAATGTACCTGCTTTTTTGTTTCTTGCAATGTAAAGAATAAAGCTTGTAAGGAACAGGGAGAAAAGAGTAAATGCAAGACCCGTTAAATTACGGATGACCCTGTTTGTTGTAAGCCATAAAAATAGTCGACTGTTACCGAAAGTATCCGGAGTGACATCTGATATAACCAGACCTGCCACCGCCGCTCCGCATAGGAATAAAAGCGCGAGTGTTGCGATTAAGTGTAAAACAAAGGGGATTTTATCCGTAGGAGCAAGCTTTATACTGCCGTCCGCCCGTTTACCGCTCATTACACAGATACCCACAAGAGCCACAACAGACAGTATTGCAAAAAATACCGCAAGCCCGAGGGCAGACGAGGCTTCCTCCGTATCGTTAAGCTCGTTGAAGGTGTTTACGGAATTATAAAAAATATCGCCTTGAACAACATCCTTATTAAGCTTTAAGTAAAGAGTATAACCGTCAAAAAGGTTCTTGATCTGAAATTCGTCTATATCACTGTTAGTAAAAACAAGTTCTTTTGCGATTTTCAAAAAATTGGTTGCTTCACAGCTTTTTGAAGCGGGGGATTTAAGTACCGAACCGTCAAAAGCAATATAGAAAAGGGAATCATTTTTCAGGTTTTTGATAAATTCCTCACGGTCTTTTGCGGCTATACTTGAAATTGTATTTCCTGTTTTGTTTTCGGTAAGAATAAAATCTATATTTACAAACTCATTTAATGTTGATTGAGTTTCTTCATAATCCCAATAGGTTGAGCTGAGTTTGTTTTCGCATTTATTGTTCAATTCCTCTTTGATGCCGTCCTCGCTTTTTGCAACATCAACTATCATAAATAAAGCAGTGCGAAGCTGTTGGTATTTTTCGTTCCACTCCTCAAGAGTAGTGTAATTTTCTTTTAAAGAGAAAAGCTCTTCATCGGCAGGCACGCTTGTTACATAATTAGTTACAACGGCGGTGGTATCCGGGCTTCCGTAATCGTTTGTATCTACACTGTTTGTTCCGGCGTAATCATAGTCATATTCGGAATCTGCGTAATATCTCTGTAATAAATACTCATCGTCAGGATAAAACTCGTTAAGGTACTCTTCAAGGAAGTAATCACTCACATAATAATCAAACATCTCATCGTAATAATAGCAGACATCAAACTCTGAAGAATCATTGTACCAATACTTTACTCTGCCGGAAATATAATCTTCGGTTGTTTCTTCATAGGGCTTTAAGCTTTTCAGCTTCTGAATAGTGTTATAAAGCTTTAATGCTTGCTCTTCTTTTTCTTTGTAACTCTTTTGAATATCCTTTGCGGTGTCTGTTTCGAGAAATTCCGAATAACTGTTAACGGAATCTAAGGTGTACGCGGTAGCGTGCTTAATATCGTAGATATCATAAAGAGCAGATTTTATAGCTTCTGAAAAAGCTAACGTGCTTGAATATTCGTTGTTGTTATTGGCATAGTAAATCCCTTTTCTTAAAGCATTCAAAGCGTTGATGCCCGTAAGAAATGCAAAAAGCACAGTAAGAAGGATTGCCGTGAATTTAATAAAAGGGTTATATTTAGATTTTTTCAATTTTGTATCCAATTCCCCACACCACCTTTAAATATTTAGGTTCTTTAGGATTGATTTCGATTTTTTCGCGTATGCGACGGATGTGAACTGTAACGGTTTTATCGCCTACCATACAGGGCTCGCCCCATACTGCCTCGTAGATCTGAGTTGTTGAGAGAATACATCCGAGATTTTTCATAAGGTATTCAACTATACCGTATTCCGTTGCAGTGAGCTTAACGGGTTCGCCGTCAACAGTTACCTCATGTGCCACCGTGTCAACGCAAAGACCGCCGTTTACAATAACGCCCTGCTTTTTTTCGAGACTGCCTAAAGAGCAGTAACGCCTTATCTGGCTCTTTACTCTTGCAGTTAGCTCCAAAGGGTTAAAGGGTTTGGTAACGTAATCGTCCGCACCGAAGCCGAGACCGGTTATTTTATCCGTATCCTCACTTTTTGCCGAAAGCAGAATAATAGGGATGTTTTTTGTTTTTCTTATTTGAAGAGTTGTTTGCAGACCGTCAAGCTCGGGCATCATAATATCAAGAACAACGCAGTGCACCTCATTGCTTTCTATTATTTTAAGCGCTTCGTTTCCGTTGGCGGCAAGCAAAGGATTGTACCCCTCCATTTTTAAATAGATTTCAATAGATCTTAAAATTTCACGATCGTCATCGCAAACAAGAACGTTATACATATTTACCTCCCAAAATCCTTTGTGCAATTTAATTCTATTTCCGTAATATTACAAAAAAATCAATAAATTTATTACAAATTTCTTACATTCAAAAGTTTTAGACCGATTTCGTATCGGATTTACTTATTATATCAAAAACTGCTTTAAAAGTACACCGTATTGTGAGCATTTTTTTGGGAGCCTGTCCGTACAATATAAAAGGTTGATAAAGGCAAAATATTGTTATGGGAGATTTCTTATGAGTGTTAAGCAGGCGGCGAAAGTGTATGTGGGAAAGTGGGAGAAAGAAAAGAAGCTTCGCGCAGGTAAAGCAGTCTTGCACCACGGTGTAGCCTTTCTTTTGGGTATTCTTTTCAGTTTGTCGGGGTTCAACGGCAGTTTTTCTCCGTTTGGCGCGGCTTTCACTGCATCAGTGCCCAAGGAACTGACTTTGACTGCCGCGGCAGGTGCTTCCCTCGGGTGGTTTATAGGTCTTGATTCGGTCTCTGC
>CAZCQI010000135.1:0-4299 GCA_964500795.1 uncultured Eubacteriales bacterium
AAACAAAGGTCTGAGGGAAAAGTGAATGAAGAGTAGTTTCAACACTCGGACGTTTGCTTTCCTGCCCGGGGAGCTTTGCTGCCATCAGATCCGCCAAAGAAAGGGCTTCTCTTTCTTTATCATTGTCCGGGTATGTTTTTGTGAAAATTTCTGCAATTTTTTTGCGGCTCATTTTGACAAAACCCTCAGCGGTTATATCCGCAAGACGCGTACCGGAGCCTTTTATATACATTATATCTCCGTCTTTTGCAGAGGTGTTTCCTCCGCCGGCGAGAACAAGCTCTTCATTACTTCCGTAGAAATTTGAAAATTTAACAAGCTGATTTAATACCATATTTATCAAGACCTTTACATTTATATATGATCAAAATATCTTTCAATTTCGATTTTTCCGTCTTTAACGGTCATTTTTGCAATTCTTGCATTTCGTCTGTCCCCGTTAAGACCGTCGCAGGCAGTGTTTCTTGCGTGATAAACCGCATAATACTGACCATCCACCTTAATAACACTGTTGTGCCCTGTGCCTTCCTCCCATTCATTGCTTTTGAGGAGCGGAGCATAGGTTTTATCATCGGGCATTTTTTTGAAATCAACCTTTGTAAGATCCTGTTCGGTAGTTTTTGCGGCGGCATACCCTACAAAATATGTTTCGTTTTCGTAGCAGCTACCGCTGTACATAAGGTATTGCCAATCGCCCTCACGGAACCAGAAGGCACCCTCAAGAGTGTGCCAGTGCTGACCTTTTTTATAGCGGTCACGGCGGAAAATTTCTTCATCAAGTGACGCCGTAAGAACTGTTTTGGGTTCACCTATGGGTGTGTAGGGGTCTGCCATTTTCTGAACAACGATGTATGTGCCGATTCTTTCTCCTTCAAAGGTGTTGGTAGAATAGAAAAGGAAAAGCCCTGCATCTGTTTTGACAATATGGGAATCTATTGAAAACGGGTGGAGAATCTGTTTAACATTTGTAAAAGGTCCCAACGGATTTTCACCTTCGGCAACATGCATTGCCTGATGATGACCGCCTTGGTCGGGAATGTCGTCATACTGCTCGAAAGAGAAATACATATAAAATTTACCGTCAAGGTAAATAACCGAGGGTGCCCAGAAATGGTCTTTGCCCTCTATTGTAAAAATTCTGCCCTCAAATTTCCAATCACCAAAAAGAGTATCGCAGGAATGGGCGTATATACCGTCGTTGCCCGTTGTATAGATGTAATACTTACCTTTATGCTCGATGATATAAGGGTCAGCCTGACCTACATAGTTTTCTTTATCTGTTTTTAAGAGTTGCATCAGTATCTCTTCTTTCCGTCAGATTTTCCCTTGCTGTCTCTTCGTGCAGTATTTTTATTTTGTTTCGGGGTTTGTTGCTTTTTCGCCTTTTCAACCCTATCTTTATAAGACGGTTTAACAAGGCATTTTTTATCGTAACCTATTAAATCCTCTCTGTGGCACATTTTAAGAGCGGTTCTCACAAGGTCTGCATTTTTCGGGTCTGAGCACTGAAGAAGAGCCCTTTGCATTCGCTTTTCTTCCGCGGTTTTGGGAACATAGACATTTTTCATGGTGAAGGGGTCAAGACCCGTATAAAACATAACTGTGGAGGCGGTGCCGGGAGTGGGGTAAAAATCCTGCACCTGCTCAGGGTTATAATTCCATTTTTTTATATATTCCGCAAGCTTTACCGCATCCGAAAGAGTACTTCCCGGGTGGCTCGACATAAGGTACGGCACAAGATACTGCTCCATACCGAAGCTTTTTGTCAGCTCGAAATATCTGTCCTTGAATTTTTCATATACTTTGAAATCAGGCTTGCCCATAAGGCGCAAAACATTGCCTGAGCAGTGCTCGGGGGCAACCTTGAGCTGACCGCTTACGTGGTCCTTAACAAGTTTTTTGAAAAAAGCATTTCCCGAGGGTGTTTTATCAGCGGCAAGGTAATCATAGCGAATACCCGAACGGATAAAAACCTTTTTTATTTTCGGGATTGCTTCAATTTCCGAAAGAAGCCTGATATATTCGCTGTGGTCCGCTTTTAAATTTTTACAGGGCTCGGGAGCAAGGCATTTTCTGTCAGGGCAAACGCCGCTTTTCAACTGCTTTTCGCAAGCGGGATAACGGAAATTTGCCGTAGGTCCGCCAACATCGTTGATATAACCCTTGAAATCGGGCAGCTGCGTTAAAAGCTTTGCCTCTTCAACAACGCTTTCGATGCTTCTTGAACGCACACTTCTGCCCTGATGGAAAGCGAGAGCACAGAAATTACAGCCTCCGAAGCATCCGCGGTTGTGAGTAATGGAAAACTGCACCTCTTTAATTGCGGGAACACCGCCCTGTTTTTCATAAGACGGGTGATAATTTCTCATATAGGGAAGAGCGTAAACCGCATCAAGCTCCTCTCTTTCGAGAGGTGGCATAGGGGGATTCTGCACAAGCATTTTGTCCCCATAATATTCAACGAGGGCTTTGCCGTAAGCACTGTCCTGATTTTTATACTGCACCGCAAAAGCCTTTGCGTAGTATTCCTTATCGGTTCTGAGCTTAGTAAAATCCCATTCCCCTGCAGTCTCATAATGGATTTTATCACCGGGTTTTCCCAACCATACAGTACCGCGCACATCGCGTATTTTAGATACGGGAACACCTTTATCCAAAAGGCGGGCGATTTTTCTTATGATGTTTTCACCCATACCGTAGGTGAGAATATCCGCACCCGATGAAATGAGAAGGCTTTCGAGAACCTCATTGTTCCAATAGTCGTAGTGAGCGAATCTTCTGAGGGATGCTTCGAGACCGCCTATGATTATAGGTGAGTTTGGATATGCTTCACGGATAAGACGGCAGTAAACCTCGGTTGCTCTGTCGGGTCTCAGACCTGTTTTACCTCCGGGGGAATAGTAATCATAATTTCTTTTTCGCTTTGCTGCTGTATAGTGTGCAACCATTGAATCTATATTGCCTGCAGAAACGAGGAAACCTAAACGCGGCTCACCGAATCGCTTGAAATCATCGCAATTTTTAAATTTGGGTTGTGCGAGAAAAGCTACATTGAACCCCTCCGCTTCAAGAACACGGGTGATTATAGCCGCACCGAAGGAAGGGTGATCAACATAAGCGTCACCGCAAACATATACAAAATCAACCTCTGCCCAACCGCGCTCGGCTACCTCCGAGGCGGTGGTGGGTAAAAAGCCGTTGCTTTTCATAACTTAAAAGTCACCTTATATATTCAAATACTGTTTATTTTCTCTATAATTGCAGGAACCTCTTCTACAGTTTCTGCCTGATATTCGCATTTTTCTGTTTCGGGGAAAATCCAGGTGCCCGTGGTTTTAATCCATACCGGAACACATCCCGCTTTTCTTGAGCCGTCCACATCAAACTTGGGATGGTCTCCGATATACATCATTTCGGAGGTTTCAACACCCAGTCTCTGAGCCATAAGCTCAAAAATTTCTTTGTCGGGTTTTTGGTACGGAACATCTTCGCTTATGATTATTTCATCAAAACAGTCCTCGAGCTCCAGCATTCTCAGCTTATCGGCTTGAACTTCATGCCTGCCATTTGTTATAAGACCGGTTTTTAAACCTTTGTTTCTTATTTCCTTTAAAACAGGGATAGAAAACGGGAATTTAACCGCTGTTGTTCTGAAATACGAGAGAACCGTTTCGGTATACGCTTCAAAACCCGGCTCCTCGCTGAAAACTCCTTTTTTGCAAAGATGAGCGTAAATTTCCTCCCAGCCTCTGTGAACATAATGCTTGTCTGCCCAAACGAGATTTTCATAAATAAAATCGTCCGTAATGCCCTCGGCAAATTTCAGGCCGCTCCTGAACATAGGCACGATTGCTTTTATCGTACCGTATCTGTCAAAAAGCGTATGGTCAAGGTCGAATACTGCTGCTTTTATCATAAAACCACCCCGAGGGAAAAGAATATACATTTTTATGATATCATACAAGAACGGTTAATGCAATAAAAAACTCCTGCCGAAACAGGAGTTTTTGTTCGGATTTTTCAGATTTGTGGGGAAACTAATAGGTTTTGTTGAAAAGAGTCTACCCAATTCAAGATACTTATTGTATGTAGACTCATAGTATTCAAAAGATTATAATATATACTTGGGAGGGGTGTAACTATGGATATTGTAAAAGTTTTTGGAACTAATTTAAAGAAATATCGTGTTGCAATGGGAATATCGCAAGAAGCATTTGCTGATAAATGTGGTATGCACCGTACTTATATTAGCGCTATTGAATGCTATCGTCGCAGTATATCCCTTGAGAATATTCAGCG
>CAZCQI010000136.1:0-4297 GCA_964500795.1 uncultured Eubacteriales bacterium
GGTAAAAATACAGGTGCTACCCCCGACGGCAGAAAGAAAGGCGAGCCTTTCGCCCCCGGTGCCAACCCAATGCACCGCCGCGATACTCACGGCGCGGTTGCATCACTTGCATCTGTTGCAAAGCTCCCCTTCCGTGATGCTCAGGACGGTATTTCAAACACATTCTCCATCATCCCCGGTGCTCTCGGCAAGGACGATCAGATTTTTGCAGGCGACATTGCGGTTGATATTGACTGTGTGGACGGTGCTTGTATGAGCCCCACTCTTTTTGAAGGTCTCGACACAGATACAGATGACTGATAACTACACAAAGGAGGATGCCTTATGGCAGCAACACAAAATCAGATAGATAACCTTGTGGCTCTTCTTGACGGCTATGTTCAGAAAGGCGGCCACCACCTTAACGTAAATGTTTTCACTAAAGAAACTCTTCTTGATGCTCAGGCGCATCCCGAAAAATACCCTCAGCTGACAGTTCGTGTCAGCGGATATGCAGTAAACTTTATAAAGCTTACCAAAGAGCAGCAGGACGAGGTTATTTCAAGAACCTTCCACGATCAGATATAAAATGAACGGCTTTATCCATTCTAAAGAATCCTTCGGCACGGTTGACGGGCCCGGCATAAGATATGTTCTTTTTATGCAGGGCTGTCCCATGCGCTGTCTTTACTGCCATAATCCCGACACTTGGAAAATCGGAGGCGGTGAAGAAATAACAGTGGACGAGGTTATCGGGGAATTTAATAAAAACCGCGCTTTTTATTCAAAGGGCGGTATAACAGTCTCAGGCGGCGAGCCTCTTTTGCAGATAGATTTTCTTATTGACCTTTTCAGAAAAGCAAAAGAAGAAAGCATCCACACCTGCATAGATACCTCGGGCGTTACATATAACCCCGAAAATACGGAATATCTGAAAAAGCTCGACGAACTGATGGAATACACCGACCTTGTTATGCTCGATATAAAGCATATAGACCCCGATAGGCATATTGAGTTGACTTCAAGAAAAAACGGCAACATTCTTGAATTTGCAAAATATCTTGAAAGCAAAAACATTCCTGTATGGATAAGGCACGTTATAGTCGAAGGCTACACCGACAGTCCCGAGGATTTAAAAGCTCTCGGCAGATTTATCGGGAAACTCCGAAACCTTAAGGCTCTTGATGTTTTACCCTACCACACAATGGGGGTAAGCAAATATAAAGAGCTTGGTATTCCCTATAAATTAGAAGGACTGAAATCTCTCCCTCAAAGCGACGCAGTCAAAGCCAAGCAGTATATTCTTCAAGGAATAAAAGAGGTTAGAAAATAATAAAAAAACACTCGGCAGAACAGAAATTATTTTTGTTATGCCGAGAATTTTTTATTATTTATAATGTTTTTGTGACCGAATATTCCCCCCGATTGTTTTATTAGTGAAAGGAGGAAGACATGGATAATAATAATTTTGACAAAATTTATGAGAAATATGGCGAAATGCTTTACAGAATCGCTTTCGTATATCTCGGGAACGCCGCAGACACCGAAGACATTTTACAGGATGTTTTTATAACTCTTTTATACAATCCCCCGAAATTCAAAAATGAAGAGCATAAAAAAGCCTGGTTAATAAGAACGGTTCAGAACAGATGCATAAATCTTTTAAAAAAGCCATCCCGAAAAGCCGTTTGCTTAGAGGATTTGCAGCTTACATCCGATGACAAGGATAACGACAAGAGACTTGATGTTTTAAAAAAGGTAATAGAGCTTGAGCCAAAATACAAATCCGCCTTACTCCTTTATTATTATAATGATTACTCTGTTGAAGAAATCGCAAAAACACTGAAAATCAGTAAATCCGCAGTTAAAATGCGATTAAAACGAAGCCGAGAAATATTAAAAATACAATTGGAGGATTACAGCAATGAAAAAAACTGAAATAAAAGACAGCCTTAATCACATCACACCTGACTGCCATTTAAAAACAAGACTTAAAGCCAATGTTGAAGCTTACACCCAAAAGCAACCGAAAAAACAGAACAAATTGGCTTTTACAACCGCCGCAATTTGTTGCGCTCTTATAATTACGGGAATCGGTGCCGGTATCAGCCTTGTAGGAGAAAACGAAACCACCGGCAGTATCTCATATAAGCACGCCGAAGCACAAACCGATGAAAGCACCTCCGTAACAAAAGGTGTTGACGGCGTTTTCGTCAGCAACCCTTCCTGGATAAATAATGTTACAGAGAACATTGATACCTCCGATACAAAACTAATTGTAAACGGTAAAAATATCGCCTCGGAAAGCTATATTAAATTCAGTTTGGAAGAGGAATCAGCAGAAATATCTCTCACCGCCGTTCTCATTGAATTGGGGGCAGAAATTAAATGGGGCAATAAAAGCTTCGCTACTGTATCATTGAACGGCAGTTTATACATCCTGGATGCTGAGCATAAAACGTTTTCGGAGAGAACCTCGGAGCAAAACCTTTTTGCCGACCCTGACGGAATGTGTCTTGTAAAAGCAAAAACAGTCAACGACCAATATGTTATAGATAACCGTTCCATGGAAAATTTAATCAATAACCTTTGCTATTCTTTTGCCATAGACTACGAAAACAAAACAATCACAATTTCATAAGCAAAAAAGAAAGGACGGTTCGCGCCGTCCTTTTCCTTTTGGTATTAAATTATTTAACTTTAACCTTGTAGCACTTAATCTCAAAGGGATTGATAGTGAAGCTGAGAGTTTTGCCGTTTGCAATATCAACAGCTACATCGTTTCTTTCAAGAAGGTCACATTCGGTAACTGCTTCAACCTCTGCAAAGAGCTCTGCGGTAACCTTTGTGCGGCTGCCTGATTTTTCAACGAAACGGATGATATAAGCATCCTCATCCTCGCATTTTTTAACTGCTTCGAGAGTAACGTTTTTACCGTCAACCTTAATAAACGAGCCTGCTGTCTCACCCTTAGAATCAGCCTTAATATCAACTGCAAATGCGGGGTTATTCATTTCAAGACCCATCTTAAGAGTATCGGCAGTTTTCCAATTACCTGCATGAGGATAAATTGAATATGTGAAAAAGTGGTCGCCTCTGTCTGACTCGGGATCGGGATTCATGGGAGCCTTGAGAAGAGTAATTATCATTCTCTGCTTATCTACCTCATAGCCGTATTTGCAATCGTTGAGAATTGAAACACCGTAGTTATCCTCGCTCATATCAATGAAGTTATGAGCGGAAACCTCAAACTTAGCCTTATCATAAGGATTATGGCGGTAGTTGGAGCTTTCAATAGTTGCGTATGCAATATCACGGGTAAACTTCTGAGCCTTAACATCAACATCGAAGCCGACTTTAAGAAGCTTTTCCTGCTCGTGCCAGCTGATAAATGTATCAAAGTCGATTCTGTCGATATCGTTGTAAATAATAATATTCTGTTTAACAACTGACTTGTTTATATTCTTCTCAACAGAAACAACAGTGAATACGTCACCCTCTGCAATAGCAGTTACCTTACCGGGCTCTGTATCAAACTGCCTGTCAACATAAGAAGCAACAATATCCCAGGCATCGTATTTACCGGGAAGGTCCTCGTAAAGTCTGAATACGTTACCTTTTCCTGAAAGAACTTCTCTTTCGTTTTTCTTATCATAGATAGAAACAAGCTCTGCACTGTCATCAAGAACTACCTTGAAGTTTGCATTTTCTACCGCGTTGCCGCTGAGAGCTTTAGCTTCGGAAACTGCACCGTCTTTAGCATAATAAACCTTGTAGCCTACTGCAGGGATATCCTTTGCAACGAAAACGAGCACCTTTGTGCCGTCGAGCTTTGTATAGCTCTGAGTTGCAAGCTTGTTGCCCTCTGCATCGTAAATTTCAACATCCTTATAGGGAAGCTCAACCTTCTGAGTTGCGGCTTCACCGAGAGAGTTGAAGAGTGCGAAAGGCTTACCGTATTTTTCCGAACCGTCAACATTACCGGCGATAACGTTAAGAGCTTCTTCTCTTACACTTTCACCGATTGCAATGATCTCATCGTAAATAGCGCAAAGGTCGCCGAAAACTTCTGTGATATGAGAGCCGGGAAGAGAATCGTGGAACTGGTTTGTAAGAATCTTCTGCCAGCCTTCATTGAGCTTTTCGAGAGGATACTTATAGCCGTACTGCATAGCAATACTTGCAAACATCTCAGCCTGACGGTAGAGGTTTTCGGAATATCTGTTAAGCTTTTTAAGAAGAGCCTTTGTTGTATGAACACCGCGGTGCTCTTCAAGGTAAAGCTCATCCTTCCAAGTGGGGATATTATCCTCGGTAG
>CAZCQI010000137.1:0-4296 GCA_964500795.1 uncultured Eubacteriales bacterium
ATCTTTATTAACTTCTGTGTTATCAAATCTTATTAAGATTATGAATGAAATCGGTTTTTCAGAAAATTCAGATATTTTAATTCCTGTTCCCCAACCCGATTATAAGGCATTGTTCGAGAAACAGAAAACAAGAAAACGTGCAAGACCGAGCAAGAAAAAAGCTGATGAAACTTGGGCTTGGGGAGAAGATAAGGCTGCTGAACAACAATATATTTACGTAAAATATGTGTTTATGCAAGATAAATATATAATATCGATGCTAAAACTTCGCCTAAAAACGGATTTTTCGTTTTTAAGTTGACAAAACGCAGCAAAGCGAATATAATATAAATGACAAAAGAACTTTTTATTACAGAAAAGGTGATGTTATGAAGTTATTAAAAATTGAAGTTACAGGGCTTCCGTTGTTTAAAGAAACATGCGAATTTGATTTTATGTCATTACAGCGTGTAAATGCGGACAATGCGAACAAAATGAGCATAGCGTTTAACAATGGCATAAAAGACTTTTATCAGAACAATGTTTTGTCTTTTATAGGAATAAATGCCTCAGGTAAAACTACTATTCTGAAGTTAATTACATTCGTTTGCCGAATGTTGAACAATGAACCCATTAACAATATCGAATCTTCAGAGATGTTGGATGATTTGGCAGAAAATCAATATGTTACTTTTAAAACCTATTTTTCTGCCAAGAACAAGGAAACTTTTCCTTTTACTAATGGTTTGGCAATCAACTTACTCGAAACTACTATAATTAAAATTAAGGGAAAACTTGTAATTGCAAGCGAAACACTTAAATCAAAGTCTATAACCAAAACAATTAACAAGAAAAATGTTTTTGATTTTACAGGAGTTGAAATTAACAGTTCCAGACAGTTTAATGAGTACTTATTGGACGATGTAAGCATTATGGTGGCTTTCAATAAGCGAAATAACGAGAAAGTTATGCTTTCGGATATGTTGAAATTTACAAATATCAATCAACTCAGTTTGTCTGAGGATTGTCCTCTTGAATTGATTGCTTTCTTTGATCCGAGTGTAGAATATTTGAAGGTAAACAAAAACAGTAAAGATACCGATATTTGTTTAAAGTTTAAGAATAAACCTGAAATTGTTTTAAATCAATTATCGGAACTTAACAGGTATTTATCTTCCGGTACTATCAAGGGTATTAACACTTTCCTGAATGCTGTAAAAACATTTGAAACCGGAGGATACTTGATTATTGATGAGTTAGAGAATCATTTCAATCAAGAGATCGTTTCAACTTTAATTCGCTTTTATATGGACAAGAAAGTGAATCCTAAAGGAGCAATGCTTATATTCTCCACTCATTATTCTGAATTGCTTGACGAGTTTGAACGTAACGATAATATATATATTGTTCGGAACCGAAACGGAATATCCGCAGAAAACCTTTCTAACATTCTTAATCGAAATGACATAAAGAAAAGTGAGGCATATCAGAGCGGCTTCCTTGAAGGTACAGTTCCAATGTATGATGCTTACATTGAATTAAAGGAAGGTCTTATTGGTTCTCATAAGGAGGAGCAATGATGGAGCTTTCAAAATACAATGCCTGTATATGTGAGGGTACAGCGGAACAAGTAATTATAGATTTATTACTTGATAACAACAAACTGATTTTCTCGAGAAATGAATTACTTGAACATGAAGTTTTGAGATGTAGGACCGGAAAGAATTTTGAAGAGCAGTACTTAAGAAAAGGTTTCACTGAACAGATCACTGTTTTTAGAATACTTGATTCAAGAAGAGAGAACTTCAAATTGAGTAAAGCATATCAAAGTAAGGTAAAGATTATCAATGTGATTACTGCACCTGAAATCGAAATGTTAGTCATACTTAATGAAGGCAAATATGCTGATTATAAAAAATCAGGCAAGAAGCCAAGTGAGTATTGCAAAAGTGATTTGAAATATCACGATGTAAAGGGCGCAACTTTTGTGAAAAGCTATTTCCATAATATCGATATTTTAATAAGAGCTATTATCGAATATAAAAGAGTTTCGGATGTTAAACGAAATGAAATTACATTAGCTGATATTCTCAAATTAATTTAATCTTTAACAGCGTGCGAAGTAAAATCTGCACGCTGTTTTTCCTTTTATATTCTCTTGTATGATTTTATCGGAAGAAATATTTCTGATTCAGCTTTTTCAAAAATACCGACAACGGTTACTTCCTTTTCCTCACTGTTGGCAGTTACTTTAATCTTATCGCCGATTTTTATACTTTCATCATCGCAGAGATAATCATAGCTTTTTCCGCCTTGACCGAATACAACTGAAACAAAACGGTATTTTTCCTCCTTTGTTTTAGGCTTCTTTATTTCAAATGTACAATTTTCGCAGAACATAACAGGAAAACCGTCAAAATAAAATACATTATAGTCCATTCTGTCAACGGTGAACTGCTCCTCAGGACAAAGGGTTTCTTCCCCTAAAGGCTTAACAATAACCGTAAGGCTGTCGTAAAGTCCGCACATATCTATTTCAGGTATTGTAATGAACAGCTTGCCATTATATTTTTCATGCCATTTGCTGTGAGGCTTGAATATGAGTTTTATTTTGCCGCTTGCCATTTCTTTTGCCTTAACGTCAAGCCAATTACCGGCGGACAAGTGGTCTTGAAAGATTGAATAAATGCTTAACCATTCAATTTTATTTTTGGCTTTAAATCCGATTGCTTCTTTTGTTTCAGTAAGTACATTGCTGATTGCTTCGGCAACCTTGGTGTCGCCATAGTGATTTGTTTCTTTCATTCGCATACGGATAGCAAAGTCGGCCTGATAATAGTATTTCAGCATTTCATCAAAATCAGATTGATAAGGGTTGTTTATATCCTTGCAGTAATTACCCATACGGAAGGCTATATCAGCAAATTTGCAATCAAACTGACCATTCTGAATATATTTCAGGTTTTCCTCATAAAGGCGGCTGACGATAGTTCTTGCCGTATCGTAGCTTTTCGGAACACCATATCCGTTATAATACATATCTGCGACCTTATATTCGGCTTCGTAAATTCTGTTGAAGGCGGCAAAAGAAAAATATTTATATGCCTTTTCGTAATCGGGTACACCCTCTGTAGTTCTTCCGTAATAATAAATGTAACCCAAGGTGTTTGCGTAAAAGGCTTGGTCAGGCATATAATCAACAGTATCAATAAGACGGAGCATACATTCTTCCGCCCTTTTCCAATCGCATGGAAAAACTCTGTCTCCGCCATAGCAACCGTAACCGACTGCCAGCAGTCCTTGTTTATTTCCTTTTTCGGCAAGCTCTTCTGCAAATTTTTTATAAAGCTCCGCTTCTTCATCACTTGCAATATTTAATGAGCAGTTATCTTTAAGAGAGTACAGCAAATCAACCTGAGCCCATTCAGGGTATCTGCGTTCTGAAACGGACTTGCTTTCATCTTCAAGAAAATTTCCAAGAGCAATAAAAGCATCAGTAAAATCCTCTTCAAAATCATAGAAAACCAACTCCATTAAGGCATCAGCTGTTTTAGAAAGAACTGCATTTCTGTTATAAAAGAAGTCAGGCTCATTTTCGTATGTTGTTTCCTGAAGAACATAATTAAAATATTCAAACCATTCTGTGTCGAATTTATCTATATCAATTGTTTTTCCGCAGAATTTTTTCAGTGCACAGTAAATATCTTCTAGTGTAACGATATAGTTATCAACATTAACTATGTTTTCGACAACATTGGCCTTTATGACATCCGGCAAGGTAATTTCATACCTCGCTAATTTTTGATAGGTATCTTTATTCAGATATACAGGCTCAACAAAGACGGCTTTATCTTTACTGATAATATATTCATCATATTCGTCTAAATCACAAACAGAAATTTTTTTAGAAGTTACATTTGTGACTCTGCCATAGTATTCAACATCTTCAACAGTAAATTTTACAATATCATCTATCTTAAAATCAGTCATTTTTTCAGTCTCCTTCCGTAAGCTGTTATCATTATATATTAAACAATTATTGAAGTCAAGTTTTAGAGTACGATTAAACGTACTTTATTCAACTGATATCAAATTTAATAAAAACAACAAATCGACTAAAAATGTCTACAAACCACCCCTTATAGTCTTCCTTTCATTGCAACCACCCCATAGCCGCACCCATAAATGAAGTGCCGAAAACCCGGTAAAGCAGGCACTTTTGAGGTTTTGAAAAATTTTATGGTTTTCTCTTGACATTTACCCCCGCCGCCGCACAGACTATATGGGAATTTTTGAACGACACCGATACCGCACCCT
>CAZCQI010000138.1:0-4235 GCA_964500795.1 uncultured Eubacteriales bacterium
ACCCCCTTATTGTTTACACAGATAATGAGGCAGAAAAAGAAATTTTCAAAATGGGACTTACTCATCATTTTGATTACGAAAAGGTTGAACGTGCACCTATGTTCAATATCGTTTACGGTGCGCTGACAAACAATGCCTGCGATATTGAAAATGCGGCTAAATCCCTTTCCGAAATGAATCTCGACCTTGTGAGATGGCCTGTTTTCAACAGCTATAGAAAAGATCTCGTATGGGATACGGAGCAGGAGAAAATGGGTATTCCCGCTCAGCTTAAGTACCCTGTTGAATATTCTTCAAGACTTGTAGTTCACTATGACGGAAATCCCTTCATATGCGATTCCGGTGCGGAAGAATTTGCAAATATCAACAGCAAAACCGTTAACCGTACAGCAACTCTTCCCGGAACCTCAGGTGCTAACGGAATGAAATCCATGATGCCTTATATCTACCTCCTCCCCTATTGGATGGGCAGATACTACGGTCTCTTGGGTGATTGATGAAATAAACTTACTGAAAAACATAAAGGGGCTGTAATGGGCACGCCCCATAAGGATGTTTTTTGAGAGATACGGTGCAACCCCGTTTGGGGTTGCACCGTTTTTCTCTTTGTTAAGCTACAATGTGGTATTCTTGCGGATTCTTTCTTGCTTCTTCCATTATGGCAATTGCTTCTTCGGTTGGAATACAAATCATTCCGACACCTGTAAAATAAATATCCACCTTCACAAAACAATGACCGCTTGATTTATCATTGTTATGAACCTCAATACGCTCGATAAGTGAATTGACAAGTGTAGGTGTAAGTTCCTGTATATCCGTCATCTCTCTGAAGGTGCGAAGAAGTAGCCTTAAGTCAACAGCTTTCTGTTCAGCAGATTTTAATGTTTCCTGACCCTCCGAAACAGTTACGGCAAGCTCTTTTTGCTCTCGCTCATATTTTGCCATCAGCTTTCGGTATCTGTCATTTTTATTCCTCCAACAAATCTTCGGGTATACAGCCAAGAGCTTTAGCAATTGACTTAAGGTGGTTGTATTGAGCTTTGTTGATATCTGTTTTTCGCTGTTCGTAAAGCTGTATTGAGCGAATGGATATATCCGCAGCTCTTGCAAGTTCTGATTGAGAAAGGTTACTCTCTTTACGAAGTCGTGCAAGATTAGTTTCACTGCTTTTCTGCATAATATTATTAAATACATCCACAGCTTTGTTAGGATCGGCTTCGTGCAGAACACCGTATAAATTATAAAGATTTTCATAAGAGATCCTCTTGCAGATAGAAGTAAATGTTTTGCCTGTATACCACTGATAATATGCCAAAATCCAACCTATCCAATATTCGGGAGGATAATCAATGTAAGGCATTTCCGCAATGTCACTTGATTTTTTGCCACACTTTTCTAAAACGTGTCTTGCTAATTCAATACCCGACATACCCGAAATAAACTTTACATTACCTCTTCCGTACTCATCGGCAATACCGCTTGTAATAAACAAATTCAAAAATTCCTGACCGTCCATATTACAGAAGAGCGTAGCATATTCTACCGCACCACCCAAAGTTTCCATTGCATCGTCAAGATGAATTTCATCGTAAGCGTGGGTCATCATTTTTCACCTGCCCTGTTAAAATATCCCGTACATATAAATCATTCGGATTTATTATGAAGTCCGCACCGTGATTATCAAGATATGCTCTCTTTGCTCTGTTTTCTCTTTCCATACGTTTAGCATTATAAATACTGCCGTCTGCAATTTCATACTCTATGAATTTTATTTTATCAAAAGCCTTCGGTGACATAAGAACAATCTGTTCACCAAGCTCGCCTAATTTCATCGCCTGTGATAACTGACTTACAGAGATGACATTGTTCAAAAAGTCTTTCGCATAAGAAAAATACGAATCGTCAGCCCTGTATCCCCATATAACATCATAACCTGAAATATCGGGAAGAAATTCTTCTAAAATATATTTACTTGCCTGACGGGATATTGGTGAACGCTTCTGAAAGGTACGATTGTCAAGAAGAATTGCAATCCAATTAAGTATATTATAGCCATCTTTATTAAGATAGAGCACATTCAAATCAGAAACATCCAGCTCATATTTATTTGCAAACCCATCCTTTATAGTCGGGCAAGCCCACTCTTTTGCAAGTTCGAATTTTTCCGTACAGTAAAACCCTCTGCCATAATCGTTTTTATCAGAGCCAAAACCGTAAATCGGTTTTTCAACTATTTCAGGAGAACCGTGATATAAAACCATAATAATACCTCACTACCCAAACATTTTATATCATTCTATTGATACAATATAACTATATCATTATATTGATACAATGTCAACGATATTCTCTTTTTTAAATAAAAATTAAGAGCAGAAGGTAAAATCTCTACTCTTAATTATTGTATCAGCTGTAAATCAAATCATTACACACAATTTCTCTTGCCCGTGCCTGAATATTGCTCATTCTTTGTACCCACTCAGTCTGATTTTGCTCTTTTAACCGTTCTATGATGCCTTCAGCTGCTTTCATTGTACTAATTAAAGGAGGGTTTGTCTAATGCGCAAATATAAGAAAAAGAGAGAAGCCGAAACCTCTCTCTGATTTTCTTTCCTTGCAACGCCCATAAGTTAGTATTTTAAAATTACTGCCTTATGTGGCGTCAGCTAAAAAAACGAACGTTTTTTACAGTCACTTTGTTTGTTATTCTTTTATTAACGGAAGCTCAGTCATTCTGAGCTTTGCGCACCCATAAGGATAAAGGGTTATCTCCTTTTCTTCGCCTGATGTCTCGCAAGATTCGGGGATTTTTGCACAAACAGTCTCATAGCCGTCCTCAAAGCCCCAATTTATTTTCTTTGCACTTGCTTTAACAGTTACGGCAGGCTTTTCAGACGAAAACGGAATATCGCTTATTTCATTCCTTTGAACTGAAAGGTTTGTATTGCAATAGGCGTAATTCCAAGAGGAAAGGGGGATATATTCATAGTCGCAATACGGGAATTTTCTTTCGACCCCGTCTTTTTCATACTCAAGCATTTTCTTTTCATATTTAATCGGAACGGAAAAAACAAGAGAACCGCATTTCACTGTATTCAGCCCGTGAGGTCTTTTTTCAAAACAGGGGGAAACGTCAAAGCTTATATTAAGCACAAGCTTTTCGTTTGCGCTCACTTGAAAGGAAAGTGTGCCACCCGAAGCTTTTTCACCGTTTACGCGAACATTTTGGGCAAAAGAAGGGATTCGTATTTTAAAAGTAAATGCTTTTTTAGCTTGAACGGTATATTTAAAGCTGTTTTCAAAGGGATAGTTAGTTTCAAGTTCAATAAATTTATCTTCGGTTTTAAGCACTGCGGGTACAGGTACGGCGTTTATTACCTCGTCCCCGTTATACATAAATGCAGAAAGCGCAAATTTGGGCCATGCCTGATTAAAGTTTGCGGTACAACAGCCGAAATTGGGTTCAAGTCCGAAAAGATGCGATTCTTCGCTGTTGGTTCTGAATATAGGTTTACCGGGAAATCTCTGACAAGCAATCTGATTGCTCATCTGAACATATTGATGAGTCCACATATCATCGCTTATTGTGGCAGGTAAAGCATTGAAAGCAAGAACTTCAAGGCGCTCTGCCCATTTTTCTTCACCCGTACAAGCATATAAAAGCTCATAAGAATACATTTGCTCTGCCACCGAACAAAGCTCTGTTCCCTGAATGGGGCTCAGTCCCGAAAGGCACTCGTCACCTGTAAAAAGCCCTACGGGAGTTCCGTTGTATTTATATAAAATCTCGTATAGCTTTTCTGCGTTGTCCGTATAATTCTCGTTCAATATATCGCAGGTAACCGCCTCGGTTTTAAGCATCATACAAAGGTTTACTATATGTGTTTCAAATCTCCATCGGTTCAGCGGTCTTTGCCACAGCGCTGTTACCTCGTTATAGTTTGTTCCCTGCTCTTTGAGAATTCCGGCAAGGTCAACAAGCCATTCTTCACCGTATCTTTCATATGTAAAATTGATTGCGATGAAACACTCATACCACCGCGCTTTACCCCAATCAAAAAGCTTGATTTCTCCCGAACTCAGCAGTTCATAATAATTTCTCAGAACATTGTATATGACCCCTGGGATTTTTTCATCCTTTGAGCATTGATAGTACACCGTCAGGGTTTTTGTGATAAGCTGAACTGCCCAGGTATCATAAGTTTTTCTGTCCTCTTCGTTACAAGGGCATATCC
>CAZCQI010000139.1:0-4229 GCA_964500795.1 uncultured Eubacteriales bacterium
GCCATTTCGCAGATAATCATTGCGGCATTAACGCCGTCTTTATCACGGGCGTGAGTGCCTGTAAGGTAGCCGTAACTCTCTTCGAGTCCGAGAACATATCGATCCGCCTCGCCTTTTTCTTCAAGCTCGGTAATAAGCTCTCCGATATACTTAAAGCCTGTAAGAAGATCTGCCATCTCTGCGCCGTATTCATCGCAAATCGCAGAAATAAGCGGGGTTGTAACAATAGTTTTAACTATAATCGGCTTTTCGGGAAGCTTACCCTTTTCTTTTAACTGAGAAAGAAGATATTCGCAAAGCATTGCGCCTACCTCGTTACCTGTCATAAGCTTATATTCGCCGCCGTCACGCACTGCAATACCTACACGGTCGCAGTCGGGGTCGGTTGCAATCATAAGATCTGCGGGGAATTCGTCAGTCATTTTGAGACCTTCCTCAAACACCTGGCGAATTTCGGGGTTGGGATAAGGGCAGGTGGGAAAATTGCCGTCAGGCTTTTCCTGAGCCTTAACAACTCTTAAATCCTCAACACCGAGCTTTTTAAGAACTCTGCGAACAGGCTTGTTACCGGTTCCGTTAAGAGGAGCATAAAGAACCTTAAGTCCGGATTTTTTTACAACATCGGAATTAACCGAGCATTCGAGAACCTTTTCAATAAATTCATCCTTGAGCCAATCCTCGATATAATCAACCATATCTTCTGCGAGAGCATCATTGAAGCTCATACGCTTAACACCGTCAAATATATCAACCTTTTTCATATATTCGTATGTTTTGGCGGCACCTTCATCGGTCATCTGGAAGCCCCTGTGGTCATAGCATTTATAACCGTTATATTTTGAAGGGTTATGGCTTGCGGTTATAACGATACCCGAAGAGCAGTTGAGCCTTCTTACAGCAAATGAAAGCATGGGGGTAGGCATAAGCTCGGGATAAATATATACTTTAATGCCGTTAGCCGCGAGAACGCCGGCGGCGCACTCAGCAAAAACATCGGATTTTATACGGGAATCGTAAGCAATGGCAACGCTGGGGTTTTCAAATTCTTCGTTGAGATAATCTGCAAGACCCTGAGTTGCCTGAGCAACGGTATAAACATTCATACGGTTAGTACCTGCGCCGATAACACCTCGAAGACCGCCCGTGCCGAATTCAAGATTTTTATAGAAACGGTCAAGAATTTCTTCCTCCTTGCCATCAACAGAACTGAGCTCCTCCTGCAAATCAGCATCGAGAACAGCTTTTTCTTTCCAGAGGGCGTAAAGAGCATTTACATCATTCATTGGACTCATCCTTTCACTTTAGATAAATTTATTATAGCATTAACCTGTTTTAAAATCAATCACCTTATAAAATTAGTTCTGACTTTCGGCTCGCCTGCAGGTCTCGGGATTCCGTTTTCTTTGCCGAGTTCAATGCATTTAAGAAGCCACGCCATATTTTTACCGAGAGTTCTCATAACCTGAAGCCCTTCTAAATCCTGAAGAACATCCTCCGCCTTGGAACCGTGAACCATATTCCAATAACCTGAGGAAACAACAGGCATATTGGTTATGGTAAAATATTTATTAAGAACATCAAAAGCGGCGGTTGAGCCTGCTCTTCGGCAACTTAAAATCGCAGCACCGGGTTTATATTTGAAATTTTTGCCGCCTGCATAAAAGGCGCGGTCAAGAACGGCGCAAATAGTGCCGGAGGGTGCGGCATAATGAACTGCAGAACCGAAAATAAATCCGTCAGCATCGGCGGCTTTATCAATAAGAACATTTGCAACATCATCATTAAATACGCATTTACCACCGTTATTAACACAACCGCCGCAACCGATGCAACCTCTTACAGGCTTATTTCCGAGCCAAAAAATCTCGGTTTCTATACCTGCGGTTTTAAGTTCTTTTTCGATTTCGCAAAGAGCGGTATAGGTGCAACCCTTTTCGTGAGGAGCACCGTTTACAAGCAAAACTTTCATCAATATTACCTCTTTCGTTAATTTTCTTTAAAAATGATATCTGATATTTCAGACGGCTTATCTATAATATATTCAGGTTTAAGCTCTTCTAAAACGGATTTATCTCTGAATCCCCAGGTTACTGCTACGCAAGGAAGTCCTGAGTTACGCGAGGTTTCTATATCCACCTCGGAATCACCTATATAAACCGTTTCGGACAAAGCCGACCCCATTTCACCCATTGCGGCAAAAACCGTATCGGGGGCAGGCTTTCTTTTTATACCTTCCCTCTCACCGAAGGCACAATCAAAAATATGGGGGAAATATTCACTTACAAGAGCTTTGACTGCAAAATCCGCTTTGTTGGAAACAACGGCAAGCTTGATATTATTTGATTTTAAAATGTTCAGCAATTCAATAATACCGTCATAAGGCTTTGTAAGATTTGCGGAATTATCCCTGTAATGCTCCTTGAAGTCGTTAAAGCATTTATCAACTGTTTCAAGCGGTGTATTCTGGGGAACGGATCGTTCAATCAAAAGGCGTATTCCGTTGCCAACAAACGCTCGAATTTCTTCCGTAGTGCGATTAGGGAGGTTATTTTTCTCCAAAGCAAAATTAACACTGTCCCTTAAATCGCCGAGAGTATCTAAAAGAGTTCCGTCAAGGTCAAAGACTGCTGTTTTAAACTTCATCCTCGTGGCACCCCAAATCAACAACCGTGTAGCTTCTGCCGAGAGCAGGAAGAATTTTTTCTTTTAAATCAGCGGTTGAAAAACGAACGCTCGCGGTATTAACGCAAGGGTGGCAAGCGAAATATTCGTCTTCAAATACATTTTTTTCAATAAGAAGCTCAACATTTTCTTCCTTATCAAACATCAAAGCAAGCACCGTAAGAGAGCCGGGTGAAACATTAAGCAGTTTTTCCATTTGCTCCCCGCTTGCAAAAGAAAGACGGGAAGAATTTATCTGAGAAGAAAGATATTTTGTTTTAAAAGGCATATCCCCCGGAATAAGAAGCATATAGAATTTTGTTTGTTGGCGGTTGCAAAGAAGAAGATTTTTGCAGATTTTTGCACCAATCACCTTTTCAACACCCTCGCAAAGCTCAATTGTCGCCGCTTCATCGTGCTCAGCGCGAATATAAGAAACGCCGTTTTCTTCAAGGAAAAGGTAGCTTTGCATCTCCTTTTCGGTGGCTGTGGTTTCAGGATGAGTATTAAATGTTTTTTCGTTTATATACATAGTCAGAGCTCCGATTGATTATTTCGTTATAATAATAAACCTTTAAGGGTAATGTGTCAATAAGCAGTTATCGGTAATAGGTAAGAAACTGTCAGCATACCGTTTTGTGAAAACACAAAATAAATCAGAGCGGTTCAACAGCTTTTCAGATGCAAACCGCTCTTGATTTAATTTGGAAAACACCGCTATTTCCGTCAATTTTCTCTCATTTTATCAAATTTTGAATAATCTTTTCTTTGAACAAAATCAGGACAAATTTTTGACTGTTCAGATCGCTCAAAACCTTACTTTTTCAGTGGTTTCGAACCGCCCCCTGTCTTGTCCTGATTGGTTTCCCCTGATTGGTTATCATAGTTTTTTATAAGGTTAAAAATTTCAGGATAAGCCTGAAAAACAAATTGTGGTGAAATACCGAAATTATTTTTACTCGCATAATCCGCACCATTATCCAAAAGCAACTTTATCATTTCAACATCCATTTGGGAAGCATTAAATAACGGGGTATTTCCTAAAGCATCCTTTGCATTAACATCTGCACCATTTTCTAATAAAATTCTTGCAGCAACCAAATTTGATGACGAAACGGCTGAATGAAGTGCAGTAAATCCTGCATTATCTTTTAAGTTAATATTAGCACCTGAGTTCAATAAAAAATCAAATATTTTTTCCCTTTTATATACAACTGAATGAATTAATAGGGTTCTACCATCAACTGCACCTTTTAAATTAATATCATCTATTAACTTTATCTTATCAATAAGCTGTTCATCTGAATAAAAAATATCTGTAGAGTTGATCACAGTTTCTTTATTATGCATCATCTCAAGTGATATGTTATCAACAATATTCTTTTTCATTAAATCACCCTTTCCTTAAATACTATTTCATTTCAAATCTATGACTTCTGTTAAAAATCGGATCTTCAATTCGAAACAGGACAAGGGGACGGTTCGTCTTAGTTGTTTTTTGCAAAACAATCCTCAAATCCTACTTTTAAAATTTAGTTAAAGCCTTTGATTTTAAAGGGTTTACGACC
>CAZCQI010000140.1:0-4188 GCA_964500795.1 uncultured Eubacteriales bacterium
CTGGTAAAGGTCGGTGGATTTGTCACCCTTGCCCGAAATGATAAGGGGAGTACGTGCTTCGTCAATGAGGATGGAGTCCACCTCGTCCACAATGGCGAAGATATGCTTACGCTGAACGCGGTGCTCTTTGTAAACCACCATGTTATCCCTTAGATAGTCAAAGCCAAGCTCGTTGTTTGTACCGTAGGTGATGTCTGCCTCGTACTGCTTTTTTCTCATGTCGTTAGGCATGTCGTGGATAATAAGACCTACAGTTAAGCCTAAAAAGCGGTACAGCTTGCCCATCCATTCGGAGTCACGCTTGGCAAGATAGTCGTTGACCGTAACAATGTGAACGCCTTTGCCTGTAAGTCCGTTTAAGTATGCGGGCAGGGTTGCAACAAGGGTTTTACCTTCACCTGTTTTCATTTCGGCAATTCTGCCCTGATGAAGAATAATACCGCCGAGAATCTGAACGGGATAATGCTTCATGCCGAGAACACGCCACGCCGCCTCACGGCAGGCGGCAAAAGCCTCGGGGAGAATATCGTCAAGAGTTTCACCGTTTTTAAGACGCTCTTTAAACGCAGGAGTTTTAGCCTGAAGCTCTTCATCCGAAAGAGCCGCATACTCACTCTCAAGAGAAAGAACCTTATCCTTGATGCCGCTTATTCGTTTGATTTCTTTGGCGGAATAATCTCCGAAAAGTCTTTTCAGTAAAGACATTTATATCTGTCCTTTCGTATTGGAAAATATTGCATAGATATACATATAACATTGTATCACATAGCTCCCTCTAATGCAAACAAATTCTTATATTTAATTTTTTGTTTACATTTTCCCATAAAATTGCTACCATATAATTAACGCACAGGAAAAATTTTTTCAAAAAGATGCAACAAAGCAGGAAAAATATGACTCTATATAGACGGAGAGTAAAAATGGGGTGAAAATATTGAATAATGCAGACAATGATTTTTTAATTGAACGTTCAAAGCAAGGGGACAATGCGGCATTTTCACAAATCTATTCATATTATGCTACGGAATTATACAGATTTGCACTGTATATGACAGGCTCTCCCGAGGAAGCGGAGGATGCGGTTCAGGAGGCAGTTTTTTCCGCGTGGAAAAGCATACATACATTAAAAGATAACACTCTTTTTAAAGCCTGGATATTTAAAATACTCTCCAACAAATGCAAAACGGCTTTAATGAAGAAAAATAAGCTACCCGATACTTTACCCATTGAGGATTATGAATTTTTAACCGAAGCGCAAAGCGAAGAAAATCACATCAGCAGTACCGAGCTTAAGGAGGCGCTTTCTTCTCTCACTCCGCCCGACGGGCAAATAATTATACTCTCCGTAATAGGCGGCTTCAAGAGCCGCGAGCTGGGTATTATTTTCAATATGCCCGAGGGAACGGTGCGCTCCCGTCAAAAACGCGCCCTCGAAAAACTTAAAGCTATTTTATCTTGAAAGGAGCAGAAGAAATGAACGAAGAAAAGAATTTTGAAGTTCTTAGTGAAGAGCTTTCAGAAATGAATGAAAGCCTTAAAACCGTTGAAAACATAACTCTGCCCGAGAGCCTTTCGGCAGAAAATATATCCCATAAGCTTAAAGATATCCCACAGGATGTAAACACAGAAAACACAAAAAAACTTAATCCGAGTAAACGAAAAAACAGAAAAAGACTTTACCGAGCGGTTGCCGCGGCGGCAGCGGTCATAATAGCGGTAACGAGTGTTGCGGTGGTGAAGCCGTGGCAGGAAACGCCCGTCAAAGAAAGCAAAGATGAAGTTCAGACCGAAATTCAGGATTATTCGGAAATCGAAGAGCTTTTTGCGGAATATTCAAAGAATTATAAAAGCTACAGTATACGTAATTCAATTACGGGCTTTTTCTCCAATAGCAAGGATGCAGCGGCGGAAAATTTTGCAGTGAATGACAGCAGTACGGGAACGGGTTCCTCCGTTACGCTTCAAAGCTCGACTTATTATAATAAATACAATGCGGAAATCGGCACTTTAACCGAGGAGGATTTGGAGGGAAGCTCATCTGACCACGGTGAAACAAACGAGCAGGTGCAAGGTGTAAGCGAAGCGGATATAATAAAAAACGACGGTAAATATCTTTATATCGTTAACCCGAACGAGCCTGATTGGGTAACCTTTTATGAGGTTTTGGATGATTCCTTGGATATTTCGAAAACAACTTCTGTAAATACGGCAGAAAAAACGACTCCGGGATATAACCCGAATGATTCCGAAAATGATGAGGAAGGTGCTGCGGAAGAAGAGAAAGAGCAGGAAACTGCAGAAAACGGAATTCCCGTTCTTGATTATGATTGCTCGGTTTCAATAGTAGAGCCTCAGAATGACGGTGAGCTTAAAACCGTGGGAACGGTTAGCGTTGACCCTCCTGCGGATAATGGAATCTACTATATGAATATATCGGAAATATATGTTTCGGGTAACAGACTTCTTGCTCTTCTGAACGGTACTTGCTCAGACGGGAATGCCGAGAAAGTGTATTACGGCTACGGTGATTCTGTTACAATAGCAGTATCCTTTGATATTTCGGATATTAAAAACCCGAAAGAAGAGTGGAGGATCTATCAGCAGGGAAATTATGTGTCCTCGCGTCTTATCGGTGATGAGCTTGTTGTAATTTCAGACTACTATGTGGATATTACAGCAGATACGGATGTTGTTAAAGCAAATTGTGTTCCCGAAATAAGCTGTAATGACGAGGAATTTTCAAGAATTTCAAGCTCCGATGTATGTGTTATGGAGGAGGTTAACGATTCAAGCTATCTCGTAGCTTCCGTAATGGATACGGATGATGAAAATACACTTAAAACAAAAGCCGTTTTAGGCGCAGGTGAAAATGTTTACTGCACCACCGAAACTCTTTATGCTACAAGCACTGAGTATGATAACGGGGATTATGCCACTGAAATTTTCGGCTCTTCCTCAGATGAAAAAACTCAGATCTATAAATTTGATATCAGAAATTACGAAATAAAATATCTCGGAAACGGTTGCGTTAAGGGGCACGCTCTCAATCAGTTCAGTATTGATGAATATAACGGCAATTTAAGAATTGCCACCACAAGCGGAAATTGGGGCGACAGCCTTATAAATCAGCTTTACGTTCTCGGTGATGATTTGAAAATTATAGGTTCGGTTGAAAATATTGCAAAGGGCGAAACAATAAAGTCGGTTCGTTTTACGGGGGATACCGCTTATGTTGTTACATTTGAGCAAACAGACCCTCTCTTTGTAATAGACCTTTCGGACCCCGCCGCGCCCGTAATAAAAGGCGAATTGAAAATCCCGGGGTATTCCGCATATCTTCACCCTGTTGGAGAAAATCTTGTTCTCGGTGTGGGTGTTGACGGCGACGAAAACGGTGCAAATAACGGGTTAAAGGTTTCGCTTTTTGACGTCAGCGACCCCCAAAATCCCAAGGAATGTGATAAATTCACAATAGCTTCCGTTGAAACCGATAACAGATCGAGCTTTGTTTATTCCGATGCTTATTACGACCACAAGGCACTTTGCCGGGACAGCGAAAATAACATTATGTATATTCCTTACAGTAAAAGCGATTACGTGTGGGCATACGCAAACGGCTATTCGCAATCTGAAAAGATTACTGCAGGTGTGCTTGCTTTAAGAGTGAATGAGGCAGAAAAAACACTGTCTGACGCAGGGGATTACAAGGTAACCTCCGATAACAACACAAATATCCGGGATTTTTCAAGAGCAACTTATATAAATAACCTCGTTTTCGGTTATTCTGCGAATCGCGGAATTCTTTGCTCCTTTGATAAAACCTCGCAAGACCTTCTTGATACCGTAACCTTTTAAGTGAGGTTGCAGCAATGAAGAAAAAACTGATTATAGCGGCAGCTGCGGTTATTCTGGCGGCTGCAACGGGAACGGCAGTATTTCTTAAAGCTACGGATAATCAGCTGATCGCCCCCACAGGAGACTCTTACGGCAAAAAGGTAGTTTCCAAGACTGTTTGCTATGCATATAACTACGATACAATTGAGGGAATAACATATGCTTCCGACCTTATTGCCGTAGCGCGGGTACAAAGCGCGAAGCTCACGGGCGACAGAAGCGATTTCGCCGAAACTGCTTTCACTATGACTGTTACGGAGCCGATTTACAATTCTCAGAAAGACGAAACATTTA
>CAZCQI010000141.1:0-4039 GCA_964500795.1 uncultured Eubacteriales bacterium
GCCGTAGCGGTGAATGCGGATTCTGTCATTCACACTTGATTTCGGGCAAGGTTTACGTGCCGAAGCATCTTGAATACCGCCGTCTTGCAGATTATAAGTTCGGCTGCATTCATCCTTGCTGCTCATTCCCGTTGACAGACCTTGAAATCAACGTTCCTCCTGCAAAATAATTAAATCCGTCTGTAAAAAAACAAAAGTTTTTTTACAGACGGTTATTTTATTTCTGTTGATTATAAATCTCTTTCAAATCCTCAATTGCAAGGGATGAATGGATTGATTTAATTTTATTGTTTTTTCTCAAATGTGGCTTTGAGCCAATATTACTGCGTTCTGTAACTCTGCCGATTTTTTCCGAAATTGATGCAACAAGGTTTAAAATTTTATCTGTAATTTCATATGGCGGTGTGCAGCCTGACATAAAAGCACTCCAATAGACTTGCTTATTATCTTACCGCATCTGGTGCGAAATATCAATATTTTATTGCAAGCTTCTTATGTCAATGTTTGCATCTTTACCCGAAAAAGCTTTTTTCAACAGCTGAATGAATAAAAAAATGAACATCAGTATCATAAGTTTAAAAAATCACAATGCTTTTCTGATTTTCTTCAATGCTTTTCTGATTTTCTTCAATCAAACTTCAATATTTATGATATAATAATTAAAATGTGGAGGTGTAGCTATGAGAATTCTACTGATTGAAGACGAAAAAAGAATGGCACAGGCTCTTTGTGAAATTCTCCGTCTTGAAAAATATGATGTGGATCATTATGATAACGGAACCGACGGTCTTACGGCTATTGAAAGCAATATTTATGACATAATAATTCTTGATGTTATGCTTCCCGGTATGAATGGCTATGAGGTTGCAAAAAAGGCACGTTCAAAAGGCATAACCACACCAATCCTTATGCTTACGGCAAAGGCTGAGCTTGACGATAAGGTTACGGGACTTGACAGCGGTGCTGACGATTATCTGACAAAGCCTTTTATGACAAAAGAGCTACTTGCACGTCTGCGTGCTCTCGGCAGACGCACTCTCGGAACAACCGACAGCGTTCTTTCTTTCGGAGATATCACTCTTGACACAGGCGCACTTACACTGTCCTGCATTACAAACGGGCAAAGTGTACGACTAAGCGAAAAGGAATATAAAATACTCGAATATCTTATTGTAAATTCAGCACAGATCCTGACCCGTGAACAGCTTGCCATGAAAATATGGGGCTTTGAAAGCGATGCGGAATACAATAATGTAGAAGTATATATGTCCTTTACCCGAAAAAAGCTTGCCTTTGTGGAAGCAAAAACCGAAATCAAAGCCGTGAGAGGCATCGGTTATGAATTGAGGTGCAGTGATGTTTAAAAAATCAAGAAGAAAAATTGTTGCTGCTATTATGTCCGTTCTTGTTCTTTTATGGGTTGGTACTCTCGGTGTAATTTATGCTTCAAGCTATATAGAAATGTCAAGGCGGAATATTGCTATGATGACTGCACATACAGAAATGTACACCCTTTCAAATTCTTTTGATGATATGACGCCGATTATGCCTAAGCCTGATGGCGGTAACAGATTTAATCCCGGCTTTGCTGAATCACCGGTGTTTCAGCTTTCAACCTTTTATACTGTGGCTATGTCCTATGACGGCAGTGTGCTCGAAATCAGAAACAGCCAGCCTAATATCCACAGCGACGATGAACTGAAGGAGCTTGCAACTGAAATAATCAAAGGTAAGAAAACAAAGGGAACTGACAAAGATCTTGCGTTTTATAAAACAGATAAATCGGGCTACAACCTCGTTGTTTTTATGGATAATACAGTTATCAATGAAAATGCTGCAACTCTTTTCAGATATACTCTTATTTTTGGCGGAATGGCATTGATTGTCTTTTTCTTTTTATCGCAGTTTCTTGCAAAAAAAATCATCCGTCCACTTGAAGAAAACCATATGAAACAAAAACAGTTTATATCCGATGCAGGTCACGAACTAAAAACTCCCGTATCGGTTGTCAGTGCAAATGCAGAGCTTCTGTCCCGTGAAATCGGCGAAAACCAATGGCTTGATAACATCCTTTACGAAAACGAAAGAATGGGTATGCTTGTCGGTCAGCTCCTCGAGCTTGCCCGTACAGAAAGTGTAACACCACAGATGGAAATAATTGATTTCAGCCGTCTTGTTCAGGGAGAAGCACTTCCCTTTGAAAGTGTGGCATTTGAAAACGGACTGGAGCTTATATGCAATACCCAAGACGGAATAACCGTTGAAGGTAACAGCTCTCAGCTTAAACAGTTAGTATCAATCCTGCTTGATAACGGAATACGCCACAGTACAGACGGAAAAACAATAAATCTCAGACTTATAAAAGAACACGGCGTCGCTGTTCTTTCTGTTATCAATAACGGTGACGAAATACCCGAAGAACACCGCAAGCAGATATTTGAACGCTTCTACCGTGTTGACACAGCAAGAAACGGCGAGGATAAACACTACGGTCTCGGTCTTGCCATTGCAAAATCTATTACTGAAACTCATAAAGGTCATATAGAAGTCCTTTGCTACAATTCACTTGTGGAACTGAGAGTAACGATACCGATTAAAAAAGTTTAAAAAAACTTCAATCAAACTTCAATCTACCTTCTGTACAATGAGTGCATCATTGTACAGGAGGTTTTTTATGTCATTTCAAACCGTATTCAAAAGGTATGAGCTGAAATATCTGCTGTCTGCTGAACAGAAAGAAAAAGTTCTTGCGGCGATGGAACCGTATATGAAGCTTGATAAATACGGAAGAACAACCATCCGTAATCTTTATTACGATACCGATACTTATCTTTTAATACGCCGTTCTATAGAAAAACCGACCTATAAGGAAAAATTACGAATCCGCAGTTACAGCAAGGCAGAAGCCGACAGTACGGTTTTTGTGGAGCTGAAAAAGAAATATAAACATGTGGTGTATAAGCGTAGAATATCCCTACCGGAAACCGAAGCGATGAAATGGCTATCGGGAGAAAAGCACACTGACAGTCATTCTCAGATATCGGATGAAATTGATTACTTCCTTGAATACTACGGAACGCTTCATCCCACCGTATTTCTTTCTTATGAACGAGAAGCATATTATTCTCAAGACAGTGATTTCCGTGTGACATTCGATGATACTATTCTTTGCAGACGAGAGGATTTATCACTTGAAGCCGAAGCGTACGGCACTCAAATCCTCCCCGAGGGTAAGGTCCTTATGGAAATCAAATGCTCGGGCGGAATTCCGTTGTGGATGACAGAAGTGCTGTCAAAGGAAAAAATATATAAAACATCCTTTTCAAAATACGGAACGGCATACAAAACACTCATTTTTCCTGAGAATCATAAAATAAATTCATATAATATGTTGGAGGTAAATACCGATGCTTGAAAATTTATTCAAAGGTTTATTTGATACCGACCTGACGACAGTTATCAGCGTAACTGATTTTATGCTTTGTCTTGGTTCTGCTCTTGTGCTGGGGCTTATTATGGCTTTTGCATATATGTATCGCACACGATACACAAAGAGTTTTGTAATAACTCTCGCTCTGCTTCCTGCCGTTGTCTGTGTGGTAATTATGCTTGTAAACGGAAATGTAGGAACAGGTGTTGCTGTTGCAGGTGCTTTCAGTCTGGTACGTTTCAGAAGTGTTCCGGGAACAGCGAAAGAAATATGTACCCTGTTTTTAGCAATGGGTGCAGGGCTTATTGCAGGCATGGGATACATTGGTTTTGCTGTATTGTTTACTGTTATAATGTGTATTATTTTCGTTCTTTATAACAGATTGGACTTCGGTACAAAAAAGAACTCGGAAACATTTAAAATATTCACCATAACAATCCCGGAGGATTTGGATTACACAGGTATTTTTGATGATATTTTCGCTGAATTTACAATTTCTCACGACCTTATCCGTGTTAAGAGTACCAATATGGGAAGTATGTTCCGACTTACTTATAATGTAATGCTCCGTGATACCGGCCGTGAAAAAGAAATGATTGATAAAATCCG
>CAZCQI010000142.1:0-3990 GCA_964500795.1 uncultured Eubacteriales bacterium
GAGACGGTTGTTACCTGCGGTTGCGAGAACCTCCTGAACACCTTCACCCATTTCGATGATAGATACATCGAAGGTGCCGCCGCCAAGGTCATAAACCATAACCTTCTGGTCGGTTTCCTTATCTATACCGTAAGCAAGAGCTGCAGCAGTAGGCTCGTTGATAATTCTCTTAACCTCGAGACCTGCGATTTTACCTGCATCCTTGGTTGCCTGACGCTGAGAGTCTGTGAAATATGCGGGAACGGTGATAACTGCCTCTGTTACCTTGTCGCCCAGGTAGCTTTCAGCATCTGCTTTGAGTTTTGAAAGAATCATAGCTGAAATCTGCTGAGGTGTGTAGGATTTGCCGTCAATTTCAACCTTGTAATCCGTACCCATCTGTCTCTTGATAGATGAAATAGTTCTGTCGGGGTTCTGAACAGCCTGACGCTTTGCGACCTGACCTACAAGTCTTTCTCCGGATTTGCTGAAGCCTACAACAGAGGGAGTTGTTCTGTTGCCTTCAACGTTTGCAATAACTACAGGCTCGCCGCCTTCGATAACTGCTACGCAAGAGTTTGTTGTACCTAAGTCGATACCGATTGTTTTTGCCATAATAATTACCTCCAAATATATTTAAGTAAGTTTTTCACAGTGTTAGTTTGTGACCTGAACGGTTGCGAATCTTAAGATTCTGTCGCCGATTCGGTAGCCTTTTTCAAAAACCGCCGCTATTGAGTTTTCGGGAAGCTCGCTGTTTTCAACCGTCATAACCGCACTGTGGATATTCGGGTCGAACTCATCACCCACTTCGCCGAAGGCTTCAACCTCAAGATTTTTAAGAATCTCTTTGAGTTGAGTGAGGGTCATTTCAATTCCTTTTCGGTAAACCTCTATATCATCGGTTTTATTTTCTGCCGCTCTGTCAAAATTATCAAGAACGGGGAGAAGCTGTTTTAAAGTATTTGCTTTTGCATCACCGTATGCGGCCTCTTTTTCTCTTTGAGAGCGCTTGCGGTAGTTATCGTACTCTGCCAAGGTTCGAAGGTGAGTATCCTTCGCGGCGGCAATATCCGAATTCAACTTTTCGATTTCATTTTTGAGATTTTCAATTTCGTTTTTCTTTTCTGATCTTTTCGATTTTTTTTGTTTCTGTTCCGATGCTTCCGCGTTAACCTCGGTGGTTTCTTCGGTGGCTTCGGGGTTTGTTGTTTTGTTTTCTTCTGCCATTTTTTCACCCTATTCTTCATCCAATGTTTCGGAAAGAAGCGTTCCGATAACACCTGCTAAATATTTAATACTTGGAATAAGCCTTGCATAGTCGAGCCTTGTAGGTCCTATTATGCCGATGGAGCCGCTGTCCCGATCGCCTACCGTATATTTTGAAAAAATTGTGGTTGACTTTTTTAATTCGCGGTAGGCATTTTCGGTTCCGATTGCTACATTCAGCGGTTTTTTATATGAGCCGAGCATATTTTCAAGGGGAGTTCTTCTGTTTAAGAAATCCATAAGAATGAAAGCATCCTCGGAAAGCTCACTGTGGTTTAATATGTTTGACTGACCTTTGAGATGAAGCGTCGTTGTTTTAACCGCTTCGCAAAGATCCGATATAGCGCACAGAAAAGGTGACATTATGAAAACCCGGTCACCTAAAGAGGCGACAAGCGTTTGTATAAAGGTTACGCTGATATCCGAAACGCTTTTTCCTACAAAGTAGGTTTGGCTTATGTTGTAGAAAACCTCAGCGATATCAACATTGATTTCCGTATCGCTTCTGACTACCGTGCTTTTTAAAATACCCGATGTAGCAAGAAGGACTACCATAGCCGTGTGGCGACTAAGAGGAACAAGCTCGATTCGTCGGATGCGAGCCTCGCTGTCCGCAGGGGAGGAGGAAACTGCAACGCAATCCGTAAGCTCGGCGAGAATACTGCCTGCTTTTTCAAGGAGCCTATCCGGTTCGCCGGAAAAAGATCGAAGCCATATTTTTATTCGCTCCTGTTCTTCTGCGCCTATTTCGTATGAGGACATCAGATTATCAACATAGTAGCGGTAACCTGCTTGAGAAGGGACTCTGCCGGCTGAGGTGTGGGGTTGTTCAAGAAGACCGATTTCCACAAGATCCGCCATATCGTTTCTTATGGTGGCTGAGGAAACAGCGTTGCCCATTTCGGCACATATCGCTTTTGAGCCTACGGGCTCACCCGTGGCAATGAAGCGTTCGATTATAATCGCAAGTATGCGTTGCTTGCGGGGAGTAAGCTCTGCCATAGGTATCACCTCACTGCCTTAGCACTCGTTAGCACTCTGTTGGTTCGAGTGCTAACTCTGTTAATAATATACCCCCATAAGAAGATTTTGTCAACCTTTTTTGAAAAGTTTTTTGTGAATACTTTGTAAATTGATTTTCGGCACAACAATTAAAACCCCGGCTGATGACGAATTAAATCGTAAACTGACGAATTGTGTTGAAAATATTCGGGCAATGTGATAAAATCAAAAGGAAACAGAGGTGTATTATATATAATGAAAAGGAAGAGGAGAAAGCTTACTCAATATTACGGCTTCAAGACGTTCGTCTGCATAACGGTGATTCTTGCCGTCGTTCTGGGCGTTTTGCTTTTTAACAGAAACGATGAAGACTCTACCCAAGCGGTTCAGGCGGGTGCAAAACCGCAAGAGCAAACCACCGAAGCGGCTTTTGAAGAGGTTTCGGTTAAAATAGGCAGTACGGGAGATATACTCATTCATTCGCCCATACTTAAGTATCACCAAAAATCAGACGGAAGCTATGATTTTTCGGATATTTTTAAATATTCAACGGAATTATACAGCAGCTATGATTATATGGTGGCAAATTTAGAGGTCACCTGTGCCGGTGACGAATATGAATACACGGGCTATCCTTGCTTTAACGCCCCCGATAATATTGTAGCCTGCCTGAAAAACAGCGGTGTTGATATGCTTTTAACGGCTAACAATCACTCGTACGATACCTCGGTGCACGGCTTTAACCGTACTCAGCAGGTGGTAGAGGATGCGGGGCTCGACCAAACAGGCACCTTTACCCAAGAGGATAAAAGGTATATTGTTAAAGATTTGAAGGGCATTAAAATAGGTATAATAAATTATACTTATGAAACCGTCGCCTCCGAAGGGCGGAAGGCTCTCAACGGTATTCTTATGAGTACCGAGGTTCAGGATTATATAAATTCTTTTGATTACAACGACCTTGATTCATTTTACGTTGATATCGAAAAAAATATTGCTTCAATGCGTGCTGACGGAGCAGAAGCAATAATGGTATACATCCATTGGGGCGATGAATATGTACTTTCCCCAAACGATTATCAAAAAACAATGGCTCAGAAGCTTTGCGATTTGGGCGTTGACGTTATCGTAGGGGGTCACCCTCACGTTGTTGAGCCTATTGATATTCTTTCCTCAGAGATTTCAAATAAACAGACTGTTTGCCTTTATTCCATGGGTAATGCAGTTTCCAATCAGCTTGCCGCAAGAATGAATCTTAAAACAGGGCATACAGAAGACGGACTTGTTTTTGAAACTACTTTTAAAAGGCTTGAGGACGGTTCTGTTATTCTTGATGATATCGGTGCCACTCCTACATGGGCAAACCGCTTCAGTGTCAGCGGCGGCACAAAATATATGATAATCCCACTTACTGAAAATGATGATTGGTCTCAGAAATATTCGGCAGTGGGCAGGGTATCCGAAATGAAAAATTCCTACAACAGAACAATGGATCTGGTTTCGGAAGGCATTGAAAAATTCGATACGGAATACGTTAAAACGGATTTGAGAAAAAACTAAAAAAATAAAACCTCCTCGCGTTTTTGCGAAGAGGTTTCTTTTTGCATTTGATTACTGCTCAACAGGATAAACGCTTACTTTTTTGCGATCTCTGCCGAGACGCTCGAAGCGAACCTGACCGTCAACAAGAGCGAAGAGAGTGTCGTCTTTGCCTTTGCCAACATTTGTGCCGGGGTGGAT
>CAZCQI010000143.1:0-3891 GCA_964500795.1 uncultured Eubacteriales bacterium
GGTCATATTCATCAACGGGATAAAAGCCGGGCATTTCGGCAGTTTCGCCGCCGATAAGTGCGGAGCCTGACTGAACACAGCCTTCGCTTACGCCCTTAACGATATCGGCAATTTTCTCGGGAACATTCTTTCCGCAAGCAATATAGTCAAGAAAGAAAAGGGGCTTCGCTCCGCAACAGATAACATCGTTAACGCACATTGCAACGCAGTCGATACCCACCGTATCGTGCTTATCCATAAGAAAAGCAAGCTTAAGCTTTGTACCGACACCGTCTGTACCGCTGACAAGAACAGGCTTTTTAAGGCCCTCGGGAAGCTCAAACAGACCGCCGAAGCCACCCACATCGGAGCAAACGCCTTCCGTTACGGTTCTTGCAACATATTTTTTCATAAGTTCAACTGCTTTGTAGCCTGCGGTAATATCAACGCCTGCTGCTGCATAGCTTTCTGATCTTGAATTATTCATATTTTCTTCTCCTTGTAATTTTATTTTCAGAGACTTTTTATGTTTTTATTAACCCTTACCGTTCCAGCAATAGGTGCAAAGCTCGTCCTCAGGAAGTCCGATAGCTTTAACTACACCCTCAAGGGATTGAAATTCGAGAGATGCAAAATGAAGCTTTTCGCAGATTGCTTTGCGCATTTTTCTGCCTCTTTCGGTAGAGCCGTCGCTGTATTCTTCAATGTATTTAAAGCCTTCCTCTCCTTCAAGCTCCATTATGGTGCTTCTTGCAATAAGCTCCATATCGGAGGTTGCTCTTGAAAAGTTAAGGTATTTACAGCCATACATAATAGGCGGGCACGCCGAACGCATATGAACCTCTTCAGCGCCGTTTTCATAAAGAAATTCAACCGTTTCACGAAGCTGAGTTCCTCTTACGATACTGTCGTCAACAAAGAGGAGCTTTTTACCCTGAATAAGCTCGTGAATGGGTATCTGCTTCATCTTTGCCACCCTGTTACGCTCACGCTGGTTTGAGGGCATAAAGCTTCTTGGCCAGGTAGGCGTGTATTTTATAAACGGCCTTGCAAAGGGTATTCCGCTTTCGTTAGCGTAACCGATTGCATGGGGTGTTCCCGAATCAGGCACACCGCTTACATAATCAATTTCCTGAGCCTCTCCGAGTGCTTTATCCGTCTGCGCCATAATTTTACCGTTTTCATAGCGCATGGCTTCAACGTTTCTTCCCTCGTAACAGGAGGTGGGATAACCGTAGTAAGTCCAAAGGAAGGCGCATATTTTTTTCTTTTTACGGGCAGGAACAAGAACCTCAACGCCCTCCGGAGAGATTTCAACAACCTCACCGGGTCCCAGCTCTTTAAAATCTTCAAAACCCAATTTTTTATAGGCAAAATCCTCGAAGGAAACGCAGTAGCCGTCCTCACGCTTGCCTACAAGAACGGGAAGTCTGCCCATTTTATCGCGGGCGGCAATAAGATTTCCGTCCTCTTTGAGAATAAGTATTGAGCAGGTACCGTCTATCATATCCTGAGCAAAGGTTATACCCTCTGCAAAGCCGGTTTTTTGATCTATCATAGCCGCCGCAAGCTCGGTAGAATTTATACCCGTGCTCGTCATTGCGCCGAAATGACCTCCGCTGAATGCAAGATACTGATTAACAAGCCGGTCACTGTTATTTATAATGCCGATTGTGCTTATGGCGTATAAGCCGTGATTTGAACGCATTAAAAGTGGCTGAGCATCCGTATCGCTTATACAGCCCATAGCGGTTTTACCGCTCATTTGGTCAAGTATGTTTTCAAATTTAGTCCTGAAAGGAGAATTTTCAATTTTATGTATTTTACGCTGTAAGCCTTTTTCAGAGTCAAATGCCGCCATACCTGCACGGCGAGTGCCTAAGTGGGAGTGGTAATCAACTCCGAAAAAAGTATCGAGAACCGCATCGTTTTTAGATGCAACTCCAAAAAATCCGCCCATTGTACACCTCTTAATAAAAAATCGTCAACCTCAAACCTGAAAAGATAAAGTTAGGAGTGAGGAGTGAGAAGCCAGGAGTGAAGGGTCTGCAACGCAATTTCAATTGAGAATTGAGAATGGAGAATTATCGGGACCTGCGGTCGGCATTATAAAAGTTGCAAGTGGCAAGTTTCGCCCCGGTTTTTCTAACGGCGAACCACATCCGTAGTACCGCTGTTTCCTCCTTGGTTTACTGACCGAGGATAACAACCACGGGAGGGTCAAGACCCTCCCCTACAGTATAAATTTGCCAACGCAGTTCCGACATTCCTCACTTCTGATTTCTAAATCCTGACTTATGTTTTACCTTCAATTAAATTTTTCTTCTATTGCCTTATTCTTCTCAAGCACCTTTGCAGTGTCGTTAGCTCTCTTAGCCGCTAACTTTTCTTCAAGCTCGGGTTCACTGAGAGAAAGAATCTCAATTGCCAGAAGAGCCGCGTTTACCGCACCGTCAATGGCAACCGTTGCAACGGGAATACCCGAGGGCATCTGAACCGTTGAAAGGAGAGCCTCCATACCACCCAAATTCTGCGACTTTATGGGGATGCCGATTACGGGAAGAGTTGTATTTGCGGCAATAGCCCCCGCAAGGTGAGCCGCCATACCTGCCGCCGCGATAATTGCACCGAAGCCGTTTTTCCTTGCATTCTCACTGAACTCTTTAGCCTCAGCGGGAGTTCTGTGGGCAGAGAATATATGAACCTCGAAAGGAACATCAAAAGCTTTTAAAGTATTAACTGCTTTTTCAACAACGGGCAAATCACTGTCACTGCCCATTATGATACCGACTTTTTTCATAAAAACATCCTTTCTTTCTTATCAATCAAACGACTTATAAAACAAACAGGGCGCACTCGTTCCTTTATAAAGAACAAGTGTGCCCAGACGGTCGGCTAAAGTCTTTTTGACTGTTCACTCCTGCTCCTTTGCGGTGCTCCGCTTATTCCGTCAGTAACAGGAAAAGACTGTGTTTTTTACTGTTTCATTTTACCATATACCGCCGAGAAGTGTCAAGGAAAAACAAAGCAAAATAAAGCATAATAAAAGCGTGTTTGAGTGGTATGTTTATGGTAAAAATGACAAATAAAAAACAGACCTGCACTGAGGTCTGCTTTTGTTCTGCGCTGAAATCGTCAAAACTTATTTCCCTGCACTGAAATCGTCAACGCATTATTTAGCTTGTGTCTCACAGTAAATGCAACGATAGACTCTGTTTTCTCTGTCCGTGAGCTTGAAAACGTGATTTATCTCCTGCTCGGTTGTTGTAATGCAACGGGGGTTTTTGCATTTTATAACGTTAGTGAGCTTTTCGGGCAGGTCAATAGCGCGCTTTTCAACAAGCTTGCCGCCCTTAATAACGTTTACGGTTACACCGGGGTCAACATAGCCGATAACATCAACGTCAATAGCTATATCCGCATCAATTTTGATAATATCCTTCTTACCCATTTTTTTACTGCCCACATTTTTAATTATGGCAACGGAGCAATCAAGATTATCAAGGCCTAAAAGCTCATAAAGGCGCATACCTCTGCCTGAGGTAATATGGTCTATAACAAAACCGTTGGTGATAGAATCTATATTCATTTCTTTGCCTCCTCCAACAGCTTGAGAATAAGTGCCATACGGATATACTTGCCGTTAAGAACCTGTTTGAAATAGCAGGCTCGCGGGTCGCTGTCCACCGCAACGCTGATTTCGTTTACACGGGGCAGCGGATGCATAATACATAAGTCACTCTTAGCATTTTTAAGCTTCTTAGGCTCAAGAACATAACTGTCCTTAAGACGGAGATAATCCTCTTCATTAAAGAAGCGCTCACGCTGAACGCGGGTCATATAAAGAATATCAAGCTCGGGCATAACGCTTTCAAGGTCGGTAGTCTGCTTATAGGGAATACCGTTCTTTTT
>CAZCQI010000144.1:0-3875 GCA_964500795.1 uncultured Eubacteriales bacterium
CGGGTTCGCTAATATAGTAAGCGTGTCTGTGGGTAACGCTTTAAAAGCGTTTGGTGGTCGGTGTGTTCCCAATACTATGGTCAAGGTGTTCGGTGTTGCAAAAAAATATTGCGTTTCTGATTAATAGGTGTTATAATAAATACGGCCATTTCAATATCACCTTAATGTGCTTTGAAAGGGCTATGTAGTGGATACGCCCTTGCAACTTTTTTATTGCAAGGGCGTTATTATTTATAAACAAATGACATACTGTTGTCGCAAAGATATAGTATAATGAAAGCGAGGTGATAACATGGCAAAAAATAAAACGGTCATCAATCCGATGACTGGCGAAGAACTGAAAAGATTGTCAAATGTCTTAATTTATGGTATAACAGATGAGCAGCTTGTATTTGTGCATGAAAATCTTCCAAACTCTAATACTGCGGTGATAGACTGCTCTGAATGTTTTACAGATATTATTGCAACTGCTTATATTGCGGTAATAATCAACCCCGATTTTCAACCGGAAGGCAGCATCTCATTTGACATTAATAAATCAACCAAAGAATGTGAAGTCTATAAAAACTTATTGTAGAAAAAAGGACGAAATATGAGTATAGCAAAGACACTTGATTTATCTATAAAATTCAACGAAACAGGTACTTCAAATGAAGGTAAATCGTATATCCTTTCTGGCCGTCAGTATGAAAACTATATTGACAATGAAAGCTGGGATGTGTTTGTTGAAGAAATGAGAAAGAAATATCCTTCGGCATATGCAGAATACGGCGAAGGGGCGGGCGATGAGCTTGGCATAAAGAAGGTTGGCAAGTATCCACCAAAGATGGCATCCTATGGCTCGTCAAGTAGAATGATTTATCTGCTTTCAAGAGATATAAAAGGCTTCCAATTTGAAAAGAAGCTCCCAACTACCGTGGGCGGCATTGCAAATATGGATGGCTTCTTGCAGAGCGAAAATATACAATTCTTTATTGAAGCAAAATGCCGTGAGCCGTACTCTCCTAAGTCATATATCATTGACCGCAAGTATGAGAACTTATATCGATATATTGATGCAGAACAGTCAGTAAATATTAAGTGCAATATAACGATACTTGACGATGATAAAATGCATGTGCAATTTGTGGCTCAAGGAACTGTAATCACAGCATTTGATATAAAACAGATGATTAGCCATTTGCTTGGAATTGCAACTGCAAAACTTGACAATCCCACAGAGGAAAAAATCGGATTTCTTTATCTGCTCTATAATCCCACAAATATAAAAATTATTAATCCCAAACATACAGAAAAAATAATAGCAGCATATAACACCCAAGTTAGTGAATGCAACAGCATTCCATTTGCCGATTTGTTTAGAGTGGTTATGGATTATCTACATGATATTAAAAGTGTCGGCGATGCCAATGAGCAAATAATTAATATTATTAAATCGGCGTTTACTTTTGAACTCTGCGACCAAAACAACTATGCACAGTTATTAAAATAGAATATGTTCAAACAAAAACGACCGCCGAGCAATCGGTGGCCGTCCTATTTTAGAAACCTACTGTCATATTCAATGTTTCGGAAGCCGTAGCCTCTTTTGAAATCTAATGTTGCCGCCTTATCGCAGATATGCTATGGTTGAGGTACAATAGGGACAAATATAGCCTTGCCGTACTTGTTTCATCAAAACAAATAAGGTAAGGCAGAAATAACGCAGAAATAACCATCATACCATACTTTAATGTATCCTTGTAAAACAAGCAAAAGTATGGTATGATTTCTTATATAGAGGTATGACTTTTGTCATGCGGGTCAAATCTTGCAAGGAGCGATTTGAATGTCTGAAATATTAGAGATTATCAATTCAATATCAGGCGATTGTGACTGTGGACTTCATCACAAAACAGCAATCAAAGATATACAAATAGCATCAGGATTAGTTCACAATGTCGGAAATATATTAAGAAAAAATAATTTCCCGACTAATCTTTTATTGGTTGCAGATAAAAATACACTAAAGGCGTCAGACGGCATAGTGGAAAGTTTGAAAGATTTTGATGTGTCCTTTAAGATTTACGATAATTTGCGTGTGGCAAAAATGGAAGATGTGAAAGAAATCGAAAATCTGATTTCAAATCAGGATATAGGTGTTTTGTCAGTAGGTACGGGTTCTATTAATGATCCGTGCAGATTGGCAACAGCAAGATGCAATAAAAAGCTTTGTGTTTTTGCAACCGCCCCGTCAATGGATGGCTTTGCTTCGTATAGTTCTCCTATTGTTGACAATGGCTTTAAGTTGAGCTATCCGGCAAAAAGTCCTGAGGTTATCATAGGCGATACCAAAATATTAGCAAATGCTCCACAAGAACTGAAATCAGCCGGATTTGGAGATATGATGGCGAAATATATAGGTCTTGTGGACTGGAAAATATCCCATCTTTTAACAGGTGAGGTGTACTGTGAAAAAGTGTCGCAGCTTACTCTCAGTGCAGTTGATGAGTTGTTAAGTATTGCTGATAAGGTTACTCTTAATGATGAGCATACAGCAGGTAAGATTTTTGAAGCCTTGCTGAAAACAGGTATCGGAATGAGTTTTATGCAAAACTCCCGTCCTGCAAGCGGATCAGAACATATTGTAGCTCATCTTATAGAATGTATTGAATTACAGGATAATATTATCCCAAACCTTCACGGAGATGATGTGGGGGTCTGTACCTTAGAAATGCTCAAATATTATAATAAGTTGGCACAATTACCCTCTGTAACGGCACAATATGAACATGTAAATTGGGATGAGGTTTACAGCTTTTACGGCCCTATGCGGGAGGATGTTGAGAAAATGAATCATCCCGATAATATTATAGATGATGTAAAACCTGAAAAAATTCAGGAGTTATGGACAGAGATTACAGAAACAATCAAAAGTGTTCCTACTTATAATGAATGTAAATGTGCTATGGAAAAAGCAGGTTGTAAAATAACAGTCAAAGATATTAACAAAGATAGAAAATTATTCGATGACTGTGTCAGATATTCACCGTTTATGCGAAGAAGACTTACTTTACATAGATTAAATAATATGATAAAAGGATTAGATTGTTCTAAACCTGTTATATGATGTTAAGGCGGTGGTTTTATGAAAGCTATACATAATTTACCGGAAGGTTATAAAGAAATACTTTCAATTAATCTTCAAAAAGATAAAAAAGTTGCTCTCATAGTTAATGGATTAGCATTAGTTATTGCAATTGCTTTTGCTGTTCCTATGCATTTTTATATTCCGATATCAACTCTTTTCAGCTTTGAAAAGGGGATTACAGCATATTTTATCAGATTTATATCGTTATTGGTTCTTATGGTGTTTTATATGATATTACATGAACTTGTTTATGGTATTACAATGAAATATTTCGGTGCTGAAAAAATCAAGTATGGGTTTACCGGTCTTTATGCTTTTGCCGGAAGCGATGATTATTATGATAAGCGAAGTTATATAATTATAGCCTTAGCACCAGTTGTGATTTGGGGGATAGTTCTTGCTGTTATAAATGCATTAGTGCCGGAAGATTGGTTTTGGGTTGTGTATTTTATTCAGCTTTTAAACATATCGGGAGCAGCAGGGGATATTTATGTGTCAATAAAATTTTCAAAGTTGCCGAAGGATATTCTGATAAAAGATTACGGCGTAGGTATGACCGTCTATTCTCGTGATTTCAAGGAATAATATGTGTATAAAAAAACTCCCCAACCTTTCGGTTGAGGAGTGATTTTTTTGAGAAACAATTAAGCAAGCTCTGCGAAGTACTTGATTGTTCTAACCATCTGGCTTGTGTAGCTGTTCTCGTTGTCGTACCAGGAAACTACCTGTACTTCATAGAGATCGT
>CAZCQI010000145.1:0-3868 GCA_964500795.1 uncultured Eubacteriales bacterium
ACAATCGCAATCATAGGATTGCGGTTGTTTTCTTTATGTGATATAATAACTTTAAGGTGTGGATTATATGTTTACAAAGTATTCTGTCACATGTAAAAATAAGAATTGTAAGTATCATATCGAATTATGTGAAGGACCTGGAATGATAGGCTTTGCAAATATGATGAGATTCCGTGATCAAATTTTATCCGGTGAATTTTCAAATCCATCTGTTGCTGAAAAACTCAAAAATGGAGCAAAGATTGAGACGAGGGGCATATATCTGTGTCCTAAATGTAAGGAATTTAAGAATAATGACACCTACTTTCTCTTGGAAAATTTTACGGAATCGCCTTACGGTACAATCCGATATGATGTTACTTTTCCTTTTGATAAACCTGTTTGTGATGTTTGCGATAGCGAGTTAGTTTACATTAAAAATATCTGTTCTTCGAAAGTAAAATGTCCTAAATGCGAGAGCGAACTCAACGCACGATTATCGGCATATGTAGATTAATTGCTTTCAATATTTATACATCTCTTCACTCCTTGAAGGTTTTATCCTTCAAGGAGTTTTCTCTTCTTATCCCAAGGCTGAACCTATTGCCATCGCACTTGCCTTTTTACTCTCACTATAATTGCCTTAATGTTCATAGAAAAATCAAAAGGCGCCACATTTCTGCGACGCCTTTGGCACTTAGAATTGTATAAATTTGCTTTTTTCAAACACCTTGACAAGTATGCATCCGAGAATAAGTCCTGCAATTCCCTGAACACCGTTTGCAGGGATATTCACGACAGACGGGCCAAAGCCGTATAGGAAGCCTTCAAACACAAAATAGCCAAGTATCATAACCGCCTCGGCAACAATACCCGTAATAATTCTTGAAGGCAGGTTGCCGATCTTTTTATGTAACAGCTTGAAGCCGTAGTATGCGACAAGCGCCATCAGTCCTTTGATAACAAAGGTTGCGGGTGCATACACAAAGTATCCCGAAAACAAGTCGGAAAGTGCCGAGCCGAGACCTGCGGCAAGGAAACCGTATACGGGGTTCAGCATCCATCCGGCAAGCAGAACCACACAGTCGCCTAAATTCAGATAACCCTTCAATGGAGACGGTATTTTAATAATCATCGTTGCAACACAGGTCAGTGCCGCAAGCAGTGCCGCCATAACAATTTTTTGAGTAGCGTTTTTCTCTTTCAACCTTCTATCACCTCGCTTATAATAATTCCTCGTTGTAAGCTGCCCTAATGCCGCCGATAAATCTCGGCCTTGTACGAGCCGCAAGAACGGTAGCTTCGCCGATTTTATTGTTATCCAAGCGTACCGGTACGGCCACCTTTTTCAAATGCATTCCTATCAACGTGAATCCAATATCAATACCGGCATCCGCTTTGATTTCTTCAACAACAACCGGATTCTCAAAATGCTGATACGCCTGCGTTGCCATAGAGCCGCCGGCTTTAGGCTGCGGAACTACGTTGACGATTTCGGTGGAAGGCACGGTATCTCTTTCAACCACAATGGCACGGTTCAAATGCTCACAACATTGAAAAGCAAGGTGCCAGCCTTGTTTCTTTGCATATTCATAAATGGCTTTGAAAACAAGACCTGCCACATCGGGACTGGAATTAGTTCCGATCTTGGAGCCGATGATCTCACTTGTGGAGCATCCGACCACAACGATATCGCCCGACTTCAGCTTTGCTTTTTCGCCAAGCTCTTTCATCACGGCAGTCGCCTGATTAAACAGTTCATTCATATTTCACATACTCCTATTGATTAACTTACAATAATAGTATATAATAAATCTGATGATGTTGAAATGGTCAGAAAAGGAGAATTATATATAACCAGATGAAGTACATACTTGACGTAAACTCCCATACGCCTGCCTATCAGCAGTTGCATTGGCAGGTTCGGGAAGATATTATAAACGGTATCTATCCAATTGGAAGCAAGCTGCCGTCCAAGCGAACGATTGCCCTTGACTGTAGCACAAGCACCGTAACGGTGGAACACGCTTATGCTCTGCTTTGTGATGAAGGATATATTGAAGCACGGGAGCGAAGCGGATATTTTATTATCTTCCAAGCGGACGATGGTTTTGTCAGCGTGTCAACCTCAAACGTCATCCGAAGAGAGCAGTCAAATAGCCACATGGAAACCAATACCGACTTTCCTTTTTCGGTGCTGGCTAAAACAATGCGTAAGGTTATCAGTGATGCGGCAGAAGGAATGCTTGAGTGGTACACCGTTGGCAAGCAGTAAGCTCGCACAACTGTGACGAAGATCGTGAAAACGCATTCTTTTCAGTCCGTGCTTTTCCAAGAACTTAGGGAATAAACAAGTTAAATAATTTGATTTCATCCGATCTCCCATTTCATCCACAAACACAAATCCATCATATCTGCACCGTAAACCGTGTTCCCGATAGCTACCGGACTTTGAGCCCAATTATGATAACGTGCACATCGTCAAGCTTTCTTCTCTTTTTGCCGCATTTAACAAGGACTGTAACCGCCGTGTGCATCCACGTTTCGTCCCGTCGTTTGTCTGATTTTTTATATAGTTTTCAAAGCCTTCTCTCGAATTTCTCGAAAGAAGGCTTTTGTTTTGCAGTGCAATTTATGACTTTTTCTTGTCAATCCCGAATAAACCCCTATTAAACCTTGAAAAATCCCGAGAATTGTGTTATACTATATGATGTAAAATTGTATTTTTGTGAAAACGGAGGGTTTCACCATGGATAACAACCTTGAACGCTGGTATTCAATGAAAGAGATTATGGAATATTTGGGCGTTAGCCGTGATACAGTTCTTGACTGGATTGAACGTCGCAATATGCCCGCCGCAAAGATCGGCAGACTGTGGAAATTCAAAGTCAGCGAAGTCGATGCTTGGATGAAATCCGGCGTTGCGGCTGATAAGTAATTAGAATTTGGAGGTGCAATATGGCACTTGAAAATAAATTGGGACTTACAAGCTCCGCAGACCTTGCCCGTGAGGAAGAACGCATCAGCAAGAAAAAGGCTCTTGAGCTTTTTGAAAACGGTATGCTCGATAAATTAGAAGCAGGAAAATTCTCTGCCCTCAAGGCAATTCACAAGTATCTTTTTGACGAGATCTACGACTTTGCCGGAGAAATCAGAACCGTAAATATTTCAAAGGGCAACTTCCGTTTTGCTCCCTTGATGTACCTCGAAGCGGCTCTTGCTAATATTGATAAGATGCCGCAGTCCACTTTCGATGAGATCGTCGAGAAGTACGTGGAAATGAATATCGCCCACCCCTTCAGAGAAGGAAATGGGCGCAGCACTCGTATTTGGCTCGACCTTATTTTCAAAACCGAGCTTCACAAGGTCGTTGACTGGAGCAAGGTCGATAAAGAAGATTATCTTCTCGCTATGGAGCGTAGCCCCATTAAGGATATTGAAATCAAGCATATCCTCAAGGCTGCCCTCACCGATGATATCAATAGCCGTGAAGTCTATATGAAAGGCATCGACCACAGCTACTACTACGAGGGATATACTACCTTCAAGACGGAAGAATTATGATAACGAAACGAGGTGCAAATATGCCCGATAAGAATTGGCAATTTGAACTTGAAGAATATATAAAGCAGGGTGAACCCGAAAGAGCCGAAAAAAGTGAAGCTTGGCAAACCGCTATCGGCTTGCAGGCAGTTGACGGACTGAAAACCTCTGAATATTTGCTGGATACCGCAAAGGATCACATCGAGGGTAAAATCACCATCGACGAGGCTCAAAAGCGTATTTACAGCTACTACGAGCAGAGAACCACCCGTACTGAGGTTGAGAACAACACCAAAGAAGCCGATATCGTATCTGCAAGAATAACCAAGCTTTTAGGCGAAAAAGC
>CAZCQI010000146.1:0-3866 GCA_964500795.1 uncultured Eubacteriales bacterium
GAAGGTCTTCTTAAGAGATATTTCGGTGAATAATTTATATTATAAAATACAGCAAAAAGGAGAGAGTTCAATGAAATATGAATGCCCCTGCGGTTATGTATATGACCCTGAAATAGGTGATCCCGATAACGGTATTGCTCCCGGTACAGCTTGGGAGGATGTTCCCGAAGATTGGGTATGCCCTGTATGCAGTCTCGGTAAAGAAGTTTTTTCTGAGGTATAAAATTAAAAACGTTACAGAAAAACCGGCGGAAAATCACTTTTTCGTCGGTTTTGTAAAAACAGAACGGAGGAGAGCTTATGGATAAAAAAGTAATCGAATTATTAAACGATCAGATAAATAAAGAGTTTTACAGTGCATATCTTTATCTTGATATTGCAAACTACTTTGATGATATTGATCTTGACGGTTTTGCAAATTGGTATACAATTCAGGCTCAGGAGGAGCGTGATCATGCACTTCTTTTCTTAAGATATCTTCAGAGTAACGGTATAAAAGTAAGCCTTGAGGCAATAGCAAAACCTGATAAGGTTTTTGAAAAACCCATTGATCCGTTGCTTGCGGGTGCTGAGCATGAGCGCTATGTAACAAGTCTTATACACAATATTTACGATGCGGCATATTCCGTGAAGGATTTCCGCACAATGCAGTTCCTTGATTGGTTCGTTAAGGAGCAGGGCGAAGAAGAGGAAAATGCAGATAAGCTTATCAGCAAATATAAGCTTTTCGGTGATGATCCCAAGAGTCTTTATCTTCTTGACCAGGAGCTTGCCGCAAGGATTTACACCGCACCGTCACTTACAGTTTGATTTTGTAACGGCAAATTATTGAAAACTTATAAAGGATATGCTATTATAAAAAAGCAGCATATCCTTTTCAGTTATGTGATACAGGAGGTTTTTTATGAACAAAACAGCACTTTACAATTTATCTTACGGTGTTTATGTTGTAACAACCTGGAATAACGGTAAACCCACCGGTTGCACTGCAAATTCTGCAATGCAGATAACGTCTTCTCCCGCAACTGTGGCAGTTTCTGTGAATCACGATAATTTCACAAACCGGTGCATTAAGGACACGGGCGTTTTTGCTGTTAATATTTTAGGAGAGAATGTTGACCCTATGATTATAGGTTCCTTTGGCTTCAGAAGCGGCAGGGACACTGATAAATTTGAGGGTATAGAACCACTCATAAAAGGCTATCTCCCCGTATTACCCGATGCTATGAGCTACATTACCTGCAAGGTGATTGATACCATGGAAACTGCGACTCATACGGTATTTCTCGGAGAGGTAACAGATGCTGATAACCTTAAAAAAGATACGCCTATGACATATTCATATTATCATAATGTAATAAAAGGTACTGCACCTAAAAATGCACCCACATATCAAGGCGAATAAGTTGCAGGAGAGAAAGAATTGAAAAATATTGTTCTCATAGGTATGCCGGGTGCAGGGAAAAGCACAATAGGCGTTATACTTGCAAAATCTATGCTTATGAATTTTTGTGATACGGATTTAATTATTCAAAAAGCAGAGAGTAAAAGCTTGTGCGACATTATAAAGGAAAAAGGTATAGAGGAGTTTATCAGGCTTGAAGATGAAATAATAAGCTCCCAAAGCTTTGAAAACGCTGTTGTTGCAACAGGCGGCAGTGCCGTTTACGGCGAAGAAGCCATGAAAAGCTTGCGTGAAAACAGCATAACCGTTTACCTGAAACTAAGTCCGGGGGAATTAAGCACGCGAATCAGTAATATACATACCCGCGGAATTGCAATGAAAGAGGGGACGACTATTGATGAGCTTTATCGGGAAAGGGCGCACCTTTATGAAAGATATGCCGATATTACGGTTGAGTGTGAAAAGCTTACACCCGAAGAATGTGTGGATTTAATAATAAGTAAAATATAAAATATGTACCTATCGAAAAACAGTAATTTTCGATAGGTACATATATTTTAGAAAAAATCTTATCCCCAAATTACCCAAAGTAATATGTAGCCGGTAATGACTGCGGAGAGAGTGAAGGGAACACCGTATTTCATAAATGTTGTGCTCTTGACCTCGTAGCCGTTTTTTCTGAGAATTCCTATACCCGCAATATTTGCGCTGGCACCTATGGGAGTAAGGTTGCCACCCAATGTTGCACCGCAAAGGAGACCGTAGTAAAGGAGCTTAGGTTCCATACCCAAATCGGCAGCGATAACGGGCACAATTGAAAGCATTGTAGCGGTGTAAGGAATGTTATCTATAAATGCAGAAAGAATAACCGACATCCAGAGAATTATTGAATAAACCGCGAAAACAGAGCCTGAACCGAGGCTCGCTATGGCGTTGCCTATGACGTCAACAACGCCTGCCGCTTTGATACCGCCGATAACTACGAAAAGGCAGGTGAGGAGAATAATAGTGTAATAATCGATTTCTTTAAACGCATTTTTGACGGTTTCTTTGTTTTTCTTAATAACAAGCTCACGAATTACACCGATAAGGAAGAAGAATATGCAGATAAGACCGTTTGCGATATCGGGTTTATAGAACTGACCGGGCTGAGCATTGCTTTCATACGGAATGAACGAAACAGCAATAAGAGAGATGACAGTGCCTAAAAGTAAATATGTAGGAACATAATCCTCCACTTTCGTGCGTGAATCGAAGGAAATGGGCTTTTTCTCTTTTCTGAACATAAAGAGAATTATAAGCGCGCTTACCAAGGCACCTGCCTCAACTACCCAAAACATACCGGGCTTTCCATCATCAACAAAGAAATCGGAGAAGTCAAGGTTTGCGGCTTTTGCCAAAAGAATTGAAGTCGTATCACCTACAAGCGTTGCGGCACCTTGAAGATTTGAGGAAACCGCAATGCATATAATTGCGGGAACGGGGGAAATTTCAAGCTTTTTGCAGAAAGCCAGCGCAACAGGGGCTATCATAAGAACTGTGGCAACATTATCTACAAAAGCAGAAACGATGCCCGCAAAAAGTGAGAGTGCAACAACCGCCCATTTCATATTCGGCATTCGGGAAATGAGAATATCCGAAAGCAGCTGCGGCATTTTCGATTCGATAAACAGATAAACAGTACCCATAGTACCTGCAATCATCATTATAACATTCCAGTCAACTTCGGAGAGTACCTGCGAGATGTTATAACTGAAAGTGCCCGTTGAAGTGGTGAAAAAATCGGGACCGAAAAGGTCGGGCTTTGCAGAGGCTATTACGCCGAGAATCACAAAAATCAGCGCAGATACCGCAACAATGTGGGGACGAATCTTTTGAAAAATCATCATCAAAAGATAGGTGATTGCAAAGAGTACCAATGCAACGATGGTTATTTGGCTCATAAATTTACTCCGTTCCGGTGGGAAAAAACCGCCTTAAAAATGCCGAGGCATTTTTAAGGCGGTGAAAGTTTATTTTTATAAAATAAAAAGAAACTCACAATCGTAATAAATAATTTGCTGTAGCAAACTATGACAGACTCCACCTCTTATTTTTGATTGCAGTTTGATTATATATTAGGTTTAAGTGAAAGTCAACAATAGTTATTTTTTAAACAATTTATTTTATAAGCTCATCCGCAAGGGCTTCGATTTGTGCAAAACTTGCATCATTTAATGCGGATTTTATCTGAACGGTTGTATCGGTGTAGGTTATGTTTTTGCTCTTTTCAAGCATACTTTTCATAACCTTCGCGGCGGTGGATGCCCAGCTTCCGTTTTCTATAAGACCGACTGTTTTGTTCTGAAAATTGCGCTCAGTGAGTGCTTCAATGAAAGTTCTCATAAAGGGGAATATATCTGAATTATATGTGGTTGTTGCAAGAACTGTTTTACCGTAGCGGAAAGCATCTTCAACGGCT
>CAZCQI010000147.1:0-3762 GCA_964500795.1 uncultured Eubacteriales bacterium
GTAAGCCTGTTGTTGTTCCCACACAGGATATGATCCTCGGTTCTTACTACCTTACCCTTGTTAAGCCTGATGAAAAGGGACACGGCAAGGTATTCAGAAATGTAGACGAAGCAATGATGGCTTATGAGGAAGGCGAGTTGGGTCTTCACGCTCCCATCAAGATTCGTATGACAAAAGAGTTTGAAGGCAAGGCTTACACCGAGCTTCTCGAAACAACTCTCGGTAAGGTAATCTTCAACGATCCCGTTCCTCAGGATCTCGGCTTTGTTGACAGAAGCAACCCCGAAAATATGTTCAAGCTTGAAATTAACGAGCTTGTTAATAAAAAGGTTCTCGGTAAAATTATCGAGCGTTGTATCAGAGTTCACGGTACAGCGAAGTCTTCGGCAGTTCTCGATAATATCAAAGCTCAGGGTTATAAGTATTCTACACGAAGCGGTATTACCGTTGCTGTTTGTGATGCTACCATCCCCGAAAAGAAAGCTCAGTTCCTTAAAGAAACAGAAGCTCTTATTGATGTTATCGAAGAAAATTATCAGATGGGTCTTCTCAGCGACCAGGATCGTTCAAGGAGCAAAATCAAGGCTTGGGAAGTTTGTACCAAAAACGTTTCCGCAGAGCTTCGCAACGCTATGGATCCCTACAACCCCATCTTTATGATGCTTGACTCCGGTGCCCGTGGTTCTGACTCTCAGCTTCGTCAGCTTGCAGGTATGCGCGGACTTATCGCCAATACCGCAGGTAAAACCATCGAAATCCCCATCAGAGCCAACTACCGTGAAGGTCTTAATATTATCGAATACTTTATTTCTTCCCGTGGTGCCCGTAAAGGTCTTGCTGATACGGCTCTTCGTACCGCTGACTCAGGTTACCTTACAAGACGTCTTGTTGACGTTTCTCAGGAGGTTATCATCCGTGAGGAGGATTGCCACTGCCACGACGGTCTTGAGGTTTATGATATTAAAGACGGCAACGATATTATCGAGCCCTTGAGCGAACGTCTCACAGGCAGATATCTTCTTGAAAACTTCTGCGATGAAAACGGCGAAATCGTTTGCGATACAGATACTATGATTGACGATTCTCTTGCAAAGAAAATCGCCGATATGGTAAACAGCAGACCTAATCCCGAGGACAGAAAAATCAAGATTCGTTCACTTCTTACCTGCGAAGCCGATCACGGCGTATGTATTAAGTGCTACGGCTCCAACCTTGCAACAGCAGGTCCCGTAACAGTAGGTGAGGCGGTAGGTATTATCGCCGCTCAGTCTATCGGTGAGCCCGGTACACAGCTTACCATGAGAACCTTCCATACCGGCGGTGTTGCTTCTCAGGCTGATATTACACAGGGTCTTCCCCGTGTTGAAGAGCTCTTCGAAGGCAGAAAGCCAAAAACCCTTGCAATGCTCAGTGAAATCGAAGGTAAAGTTTCTTTTGAAGAAATCAAGAGAAGTAACTATGTTGTTATCACCAACGATGAGGATGTTAAGAAATACCTCATTCCCTTCGATGCAAGACTTTGTCAGGAAATTCAGGAGGGTGCATACGTTAAAAAAGGTCAGCATCTTACAGAAGGTGCGGTTAACCCCCATGATGTTCTTGCAGTTCTCGGTGTCGATGCTGTTCACAACTACCTTATTAAGGAAGTTCAGCTCACATACCGTATGCAGGGTGTTGATATCAACGATAAGCATATTGAGGTTATCGTTCGCCAGATGATGCGTAAGGTTAAGGTTGAAGATGCCGGTTCAACAACTCTTCTTCCCGGAACCTCCGTAGAGAAGCGCGAGCTTAATGCGGCAAATGCAGCCGCAAAGGCACGCTGTGAGGCAGAGGGTATGCCTTTTGTTCCCGCAACTGCTTCCCCGGTTCTTCTCGGTATCACAAAGGCATCTCTTGCAACGGAATCCTTCCTTTCGGCCGCATCCTTCCAGGAAACCACTAAGGTTCTTACAGATGCCGCCATTAAGGGTAAGGTTGATCCTCTTATGGGTCTTAAAGAGAATGTTATCATCGGTAAGCTTCTTCCCTCAGGTACGGGTATGAAATGCTACAGCGATGTTGACGTAGTTCCGACCGCAGTTCCCGAAGATGCATTTAATGCAATTGAGATTCCTGTATAATATATAAACACAAATCTCCTTTTGCCTTTGGTAAAAGGGGATTTGATTTTATAGTAATAATCAATGAATTTTCATAAAAAATATTGGTAAAACTGTTGACAAACGGTTTAAAAAGTGGTAAATTAATCTTCGGTCTGTACGGGTGAAGTATGCCCTTTTCCCGTATGAACCTATATTACTATTGGAGGTGAAAATACTTGCCTACGTTTAATCAGCTCGTTCGCAGCGGAAGATCAACACTCGAAAAGAAGTCTAAAGCTCCTGCTCTCGGTAAAGGTCTCAACTCTAAGAAGAATGTTTTAACAAACAACAATTCTCCTCAGAAGCGCGGTGTTTGCACAGTTGTTAAGACTGATACACCTAAGAAACCTAACTCAGCTCTCAGAAAGCTCGCCAGAGTACGTCTCACAAACGGAATAGAAGTTTCTGCTTACATTCCCGGTGTGGGTCACAATCTTCAGGAGCATAGCGTGGTTCTCATCCGTGGTGGTCGTGTTAAGGACCTTCCCGGTGTGCGTTACCACATCATCAGGGGCACACTTGATGCCCAGGGCGTTGCAAACAGAATGCAGAGCCGTTCAAAATACGGTGCAAAACGTCCCAAAGCTGCTAAGAAATAAGCTTAGCAAAATTTATTCAAGGACAAATCTTCTTGCAGGCTGAATTTATTCAACCAATGGTGAGTATTTTTATAACTATACAGAGTTGTAAAAGCCCATTGGCGCCACGGGAAGCATAGTCACTCGAGTACCTAAGATATCATTTATATGAAGGAGGGAAGCGAAGTGCCAAGAAGAGGCAAGATAGCAAAACGTGATGTTTTGCCCGATCCGCTTTACAACTCAAAGCTTGTTACAAGGCTTATTAACAACGTAATGTTAGATGGTAAGAAAGGTGTCGCACAGAAAATTGTTTACGACGCATTCGATATCATCAGAGAACAGACAGGCAAAGAACCCCTTGAAGTTTTCGAAGCTGCAATGGAAAATGTTATGCCCGTTCTCGAGGTAAAGGCTCGTCGTATCGGCGGTGCTACTTACCAGGTTCCGATCGATGTTCGTCCCGAAAGACGTGAAACACTCGGTCTCCGTTGGATCACAGTTTATTCTCGTTTGCGTTCAGAAAGAACTGCAAAGGAAAGACTTGCTAACGAAATTTTAGATGCTACTAATTCTATGGGTGCTGCCTTCAAGAAAAAAGAAGATATGCACAAGAATGCAGAAGCAAACAAAGCATTTGCACATTTCAGATGGTAATTTTAACCGTTTGAATATTCTAACTATAATTCGGAGGATATTATGCCAAGACAGGTATCTTTACAGCAGACCAGAAATATCGGTATCATGGCTCACATTGACGCGGGTAAAACCACAACAACTGAGCGTATCCTTTTCTATACCGGTGTTAACCACAAATTAGGTGAAACACATGACGGTGCTGCTACAATGGACTGGATGGCACAGGAACAGGAGAGAGGTATCACAATTACCTCTGCTGCAACAACTTGTTTCTGGAACGGCAACAGAATCAACATCATCGACACTCCCGGTCACGTTGACTTCACAGTTGAAGTTGAGCGTTCACTTCGTGTTCTTGACGGTTCTGTTACAGTTCTTTGTGCTAAGGGTGGCGTTGAGCC
>CAZCQI010000148.1:0-3647 GCA_964500795.1 uncultured Eubacteriales bacterium
TATGGCTCACCATGAGGTCCCCGATGAGCTTGTTGAAAGGGTTCACAACCGTGTAATGCGCGGTATGGGCTTTATTGCTCTTCACTCCGCTCATTTTTCAAAACCCTTTATAAAGCTTATGGGAACAACCTGCTCACTCAAATGGCGTGACGGTGACCGCGAAAGAGTCTGGTGTGTAAATCCGTCTCACCCAATTGCAAAGGGAATTCCCGAGCATTTCAATATACCCGTTGAGGAAATGTACGGCGAGCGCTTTGATATTCCGGCTCCCGATGAGCTTGTGTTTATCGGTTGGTTCAAGGGCGGTGAGGTTTTCCGTTCAGGCTGTTGCTGGTATAAAGGCCTCGGCAAGGTTTTCTATTTCCAGCCCGGTCACGAAGAAAATCCCACTTATTACATCCCCGAGGTTCAGCAGGTAATCAAAAATGCCGTTCATTGGGCGGCTCCCGAAAAGGTAGTTCCCAAAATTGTTTGCCCGTGGGTTGAAGCACCCGAAAAGGATTTTGAGAACTGACATATTTTATCACAATGACCACGTCATTGCAACAGCTATAAATAACTAATTATATTTTTTTAAAATAAAAGGGGATTTTTTATGAAAAAAATCAAGGAAGCCTGTTGGTTTATTCCGACAATAACAACGGTGCTTTCTGCACTTTTCGGTTATAGTGCATATTCTTTATGGTACGTTTTTTACGGAACCGAAAGTGGCTCGGATATCCATTTATATACGATTCTTTCAGGTATTGCATTAGGTTGGTTTTTGTACCTTTTTGTTGATTCTGTATTTAAAAAGGCCCATAAAGCGGTAAAGGTTGTTTCGTTTGTATTCGGTATTGGGCTGTTCCAGGGGCTTATCTGGGGCTTTAACGCTAAACTTAACGTCAGCGGAGCAGATGCCGAGGATGCGGTTGTTGCCGCCTATACGGTTGCTATTGTTTTATCTGCCTTGCTATTGCTTGTGATATTTATAGTCAGAGCTGTAAATAAAAGAAGAATTCTCAACGGTATTCTTGCAGTATTTTACTTTATAGCATCTTGTACAGGCTTTTATATTTTAAACAAAGATAATATTCTGGAGTACAAGTTTACAAGAGATATTTCCTTTGGTACTGTTTCTGCGTCGGAGATAGTAATAACCGAGGCTGAAAAGCAGCGTTGCAGAGATTGGTACGATACATATATTCTTCTGAAAAATGATGCCGTGGAAGTGCCCTATGATTTTTCTGTGGGCGGAGAATCCCTCAAGGAAAATCTTGATGAATGGGCATTTGAGGTTTCTGAGGAAAGTGAAATCGGACAGGTTTACGAGGGCGGTAAAACGGCTTATGTAACCCTGACACATATGAGAAGCAGTCTTGTGGCAACTGTTGAAGCAACCATTTACGAGGAATCCGCAACTTGTGAATGGACTGTGTTTATTGAAAATACCGGTGAAGAAAATTCTGCGGTGATTTCTGATTTTTACTCAATAAATACGTCACTTCCCACGGGAAAGGCGGAGCTTTACTATTCAAAGGGTAGCGATACGGCGGCAATCGACTTTTCACTTGCCAAAAAATCAATTACATCTTTAGGTACCGAGTTTTCCGGAGTTGAGGGCAAACCAACTGAAATGTATCTTCCGTATTTCAATATATGCGGAGAAAACCATGGCATATTGTTCTCTGTGGGTTGGTCAGGTCAGTGGAAGGCTGAATTGAAAAAAGATGGCGGCAACACTCATATTGTTGCCGGTCAGGAAAGCTTTGAAGCATATCTTCTTTCGGGTGAAAAGGTTCGCTCCCCCCTCGTTTCATTGGGCTTCTATGAAAACGACAATGCTCTCAAGGGCTTCAATACCTTCAGAAATTGGATTATAAATTGTGTGTATCCGGAAAATCTGACGGACAAAACTATGACCATGCTTGAGGTAGCAGGCCCTATGTCCACAAGAACATCTGATGAAATTATAGAAATTCTTGATGGTATAAGACCTGAAATATACGAAAACGTCAATTGCTTCTGGATGGATGCGGGCTGGTATAATTATACGGAAGGCTGGTATGACGGAGTCGGTAACTGGACACCTGATGCATCAAGGTACGATAACGGAATATCCGAGCTTTCTTCATACGCTGAGGGTGTCGGTTGCGGTCACGTTTTGTGGTATGAACCCGAAAGAGTGTCCTACGGAACAGATTTCTATAACGTGGGCATACAAAACGAGGGTTGGCTTATTGATGTCGGCAGTGATAATTTAATGTGGAATCTTGCAAATGACGATGCCTGGGAGTATTATGCAACAACGCTTCTTGCTTCTATGCAGGAAAACGGTGTAACTGTTTACAGGCAGGATTTCAACTTTGCACCTCTTGAATATTGGGAGAAAGCAGATGCCGAGCTTTATAACGGCAGAACAGGTATTTGTGAGAACCACTATATAACAAATCTCTATAAATATCTTGATTATCTTACGGAAAATATAGATGGACTTATTATAGATAACTGTGCTTCCGGTGGAAAACGTCTTGATCTTGAAATGACAAAACGAAGCATTCCCGTCTGGAGAAGTGATTACAACTGTGCGGTTCATAACGATCTTTCGGAAGCAACCCAGGCTCATACATACGGCTTATCCTTCTGGCTTCCTATATCGGGTACGTGCCTCAACGTTACGGACGAATACTCCGTAAGGTCAGGAATTATGCCGTGTACGCTTATCGGCTTTGGTGGATATGACAGCCCTGCATTTGGTTTTTATAATGAACAAAGAGAGCTTATGCTTGGTAACTATTATCCTCTTGAAAGCGGTAATAGCGATACCTCGGAAATTCTTGCCATGCAGTATTCCGATTGGGAAAATCTCAACGGCGAAGCGTTTATTTACAAGAGAGCCGATGTTGATGATGACGAGTACACTCTTGTACTTAACGGACTAATGACAGATGCTCAGTATGAGGTTTATGATATAGATGCACCTGACGACATCTATACACTTTCAGGTGCTCAGTTAATGAGTGAGGGTATTTCAATTCAATTGCCTGAGGGTGAGAAGGCAATTATAATAATGTACTCAGCTGTAACCGAATAATAAAATCAGGGGTCGCTTTTTTCGGAGCGCTCCCTGATTTTACTCCCTGATTTTTTTTGTTTGTTTTGTTTACAGAGTTTTTGATGTATGATATAATCATAAAGTTAAACAATAAAAGTGATTGGAGTGAGAATTAGTTGGATAAGTTTGTGCTACGTTCGGAATATAAGCCTACCGGAGACCAGCCGGAAGCTATCAAACGACTTGTTGATGGTGTAAATAAAGGCTATAATGAGCAAACGCTTCTGGGAGTTACGGGTTCAGGTAAAACCTTTACAACGGCAAACGTTATAGAAAAGCTCAACAGACCTACTCTTGTTCTCGCTCACAACAAAACCCTTGCCGCTCAGCTTTGCTCCGAGTTCAAAGAATTTTTCCCCGAAAATGCGGTTGAATACTTCGTATCCTAAGGCTTTGAGATGCTAATTTTTAGTGCAATATGTTCATATAATTTCATTTAGTTCGTCAAAAGATATATAAAATGCACATAAAAATACGCAATTTTACAGTGCGGAAAATTCGTCAAAATGACCTGATTCGTCATCAAAATGAAAAACAGCCCATTTGAAATCCC
>CAZCQI010000149.1:0-3632 GCA_964500795.1 uncultured Eubacteriales bacterium
ATCGGAACTGCGTTGGCAAATTTATAGCTTCGCAAAACTAAAACAGAGCTGTTGTCCTCGGTAAGTAAACCAAGGAGGAAACAACGGTACGGTCAAGACCGTACCCTACAGGTGTGGTTCGCCGCCAGCAAATCAAACAGATATGGTTCGCCGTCAGTAAATCAAACTGCAATATAACTTTGCCGACCGCAGGTCCCGATAATTCTCCATTCTCCATTCTCCATTCTCAATTCTCCATTACGATTGCTCACTCCTCACTCGCTCCCTCGCCTTACGGTTATCGAAAATTACCCTTTATTACAAATAAAGCCTGCTTCTTTTGGTGCAAAATGACAAAAAATGAAAAACTGACATATTTCGAACAAATTCTACTTGAAATAAACGGTTTTCAAGGGTATAATTTCATTGTGTTTTGCATTTCTGAAATGCAATCTCGCCAAGGAGATGTTAGGATGAAGCTGTTGGAGGATAAGATACGCAGTGAGGGAACCGCAATCGGCTCCGATATACTTAAGGTTGATATGTTTCTTAATCACCAGATAGACCCTGTTCTTATTGATGAAATGGGCAAGGAGTTTTATCGCCTTTTCAAGGATTGCGGTGCCACAAAGGTTGTTACCATTGAATCCTCGGGTATTTCTATGGCTGTTTTCACGGCAAAATATTTCGGAATCCCTGCCCTTTTTGCAAAAAAGGCTGCTCACAAGAATGTGGGTAACGATATTTACTCCGCAAAGTGCTATTCCTTCACCCACGGCAAGGAATACGAAATGAATATTTCTAAAAAATACCTGCACCCCGGTGACAAGGTGCTTATTATTGATGACTTTATGGCAGGCGGCAACGCGTGCAACGCTCTTATTGATATTATCGATCAAGCCGGAGCGGAGGTTGTCGGCATCGGTATTGCCATTGAAAAGGGCTTCCAGCCCGGCGGAAGGCTTCTTCGCGAAAAGGGCTACAAGGTTCGGTCTTTAGCAATCGTTGACAGTATGAAGGACGGAGAAATCACCTTCAGACCCGACTGCGACTGCTGAGAATAAATTATCCTGAACAGGAGGAAAACAGAATGAAAAAATTCAACAAAGTTCTCGCCCTCTGCCTTGCACTTGTAATGGTAGTTGCTGCTTTCACAGCTTGCGGCGAAACAAAAACCGATGAAACCACAGTTAAAGTAGGCTTCATTTTCCTTCATGACGAAAACTCCACCTATGACCTTAACTTCATCAACGCTGCTATTGCCGCTTGTGATGAAGCAGGTATCGAGTATGTTATGAAGAAAAACATCCCCGAAAGCAACGCTTGCTACGAGGCTGCTGCAGAGCTTGTTGACGAAGGCTGCAACATCATCTTTGCTGACTCTTTCGGTCATGAGGATTTCATCATCAAGGCTGCTAAGGAGTTCACAGACGTTCAGTTCTGCCACGCAACAGGTACAAAGGCTCACACTGAAAAGCTCGCTAACTTCCACAATGCTTTCGCATCTATCTACGAAGGCAGATATCTTGCAGGTATTGCCGCAGGTATGAAGCTCAACGAGATGATAAGTGAAGGCGAAATCACTGCTGACCAGGCAAAGATGGGTTATGTAGGTGCTTTCACATACGCTGAAGTTATCTCCGGTTACACATCTTTCTATCTCGGTGCAAAATCAGTATGCCCCTCCGTTACTATGGAGGTTCAGTTTACAGGCTCCTGGTACGACGAGACTGCTGAGAAAGAAGCTGCCACAGCTCTTATCAACAACGATTGCGTACTTATCAGCCAGCACGCTGACTCAATGGGTGCTCCCTCAGCTTGCGAAAACGCAGGTGTTCCCAACGTTTCTTACAACGGCAGCACTCAGGCAGCTTGCCCCAACACCTTCATCGTTTCTTCAAGAATCGATTGGACTCCCTACTTCGCATACATCATTGATTGCGTGAAGAACGGCAAGGATATTGACGCTGACTGGACAGGCACTCTTGCAACAGGCTCAGTTGTTCTTACAGATATCAACGAAGCTGTTGCCGCTGAAGGCACTGCTGATGCTATCGCAACTGCTAAGGCTGCTCTTGAAGACGGTTCTCTCCATGTATTCGATACAGCTAAGGAAGGCTTCATCACTAAAGACGGCGCCGCTCTTACAAGCTACATGGCAGACGTTGACACAGATGCCGATTACACTGCTGACACAGAGGTTGTTGCAGACGGCTACTTCCACGAGTCCCAATACCGTTCAGCTCCTTACTTCGATGTAAGAATCGACGGTATCACTCTTCTCAACGACGCTTATTAATAAGCCTGAAACACTAAAAAAGGCTGGGCACTTATCTGCCCAGCCGATTGTGTTTTGAAAGCGAATTGTCAAGCTTTTGCAATTCGCTTTGAAAACATAAAATATAGGGGTGAATTTATGGCAAAAGCCGCTATTGAACTGAAAAATATCACAAAAACATTCGGCAGTGTTGTTGCCAACAAGGATGTTAACCTTACCGTTAACCGCGGCGAGATCCTTTCGATTCTCGGCGAAAACGGTAGCGGTAAAACAACACTTATGAATATGATTTCGGGTATCTACTACCCCGACCACGGTCAGATATTTATCGACGGTGAAGAGGTAGTTATCCGTTCGCCGAAGGATGCTTTCAAATACAAAATAGGTATGATCCATCAGCATTTTAAGCTTGTTGATGTTTTCAATGCAACGGAGAATATCGTTTTGGGCATCAATGAGGGCAAATACGATATCAAAGCCGCTGAAAAGGTCATTAAAGAGACTTGCGAAAAATATGGCTTTGAAATAGATTTTTCTAAAAAAATCTACGAGATGAGTGTTTCGGAAAAGCAGACTGTTGAAATAATCAAGGTGCTTTACAGAGGTGCGGATATACTTATACTCGATGAACCCACGGCGGTTCTTACCCCTCAGGAAACTCAGAAGCTTTTCGCGGTTCTTCGCCGTATGCGTGATGACGGCAAGGCTATTGTTATTATCACCCACAAGCTGCACGAGGTTCTCTCCCTTTCGGACAAGGTTGCGGTTCTCAGAAAAGGCGAATATATCGGCACGGTTAACACGTCTGAAACCGATGAAAGTGCTCTTACCGAAATGATGGTGGGCAAAAAAATCAGCCTCAATATTGACCGAAGCGAACCCCACAACCCCGAAAAACGCCTTGAAGTTCAGGGAATAAGCTGTGTTAACGGCGAGGGTGTAAGAATACTTGACAACGTGAGCTTCGTTGCCAAAAGCGGCGAAATACTCGGTATTGCGGGTATTGCAGGCAGCGGCCAGCGCGAGCTCCTTGAAGCTATTGCAGGTCTTCAGCATTTGCAGTCAGGCTGTATTCTGTATCACAACCCCAAAACAGGTAAAACCGAAAATCTTCGTGATAAAACCCCTACGCAAATACGCGAATTGGGCGTGCGCCTTTCATTCGTTCCCGAGGATAGGCTTGGTATGGGTCTTGTGGGCAATATGGATATTGTTGACAATATGATGCTCAGAAGCTACCGCAAGGGTAACTCAATGTTTCTTGAGCGTAAGTCTCCCAAAAAGCTTGCAAACAAGGTCATTGAAGATCTTGAGGTTGTCACTCCCGGTGCCAATACCCCCGTTCGTATGCTTTCGGGCGGTAACGTTCAGAAGG
>CAZCQI010000150.1:0-3469 GCA_964500795.1 uncultured Eubacteriales bacterium
TCAGCTCAGGGGAACTGTCTAAAAGCTTGCGGGTAGAAGAGGACATTTGACGGGAGAACCTTATATCGGGATTATTTTCGTTGAACCTTTCGGATTTGTATGATTTCCTGCCGGGTGAATTTTTTGCGGTGTATTGTATAGAATTTTTATTGACAATAGACTCATTTTGTGGTAAATTGTCTTCGTAAGACACACTGTTGGCCTTTGAGCCACGAATACTGGATATTATTTTTCCAGTCGGCAGTGTGTCTTTATTTATTTTGCCAACATTATATACCGTCGAGACATTTCCTGTTTCACCTACAGATATAGTAATTTTATAATATTGTCCATCATAATCTTCAAAATAAGCTGTACGATAATTGAATCCATTTTTGGCAAATTTATGTTTTTTTCTGTCAGGCACATTAGGCTTGTTTCGTTTCTTCGAAACCTCCGATAATTCGTTTATATGGACCTCTGCATTGAGTTTAACCATATATTCTGCATCTGTCATTGTTCTATATGTCCCATCAGGGTTTCTAATTTGATTCCTATCTCCGGCTTTATACGCAGTGTCAGTAGTTAATGTTAAAACATCGCCATCAGTAGTCAAAATATCAAAATCATTCCACTTTCGGATTTCTTTATTAATATATTTAGCAACTTGTATAGCCCATTGTTGCGGGTCATCACCAGTTATTACTTGTTTTTCTGTTGCTTTAACATACTGTTTACCGTTATCTAATGTAATGATTTCCATACTTGTTAAACCATCATCCGCAAATACCACATCCGTCCTGTCTATATCAGGGCGTTTTTCTTTTCTTGCTTCGTCTGTTCGCCAACTTCTCTGTGCAGAATCTCTCGCTTCGATTTCACCTGCGGTTTTTTCGTAATATTCCCTTAATTTGCTTTCAGGGATGCCTACATCTCGCCAATACTCTATATTTGAACCACTTGCAAAGCCTTCAATATCTTGTATTGCGTGTTGAATTTCGTGAATAAGGGTTTTTTTGAGTTGTTCTTTGTTCAATTTCAATCTACTATTTATAACAATTTCATCAAAACCTTACTTTTTCAGTGGTTTCGGACGGTTCGAAACCACTGAAAAAGTGATGTTTTAAGCGATTTTATCAATAGTTTATCAACAGAACAACCGAACTTGTTTAAGAAAATCTACAATGAAATTAAGTATCTTTGCAAGATTGCTGCTGCAGGCAGTAAAGAAGCAAGGGAACTCGAAAAGGTTAAGAGAGCATTCGATAAGGTTTGGAAAGAAAGCTCAGCGGCATATTCAGAACCTTCGGAACCGTTAAGCGAAGAAAGAACCTCATATATATCCCTTAATTCTTTTTCATTTTCGGAAACGCTGAGAGTGCTCATATTGTCCTTTTTCAATTTTTGCGCATACTCTTTAATTCGCTTTCCTTCAGGTATAAATCCGTCAGAGAGCTTTGTCTCCTGCTGAAGCTCTTTAAAAATCATACTCAGCTCAGGGGAACTGTCTAAAAGCTTGCGGGTAGAAGAGGACATTTGACGGGAAAAGCGGTTTATAGGTTTTCCTTTATCACCTGTCCGCAAATATTCATTGTTTCCTGCGGACTCAATTTGAAATCTTTCTCCTCCAATTGATCCACTATTGCCAATAACATTTCCTCTGTTTGTATCATACTGCAAATTGCTACTATCTGCTCCTTCGTTAGTTCTAATTTCTTGAGCATCCTCATAAAAGCTTGCATCTTTCTGTCGCTGCATTTCTTCATACAGATACCACATCCTTTCAGATTTTCCGCTTGATAATTCAATAACACCATCAGCAGAGGACTCAACAATAACGGCAACGCCATTGTATTTGATAAAGAAATTCAAATCTCCTACTTTGGTATCGGGATGATTTGCCCACTGCATTAAATTAGTTGCAAATTCATTATAATAACTTTTTTTATTATATCTCTTTTTTTTACTATCTGCAACTTTTTTTCTGGATAACCTAATATTCGACTCCCCCGGGGCGGTATTTTTTGTTTGCGCCTGTGAGCTGAGAGCATTTTTCATATTTGCCGAAGCTCTTTAAATATCATTGTAAGCTCCGGTGAACTGTCTAAAATTTTGCGAGCCGAAGATGACATTTGTCGGGAAAAGCGGAATTTGGATAATTCGGATATGTAAGGTTCCGTTCCATCCTCAAAATATTTTCTGATATCTGCAATTATCTTTTTTGAATATGTACCTTTTGGATATTCAACGCTAAATGTTGTATCGCCCTTTTTATTATCAATATCGAGAACAACTTCACCACGTGCTTTGCTAATAAACGAATCGAGGGCTTCTTCCTGTGATTTTGTCGGCAGCGAAGAAAGATTTATTCCGAAACTTTCCGGCATTATTCTGATGTTACCGCGACTCATAAAATCTATCATCGCTTCGCCAACACTAAATTTTTCTTGCTCATCTTCGGGATAAATATCCCAAATAGCTCGATGGTCAACGGTTCTATATCCACCGCTTGCACCTTCGTGTCTACCTGAAAAATCAAGCCTTTTACCATTAGTTAAAATATATCCCGTTTCATTCCAATTAAATGTAGTGCTGAAATACTCAACAGCGTTTGTGTTTAATTCTTTTGTTGATTTATAAGATTTGCGGTTTTGAGAATAGTCTACTTGAGATTTTCTAACTCCTTGAGAAACATCTCTTCCGTTGGTTTGTTGTCGAGAATTTCTCGTATTTTGAGATATTTTTGGTCTGTATCCATTAAATCGGTTGCTTTTACCGCTGTATCGCCCGAGTACGCACGCAAAATTTCGAGAATAATATCTGAGTATGCCTTCAAGTACTTTCTTGTTATCATAGCTTTCATCCTCCAAAGTTGTAATAAATTCACCTATATGTTTTGCATCAAAATTTGTTATGTCTTCATTATAAATGTTTTTACCTATTCCGTAAACACTTTTAATCGTTTTTTCTTCAACTTCTTTGTCGTAAATAACAAGTCTATATGAAAACTCCCCCTCTTCGCACTCTACCAAAATTGAATGGTCGCTTATCCTCAATCCGGCATCTACTCCGGATGTCATAGCATAGTTATATTTCGTCCATTCAGCAGCGGTTAAAGCTTTAGAAAATTCACCCCCTTGTCTCTCATATCGGCTAAACCTCACACCGTCCCCGGGATCGGTGTTTTTTGTTTGCGCCTGTGAGCTGAGAGCATTTTTCATATTCAGGACAAGGGGACGCTTCTGTTTCCTGATTATTTTTTACAAAACAATACCCAAACCCTACTTTTAAAACTTAGTTAAAGCCTTTGATTTTTTGCGTTATGTGCGATAACAGTAGGGTACGGTCTTGACCGTAGCGTTGTTCCCTCCTGAATTTACTGACCGAGGGCAACGGCTTGCGGTCGAGTCAAGACTCGACCCTACAGTGCTTTCACTAAAAAATAAAGCTAAAAAAGAAAACCCTTCCGTAAGATACGGTCATACACCAT
>CAZCQI010000151.1:0-3464 GCA_964500795.1 uncultured Eubacteriales bacterium
TATACCGTACTTATGGCGGTGTCTCCAACCTTTGATGCTTCCATTATACCATAAAACACAACTTTTATTATTCTATTTTGCTAATTTCGAAAATTATTCGGACTTTTTCAGTGGTTTCGAACCGTCCCCTGATTTTCCTCAATGATTACAATGCATTACACAACAATATTTGGGAACACAAAAAAGAAAATTATTTACAGTTGTTATCAATAATGAGGTGAATTTATGAGCTTTTTATCACAGGTTATATTTTACTTTATAAATCGTTCAATTGATTTCATTGCTAGCGACCTCTTTCCTTTTGAAATTACAAATGGGTTTAAATTTGTTTTGATCGGTATAGCTGCCATTATGACTGTTATAGGTTTTATCGCTATTTTCAAAGCAAAAGGACAAAGTATAAATTATCTTGATATACCTTTAATTTTTGTTACAAGCATATTAAAAATAGTGTTTGATATGTATGTATCAGTGGTGAGTTATTTTGCTCTCGTTCCAAGCTTTTTTGAACTGATTCCCGGTACCATCTATACAATTCGTGTTATCAGATGGATTATTGATGTAGCAAAAAAAAGAAGAAAACCACAAAAGAAAAATGCTGTTGTAGTAGTTGCGTATATTCTTGCTACGGTTTCTGTGTTTTCCCTTGCTTTTGTGGATTTTAGTGGGGATAAGCAAAAACCAACAGAAGAGGAAATTCAGCTCGTTAATAAATGCTTTGAATACAGTGGGATGTATTTGTATAATATCCCCACTTACGAACCTACACTCCTGGAAATAGAAAATGTAACTGAAAATGTTACAGAAAGTGATGTTTTTATAAAAGGCTATAAAGAGTCTCTTTTTTATAAAACAGGCGATAAAAGTATATTAAACGAACCCGTAAAAGTAACGAATATGAACAGAAGAAAAGCGTATGCAGAAATAGTTGCATTACGATTAAAAACTCTTATAATTCTAAAGGATTATGAAGCGTATAATGAGTTCTTTGTTGATAACTGCGGATATCTTTTTTATGTAGATAATAGTTTTTATTTTGATTTGTGGAAAAATGATGACTATGCTTTAACAGAAGAAGATTTTGCAACTATCATTTCGGGATATGAAAATATTCTTAGTCTATGTGATAATGATATAGATAGATATTTTATACTTGGCGATATAACTGATTTTTATAATCAATTTGAGCCCGATAACAAAGATGCGGAAGAATTTGAGAAAATTCGTAATGATATTTTTTCCTCGTTCGATTTAGAAGACACCATCAATAAATTAAAAGATAGTACGGGTGGCTATTATTCAGAAAACCTTGCAATTGAATAGGGAAAGGTAAGACAAGGAACGGAGTTGTGTAATGTTTTGAAAGTCCTGATTAAACAATTCTAATTCTAAAAGGTGGTTTGATCGTTAAAAATTGAATCATTTCGGAATTACTTTTGCCTTTACAACACTCAATTATACCTATGATTATGAGTGGAACGATAAATTGTTTTGGTTTTTTAAAGAATGTTTTTTAATGAACTCTTCAAATTATTCTTCCACCAAAACACCGACAACCTATCAGGGAACCTATCAGGGGACGGTTCGAAACCACTGAAAATTAGGAGGTGAATATATGATATTAAAAAATGCATCACGAAAAGATGTCATTATCGTTATAAACAATAATACTTTTCACCTAAAATCACAGGAAACAAGGCACGTTACAACAAAAAAAATATTAGTTTAGACATATTATCAACCGATAAAACCAGAACTAAAATTTCATACAACTCAGTTGGTTTGAAGTTTTGGAGCGAAGATGACATCTCTTGCAAAATAATGAGTAATGCTCATTACGATTTGAATAATTTAGATGATAATACCGAAATCGTAATAACAAACAATTATCTTTATTTTAATGACTCGATTTTTTATTCTTTATTTACATTATCTCAGAATGATTCAAATGTTTATAACGCTCAATATGAATTAGTTGAATCACCAAAAGCAAAAAGAAAATATTGTAGTTTCTTTTTACTTGCAGAACACAACTATTTTATACCATTCTTGTTTGTTGCAGAAATTTGTTGTTTGGTTAGTAAGAATTGGGTTTATGCAATAGTATTAGCAATAATTATGTTCTTTTTAATTTTCAGAATGCTAAAATTTTGGAAAAAATATACAAATGCATTTTCAAAGGATAATTTTGAAAATGCACTTGCTAATTCGAAATTATTGCCTGAAGATTATATGAATGTCATTGGTGACGAAATCATAAAGAGTATAAAAAGAAGATTTTCAAGTAAAAAAAGATAATTAAAGAGAATTAAAGTAACATTGGAGATACTAGTCAAAAGAATGATACCATTTGTACAGGACTTCATACTTTGTTCATAGGTATAAAAATACAAGTTTCTGCTGCTTGGAAAAAAACAATTAAAAAAAGTAATTATAAAATAATTAGAATAACGCTTCACAAATATTTTATTCGAATGCAAAATACTTTCCAAAAATACATTACTTCATCACTTCTTAGCTCAATATTTGGAACATCTTATAATTCACTGTACAAAAAAATAAAGAAGGTGACAGCATGAGAAAGAATCAACATAAAAAAAAGAATATATTTGAGATTTCTTTGTTGTTATCAATTTTAGGCTCAATATGTATATACTTTTTGTATAAGCGATTTTTACTTTTTTATTTCGATATAAGGTACGATGATGTTTTTTTTGTTTACAACTCTAATTATTACTTAATAATTATTTTTTGCGTTTATATGGTTTTAATTGTTTCATATTATTTTTCGAACGAAAGAAAAATGAGTTCTAAAAAGTTTTGGAAGATCTTTTCGAGTGTAGGCATAATTATTCTATTTTTGACATTCTCATTTAATTCTAAAGTATGGGTTGCTACGGAACGAAATATATCATATAATACTTTGTTCATTGATGAGAAAATATGTTATGAATACAGTGATCTAGAAAGTGCAACATTATACTATAACGAGTCTGTTGGTATTAAAATGCGCGGTACTTCACCAGAATATACTTTGCATATGAATGATGGTCAAAATATAACATTATGTTTATTTGAGGGATATTATGATTCTTACGAGGACTTAATTGAATTCGATAAAAGAATAGCAAACAAAAGGCGGACTAGAGGCGAATTCATTTCATTGCATATACCAGAAGAAATAAACACATATTACCAAAAAGCATTTGAGGAACAATCAGGGGACGGTTCGAAACCACTGAAAAAGTAAGGTTTTGAGCGATCTGAACAGTCAAAAATTTGTCCTGATTTTGTTCAAAGAAAAGATTTTTTAAATTCTTACAAAAATCGAAAAAATTGACGGAAATAGCGGTATTTTCTAAATTAAATCAAGAGCGGTTTGCACCCGAAAAGCTGTTAAATCGCTCCAATTTATATTGTGTTTTCACAAAACGGTATGTAAAAATTTGTCGTATTCACATATT
>CAZCQI010000152.1:0-3427 GCA_964500795.1 uncultured Eubacteriales bacterium
CTCACTCCCGAGGATGTTATGAACATCATTGAGTTTGAAAAGCCTATAGGTGTTATTTCCTCTCTCGGCGGTCAGACTGCCATTAACCTTGCAGAACCTCTTATGAAGAGAGGCGTTAAGCTTATCGGTACAGACTGCCAGGCTATTGAAAGGGCTGAAAACAGAGACAGCTTTGAAAAAATTCTTAAGAGTCTCAACATTCCTCAGCCTAAGGGAAAAGCGGTTACTAATATTCAGGACGGTGTTGATGCCGCCGCTGAAATCGGCTACCCCGTGCTTGTTCGCCCCAGCTTCGTTCTCGGCGGCAGAGCAATGCAGATTGTTGCAAATGAAGCTCAGCTTCGCCATTACCTTAAAACCGCTGTTGAAATTGATGAGGACAAGCCTGTTCTTGTTGATAAATACATTCAGGGTAAAGAGGTTGAGGTTGACGCTATCTGCGACGGCAGAGACGTTTTTGTTCCCGGTATTATGGAGCTTGTTGAGAGAACGGGTGTTCACTCCGGCGACTCTATAAGCGTTTATCCCTCCTTCAGCATCTCGGATAAAGTTAAAGGTATTATTCTTCAGTATGCAAAGAAATTGGGTCTCGGCATAGGTATCGTAGGTCTTTATAACATTCAGTTTATTGTTGACGAAAAGGACGATGTTTATATTATTGAGGTTAACCCCCGTTCTTCAAGAACAGTTCCCTTCCTTTCAAAGGCAACCGGCTACTCCCTTGCAGATATTGCAACAGAGGTAATTATGGGCAAGAGCCTTAAAGAGCAGGGTATATTCGATATTTATCCCGAGGAAAAGAAGCGTTGGTATGTAAAGGTTCCCGTTTTCTCCTTCAATAAAATAAGAGGTCTTGACGCCTACCTTTCACCCGAAATGAAATCAACAGGTGAAGCAATCGGTTATGACGATAAGCTCAACAGGGCTTTGTATAAGGCTCTTCAGGCATCGGGTATGCACCTTCAGAACTACGGCACTGTTTTTGCAACTATTGCAGATAAAGATAAGGAAGAGGCTCTTCCTCTTATTCGCCGCTTCTACAAGCTCGGCTTCAATATTGAAGCAACTGAGGGTACTGCCAACTTCCTTAAGGAAAACGGAATCCGTACCCACATTCTTGCAAAAATCAGCGAGGGCAGTAACGAAATTCCCGAGGCACTTCGTCAGGGTCACGTTGCTTATGTTATCAACACTAAGGATATCAATACCACAGACGAAAATAACGACGGTCATCAGATTCGCCGTTTGGCAACAGAAAATAATGTAACTATTTTCACTGCTCTTGATACGGTAAAGGTTCTTCTTGATGTTCTTGAAGAAACCACACTTACAATTTCAACCATTGATGCGAAAGGAAATTTATGAAACAGTCTGTTTTCAGAATTAAAACAAATACCCCTCTTACGAAAACTGTTTACAAAATGGAGCTTATGGGGGATGTGAGTGATATCACATCCTCCGGGCAGTTCGTAAATATTAAGCTTGACGGTCTTTATCTCAGAAGACCGATATCCGTTTGCGACTGCGAAAACGGTGTACTTACCCTTATTTATAAGGTCGTTGGCAAAGGCACTGAGCAGATGGCGGATATGCAGGCAGGTGATGAGCTTGATGTTCTTACGGGTCTCGGTAACGGATATGATTTAAGCCTTTCGGGAGATAAACCCCTCCTTTTAGGTGGCGGTGTAGGTGTTCCGCCACTTTATATGCTCTGTAAAAAGCTTATTGCAGAGGGTAAAAAGGTCAGCGTTGTGCTCGGCTTTAATACAAAGGATGAAATCTTCTGTGAAGATGATTTCAAGGCTCTCGGTGCTGAGGTTTTTGTTACAACTGCCGACGGCTCTTACGGTATAAAAGGCTTTGTAACCGATGCTATGAAGGATATTGATTACTCATATTTTTATACCTGCGGACCCGAGCCTATGCTCAAAGCTGTTTACAAGGCTTCAAAAACAAGCGGTCAGTTCAGCTTTGAGGAGCGTATGGGCTGCGGCTTCGGCGCTTGTATGGGTTGCTCCTGCAAGACAGTTACAGGTTACAAACGAATTTGCAAGGACGGTCCCGTTCTTAAAAAGGAGGAGATCTTGTGGGCAGATTAAGTGTTGATCTTTGCGGTATTACTCTTGATAATCCCGTTATTCCTGCAAGCGGTACCTTCGGCTACGGCTACGAGTTTGCAGAACTTTACGATATAAATATTCTCGGTACATTCTCCTTTAAGGGAACAACCAAAGACCCGCGTTTCGGCAACCCCACACCCCGTATTGCGGAGTGTACGGCAGGTATGATAAATGCCGTCGGTCTTCAGAACCCCGGTGTTGAAAAGGTTATAAGCGAGGAGCTTCCCAAGCTCAAAAAATGCTTTGATAAAAAGGTTATGGCTAATGTCAGCGGATTTTCCGTTGCCGATTATGCCTATACCTGCGAAAAGCTTGATAAAGAAGAGCAGGTGGGCTGGCTTGAGGTTAACGTAAGCTGTCCCAACGTTCACGGCGGCGGTATGAGCTTCGGCACAGACCCCAAAGCCGCGGCAGAAGTTACAGCGGCGGTTAAAGCCGTAACAAAAAAGCCTGTAATTATTAAGCTTTCACCTAATGTAACGGATATTGTTGCCATTGCAAAAGAATGCGAGGCGGCAGGTGCAGACGGTATCAGCCTTATTAACACTCTTCTCGGTATGAGAATTGACCTTAAAACAAAGAAACCCGTAATTGCAAACAAAATGGGCGGTTTTTCGGGAAGTGCAATATTCCCCGTTGCCGTTCGTATGGTGTATCAGGTTGCAAATGCGGTTAATATCCCCGTTGTGGGTATGGGCGGTGTTTCAAGCGCAGAGGATGTTTTAGAGCTTATGCTTGCAGGTGCTGCCGCAGTTGAGGTAGGCGCGGCAAACCTTATTGATCCTTGTGCGTGCCTTAACATAATAAATGACTTACCCAAGGCTATGGATAAATACGGAATAAATAATCTTAAAGATATAATAGGAGGCGCAAAATAATGGGCAAAGACGTAATCGTTGCTTGCGATTTTTCAAGTGCGGAAAAGGTTTATGAATTTCTTGATAAATTCACAGAAAGAAAGCCTTTCGTAAAAATCGGTATGGAGCTTTTCTATGCAGAAGGTCCTCAGATCGTTCGTGAAATTAAAAAGAGAGGTCACAAAATTTTCCTTGACCTTAAGCTTCACGATATCCCCAATACAGTAAAAAAATCAATGGCAGTCCTTTCAAACCTTGACGTTGATATTACTAACCTTCACGCATCGGGCACCTGCCGTATGATGGAGGCGGCTCTCGAAGGCCTTACACGCTCCGACGGAACAAGACCTCTTCTTATTGCAGTTACTCAGCTTACATCAACAGATCAGGAGAGTATGGAAGCAGACCTCCTTATAAAAGAGCCTATTGACAAGGTTGTTATGCACTATG
>CAZCQI010000153.1:0-3410 GCA_964500795.1 uncultured Eubacteriales bacterium
TGAAGCAAAGCTTTTCACCTCAACTATTGAAAATGCTCAGAAAAAGGTTGAGGGCAACAACTTTGCTGTTCGCCGTAACGTTCTTAAGTACGACGATGTTATGAATAAACAGCGCGAGGTAATTTACGGTCAGCGTAATCAGGTGCTTGACGGTGAAGATATAAGCACCCTTATTCAGAAAATGATAGTTGACACCATTTCCGAAACCGTTGATTTCTACTGCCCTGCAAAGGTCAGCAAGGATGAATGGAATATTACGGGTCTTGTTACAAGATATTCGTGGCTTATACAAGAGGCAGATATTGAAGGTCTTGACAAAACCGAAGACGTTACCGAGGCTCTTCTTAACAAGGCTCAGGAAATTTACGATGCAAGAAAAGAAGAATTCGGCGAAGAAACCGTTAAGGAATTGGAGCGCGTGGGACTTCTCAGAAACGTTGATATCCGTTGGATGGAGCATATCGACGCCATGGATCAGCTCAAGCGCAGTATGAATCTTATGGGTTACGGTCAGAAGGATCCCGTTATCGTATTCCGTGATCAGGGCCTTGATATGTTTGAGGAAATGACAAACGGTATCCGTGAAGGTACTGTTGATTTCGTTCTCAAAACAAGAATCCGCAAGGAAGCCCCCATGGAAAGAAAGCAGACGGTAAAAATCACTGCCGCCTCCGGTGCAAATGACGGCACCGTAAAAAAAGAGCCTGCCAAGAAAACGGCAAAGCCCGGCAGAAATGACCCCTGTCCCTGCGGCAGCGGTAAGAAATATAAAAAGTGCTGCGGAATGAACGAATAATAAAAAATATCGGCAGTTGCAAGTTTACGAAAAGCTTGTAACTGCCGTTTAATTATTTTCTTTTCTTAGGTCTCAAAAACTTGATAATGCCGAAAAGAATAAGGCCTATCATAGCCGCTCCCATTGCATAGGAGAGTATGTTATCCTTGTAGCTTCTTGCCTGAGCTTCATTGATTGTTATTGTTGAAAAAACCGTATCGAAGCTATCTTTTTTACCTTCATCGGAAGTTGTAAAGGTAAATGTGTATTTATTGGTTATTCCCGAAAACTCGTACATTTTCTGGTAATTGGTCTGTGTTTTTTCCCCGATTGTTGCAGATGTTTTAAATACGGTAACAAGAGCGGTCATACCGTTTTCCTGTTTTTCTTTTTCGCAATAAAGAATCTCGGTTTTAAATTCATCGCAATAACCTGCCATTGCCTTTTCGGCTCCGTCGGTAAGATATGCGTTATATTCCTCAATATCCTTTTTACTCATATTTTCAACTATAAAATCCGTTTCCTCTTCTGAGTATTCCGAATAGCTTACAGAAAAATTATCGCCCTCTGGGTTCACAAAATAATAATCACACATTGCTGCACCCGTCTGCTCGTATTCTTCGGGAATATCAACGGTAAAAAGATCGGCTCCGTTAAACTCCTCAGCGAAAGCGCACACGGAAAACAAAAATATCAGAAATAAACACAATACCGTACTTAATGCTTTTTTCATAACATTCCTCTTTCAAAAAACTGCACCAAAAGCAACGCCTTCGATGCAGTTTTTGTTTTATTCGTCAGAAACATCCTTTTCCTCAATCTCTTCGGAAACAGGTGTAATTTCAACCTTGATTTTTTCAATTCTTCTGTCTTCAACGGAGAGAACAGTGAATTTAACGTTTTGAAAAACAACCTCGTTCATTTCGCCGTCTTTGGGAATACACTGAAGCTCATCCATAATAAAGCCTGCAAGGGTTTCATAATCGCCCTCGGGAAGCTCCTTGCCGATAAGCTCATCGATCTCTTCAATATCAATAGTGCCGTCAACGGTAAAGGTGTTATCGTCGATTTTTGAAATTTCCTCGTCCTCTTCGTCATATTCATCCTGAATATTACCCATAATGGCTTCAACAATATCTTCAAGAGTAAGTATTCCCGCAGTTCCGCCGTATTCGTCAACAACAACTGCCATCTGTATTCTCCTGGCGCTCATTTCTTTAAAAAGCTCGCCGCAGGCCTTTGTTTCGGGAATAAAATAAGGCTCTCTCATAATCTCTTTGAGAATTTCCTTCGGAGGCATCTTTTTGCCTACATAAGGAAGCAGGTCTTTAACGTAAACTATACCTACGATACTGTCGATATCTTCATCATAAAGAGGGATTCTCGATCTTCCGTTTTCAATGGCAAGCTCTAAGAATTCCTCGGGGGTTATATCGTTAACATCCGCGGCAACAACATCCGTGCGGTGGGTCATAATATCACCGGCATCGATATCGTCAAACTCGAAGATGTTATCTATCATTTCCTTCTGAGCATCCTCAATAACGCCCTTTTCGCCGCCCACATCTACCATCATTCGGATTTCTTCCTCGGTAACAACCTCTTCGTCCTCATTGGGGTCAAAGCCTAAGATACGCACAACGGCATTTGTTGAAAGGGAGAGAAATTTAACAAACGGACCTGCAAGCCTTGAAATAAAAAGCAACGGCTTAACTACAGCAAATGCTACCTTTTCGGGAATCTGCATACCGATTCTTTTCGGGGCAAGCTCTCCCAGAACGAGAGAGAAATATGAAACGATAAGAGTAATAACAACAACCGATATGGGGTAAACAACATCGTAAGAAAGCCTTCCGCCGTCAACTACGGCGTTTGTGAGCATTTCGGCAAAGGATGTTGCCGCCGAAGCGGAGGATAAAAATCCTGCAAGAGTAACACCTATCTGAATTGTTGAAAGGAATCGGGTGGAATTGCTCGTAAGCTTTAAAACCATTTTTGCTTTCTTGTGACCGTCCTCAGCCATTCGCTCGATTTTCGCATCGTTAAGGGAAATAAGCGCAATTTCGGACATAGCAAAAAATGCATTTACAAGAATAAGCACGAAAAGCAGTAAGAGCTTAACGGGCAAGCCTTGTGCTACTGAGGCTCCTGTTGCAAGTTGGTAAAATCCGGTCAAAATAAAATTAGGTCCGGGGTCATCCATAGTTGGATTTACTCCTTTCAAAAATAAAAAAATATTTGATGTAAACATAAAACTATATTACACCATATTAGGATATATTATATAATTCTTTTCAGTGTTTTGTCAATATCAACGGAAAATTAAGCAGGAATTCAATTGCACATTTTTCCCTAATCGTCAAAATGGAATAAAATTATATTGAAAATGTTAAAAACCCCACAATTTTTTAGGCTTTTTCAGTTTACATTTGAGAAAATAAGTGTTAATATAATCAGTGGTGTTTTTATAATACTTATAATTCAAATTCTATAGGAGGAAAAACTATGGCCAGAAAAATGAAAACCATGGACGGTAACAATGCCGCCGCTTATGTGTCCTATGCGTTCACAGAAGTTGCAGGTATTTACCCCATCACACCTTCAAGCCCTATGGCTGACTACGTTGACCAGTGGT
>CAZCQI010000154.1:0-3308 GCA_964500795.1 uncultured Eubacteriales bacterium
AAGGGCTAAATTGAATACGCACCGGGATGGTCAACCGCAATCTGTTCCTCCTCACCGATATAAAAACTTTTATTTTTTGTGCTTTCTTTTTTCTCAACGGTAACGCCTGCCCAGTTGCCGACCTTTTCGTTACGACCGGTCAAAGCATTGTACATGGTGGTTTTACCGCTGTTTGGGTTGCCTGTTAAAGCAATTCTCACACCAATTCCTCCTTATAAGGTGATTTAAATAACCGAACTCATTGGTTAGCAAACGCTAACTTCAACTCCAAAAAATAGCAGTTGACCATATAATTTGAAAAATCAAATTATAATGGCTTCAGCCAACTGACTATCAATGTTATACCTTCCGTCTTTAATCGAAACAACACAGCCGCCCTTTATATGGGAAATAACGGTAATGGGCTCGCCGCTGTAGCAACCTAAAGAGAAAAGGAAAGCATCTAACTCCTCATCATCAGTAACAATTTCTTTGATGATATATTCAGTTCCTTCCTGAGCACTCAATAAGTTCATCATTTTCGCCTCGTGACTTTGATAATAAGTTAGTCCTTGCTAACTGTCAAGCATTATACAACCTGTGGTAGTATTTGTCAATAGCATTTTTATAATTTATTTCTTTTTTTCTAAGATTGCTTTAGGATAACATCCCGAAGGGTGTGATGCGGTGACGGTAGATTACCATACCACAGAAGAAGGTGTATCGGTTCTGTCATAGCTTGCCGAGAACGCACCCGTAAGCGCGCCGGAGCTTGTGTAGAACGCCCCCCCGAACTTGCCACTTGAAAAATCCCCTTTAATATGGTATTATATAGGATAATAAAATGGGTTAAAGGAGGTCTTTATATGCATTTGCAGGAATCAGGCGAAATGTATCTTGAGACCGTTTATATACTTTCACAAAAAAGCGACAGCGTTCGCTCAATTGATATATGTGAGTATATGGGTTATTCAAAGCCCAGTGTCAGCCGTGCAATAGGACTTCTCAAAAACGGTGGTTTTATTGTTGTTGACGGTAAAGGCTATATCACTCTCACTCAGCAAGGCAAAGAGGTTGCGACAAAAATGTTTGAACGCCACACTATGATAACGGATTTTCTCGTAAAATTAGGTGTTGATAAAGATGTTGCCGCCGAAGATGCCTGTAAAATCGAGCATCATATAAGCGAGGAATCCTTCAATGCATTAAAACGCCATGCCACGGAACTGCAGGAGTAAAAAATGAAAATAGGCAATCTCGAAATTAAAGAAAAAGCCGCTCTTGCTCCTCTTGCAGGCGTTGCCGACAGAGCTTTCAGAGAGCTTTGCAGAAGCTACGGTGCCGCTTATACAGTAGGAGAAATGGCAAGCGCAAAGGGCATCAGCCTTGGTGATAAAAAAAGCGCCGAGCTTCTTGAAATACATAATGAAGAACGTCCCTCGGGGGCGCAGATTTTCGGCAAAGACCCGAAAACTATGGCAACAGCCACAGAAAAAGCACTTGAATTTTCCCCTGATTTTATTGATATAAATATGGGTTGCCCTGCACCGAAGGTAGCTTCTTCGGGCGGCGGCGCACTTCTTATGAAGGACCCTGTCCTTGCGGCAGAAATAGTTAAAAATGCAGTGAATGCTTCAACAGTTCCCGTTACCGTTAAAATGCGTGCAGGCTGGGATGAAAACACAATAAACGCCGTAGAGCTTGCAAAAAGATGCGAACAGGCAGGTGCGGCGGCTATAACCGTTCACGGCAGAACCAAGGTGCAGATGTATGCTCCTCCCGTTAATGCAGATATCATCCGTCAGGTAAAGCAGGCAGTATCCGTTCCCGTTATAGGTAACGGCGACGTGGTTGACGGCAAAAGTGCCGCCCGTCTTATGGAAGAAACCGGGTGCGATATGGTAATGGTTGGCAGAGGTGCTCTCGGCAGACCTTGGGTGTTTTCCGAAATAAACGCCTATCTCGACCACGAGGTTATCCTCCCCGAGCCGCCCGTTTCACAAAAAATGCTTGTTATGCTCAGGCATATAGAAGCACTCTGCGAATATAAAGGCGAAAGAATCGGCATAAGAGAAGCACGCAAGCACGCCGCCTGGTACACAAAGGGCCTCCACGGTGCCGCAAATTACAGAGCAAGAATCGGCTTAATAAACTCTGTGGAAGAATTACGGCAGATAGCTCTCGAATTGATATCCATCAATTCTTAAGCACTTTCCAATATTTATCCAATGATTTTAAACGCCTTGTATGTTAGAATATACACAGTCATTATCTGAAACGGCCGTGTAATGACAATCTAACATACGAGGTGTATTTTTTTGAAAAAAGCAATAAGTATGCTGACAGTGGCGGCTGTATGTATGACGCTTCTGTTTGTATCCCCGAAAGCCGAGGCGGCGGCGGATATTTACGGCGCAGGCAAGGTAACTACCTCCTCCACCGCGCTCAATGTCCGTTCCTCACCGTCATCAGCGGCAAGCATTAAAGGAACAGTAGCCAAAAACTCACACGTTACCTTGCTTTCCGAAAGCGGTAACTATTGGTACGTTTCTTACGGCCCTTATAAATACGGCTACTGCCACAAGAGCTACATTACAACGGTTTCCCGTGATATAGCTAAAGTAAAAACATCATCAGGTTCTCTGAGAGTAAGAGCCTCTGCATCTGCGAGTGCAAGTATTCAGGATTATCTTGCAAGCGGAACCTCTGTTACCGTTCTCTCGGCAAGCGGTAATTTCAGCCAAATCCTTTATGACGGCAACAGAGTCGGTTATGTTCATTCCGATTATCTTACAAGAACTTATTACAGTGCAATAAAACTCAGTGTCCCCGACTATAAGCAAACGGATTCACGCTGGGCAAATATTAAAATAGGTTCTTCGGGTAAAACCATAAGTCAGATAGGTTGCGCGGTCACTGCTCTTGCTATGACAGAAAGCTACCGAACAGGCACAACGATTACCCCCGCCGCAATGGTAAACAGGCTTTCCTTCACGTCGGGCGGTGCGGTATATTGGCCCTCAAATTATACCACCGTTACCTCCTCGAGCGGATATCTCGGCAGAATTTATAATCTTCTCGCTTCGGGCAAGCCTGTTATTCTCGGCTGTAAAAACGCAAGCGGAAGCCAGCACTATGTTGTTATAACGGGTGTAAAAGCGGTATCCGATCTTACAGCCTCCGCCTTTTATATCAATGACCCGGGTTCGAATTCAAGAACAACCTTGAATCAGTTCCTTTCAGCATATCCGAATTTTTATAAAATGCTTTATGCAATCGAGTAGGGCGAAATTAATCGCCCTCTCACACCACCCTGCGTGCCGTTCGGC
>CAZCQI010000155.1:0-3308 GCA_964500795.1 uncultured Eubacteriales bacterium
GCGCGAAGACCTTCGATAATCTCTTCGCTTACGCCTTTTGCAACACCGAGAACATGCTCTGCCGCCCAAGTCATTTCTTCGTCCTTAACCTCAACAAACTTCTCTGCGGGAGCCTTGCAAAGAGGGCAAGCCTCAGGGGGATTTTCGCCTTCAACGATCTGACCGCAAACTAAGCATTTCCATTTTTTCATAACATAAAACTCCTTTAAAAATAATTTTGTATTTTATCCATTCATATATTATCGCGGCACTTTTTACAGATACCGTAATAAACTGTTTTTTGATTTTCCACAAGATAACCCATATCATCGAAAATATTCGGTATTTTGGGTTTTGTGAAAACATCGGTTATAATATCGCATTTTTTACAAAGAAAGTGGATGTGGTCCGTAAGATTTCCTTCGTAATGAACTTTTTTATCACTGCTTTCGACTACAGTTATAAACCCTTCATCGTGCAGCTGGCCTAAGTTTCTGTAAACAGTGCCAAGGCTGATATTAGGTATTTGCTCCTTAACACGTTCATAAATGATGTCCGCCGTGGGATGGTCACAGGATGACCTTAAAACCTCAAGCACGGCATCGCGCTGTCTTGAACTTCTCATAACACCACCCTTTATTTATAAGTAGTAATAATTACTGTTACTGTCATTACTATAACATAGCGAAAAGCGTTTGTCAACACTTTTTTTAAAATTATCGGAATTTTTTTACAAGCTCGAAATGCTCATTAAACATATCGCAAAGCTCCCTGTAATAAGCGGCAGTTTCTTCATTGAGAAGAAGATATTTTCCCACCCTTTTTACAGCCTTCACAAAACGTCTGTCAAATTTATATTCACCGCTTTTAAGGGGGCAATCGGCTCTGTAATCAAATACGGCTTTGATTTTCTCTTCATTGTTTTCATTATGTATAATAGGAAAAAGCGGATAAATACGGCAGGAAAGGGGTCTTTTATTTCTATCACATAAACCGCCGCAAACTGCAACCTTGTCATTATATTCATTTGTGATAATTTTTATTTTCGAATCAATTAAGTTTTCTTCTCCGGGGAAAATTATCATACCGGTATTTTCATCGCCCTTACAGCATTTTCCGCCGCAAAGTGTACCGCAATCAAAACTTAACGGCGTAGTTTTTCTTAATATTGAATAACAACTTTTTATTACGTTTTCTTTTTTCATAAAAATACCTCTGATTAAAAGATTATATTTCGGTTAAAATATTATTGCAAAGGAGGTTTGCGAATTATGAACGATAACAAAAACAACAGTATCGGTTGTACAGTTGACACCTGCAAGTTCCACTGCAACACAGCTAACTATTGCACAAAGAACGTTATTGAGGTTGGCGCTTGTAACTGCGATGCTAAGTCAGTAGATGCAACTTGCTGCCAGTCCTTCGAAGCTAAGAAATAACATTTTACAGCCTATGAGGTTCACGCCTGATAAGTTTTGCTTATCAGGCGTGAAAACTTTATTTTCCGGGTTCATCTGTTATTAAATTTTCAACCCTGTCGGCAACTATCCATTTACCGTCCTTGGGTTTCCCGGCATAAGTGTTGCCACGCATTGTTATATCCGCACTGCAGCTTACGTTCAGCGCGTGAGTGTTGTTAAGCACAAAAAGATTGTTTTCAATCAAAATATTTCTGTGAACGGGACCCTTATATTTTTTGTTTTCGGGTTTTATGAGAATTGCATTTTCCTCGCAATTCATAAAAGCGTTGCCCCTTATAACAACATCCGTTACACAACCGCTTTCATACCAATCGGAAGCATCATCGGATATAAGAATACCGCTCATACCCGTATTTAAAAACTTATTGTTTTCTATTCTTACTTTTCCTCGGGTGGTTACAAGCATACCTCTTGTAACGATTCTGTTAACAGTATTATCCGTAAATTCAAAGTCAGGGCAAGCTGAAATATTTTCAATAACGCCGCCCACACCCAAAGGTGCTTCATAGCTCGCCATGGTAATATCGTAATAATACTTATCCCGAAGCTCAGCGTGCAAAACCTTGGTTCTGCCAACCTCCAGAAGAGTTTTGGGGTCAATAAATGCTATTACGTCACCGTCACGGATACACTCGAAGCCGTAGCTTTGAGCGTGGCAGAATTTAACGGTGATTTTATCCTTGTTTGATTCAACGATTTTGAAATGGAAGCCGTGAACGTTTACCGTATCGTCACCTGCCGCATCAAAATTTGACTTGGTAACGGTAATTTTTCCGCGGCACATACTGAACTGCATAAAATCCGCAAAGGATGTAAAATCCACCTCACTGCCCGGTGCGGGAGAAAAATCGACACTGTCAAGAGTAACATTTGCGCTGTTTTGAGCAACAACAGCCAACGAATAATTGAACCTCTGCTTCACATTTTGCAGTTTTATTTTATTTGAAGAATCAATAAGTATACCAACCTCTTCACGGGGCACGGGATAAAGATAAAATACCTGACCCTGTACATAATCCTTCGGAGTTATAAACCTGACATTAAAGGTTCTCTCCCCCACCTGACGTATAGAAGCGGCAGAGTGTAACGGGTGATAATCCGAACGCTTTATATGGTTAAAATTATCGGGTTTAGCAGTAGGCATCCAAAAAGCTCTGTTCTGACATTCGGTCATTCCGAATTTATAATCGGTGCCTACCCAAAAATATTCACCGTTTTCTTCTTTAAAATTGCCGACTGAATCAACCTCAAAGGTGGCATAAAAGGGTGAGGCTTTAACAACCGTCATTTTATGTATATTGGGGAGAACTGCCTCAACAGTCAGATTTTTAAGAGTTACATTTTCACAATTTTTAATCAAAATATGGGTCATTTTGCCGTCCATAATGAATGTGGAATCATTACAGTCGATTTCCATATTTTTAACACCTTCGATAACAAGTGCTGTTTTATGGGTATTTTTAGGCAAATTTAATTTTTCATATTCCTTTTCTGCAATGGTATTTGAAATATACATTTCTCTTACATCTGCATTTTTGCTCAAAAAAACATAGTTGCCCTTGAGAAGTGTAAGGGTTTTATTAACGGCAGTCTGAGCCGATGTATTAAAAAGATTTCTGAATCCCACGGTAGCTTCCGTATTCGGCTTAACGCTGAAAGATTCGGGGTAAATAACCAAAGATATCACCTCAAATGTATTATGTTTTTATAATACAATAATGAAGAATAAAAATCAATAAATACATTTTTAAATTTATATTAAAACACAAGAAAAGACCGTTGCTTCTTGCAACAGTCTTTTCTTGAACTCAGAAGTTTTTACTTCTTGCGTATTGTATTGGCATCTAT
>CAZCQI010000156.1:0-3292 GCA_964500795.1 uncultured Eubacteriales bacterium
CCGTAACAAAGCTTGATGACGGCGGCTATTTTGTTATAACCGGGGATATCCCTGCAATGTGGCTGAGAGACAGTGCTTCTCAGCTTACCCATTACATACGCTATGCCAACGAGGATGAGGATTTAAAGGAAATTATAAGGGGCGTTATTGCAAGGCATGCTCAGTTTATTTGCCTTGACCCTTACTCAAATGCTTTTAATGCCGTTCCCAATTCTCACGCACGGCAGGATGAAACGGATTTTTACGATGACCTTATATGGGAGCGTAAGTACGAGGTGGATTCCCTTTGCGCATCGCTTTATCTTGCGCATCAGTATTATAAAGAAACTCTTGATACTTCTATTTTTACCGAGCAGTTCCACGAAATGATGTGGAATATAGTAAAGGTATTCAAGCGTGAGCAAAATCATTTTCAGGAGTCTTCATATTATTTTAACCGTGAAAACTGCCCTCAGACGGATACTCTTCCGGGTGGCGGTAAGGGTAACGAGGTTGCCTACACGGGTATGACATGGTCGGGCTTCAGACCCTCTGATGACCGTTGCCTTTACGGCTACCTTGTTCCCGCAAATATGATGGCTGTCTGCGCTCTTAAAAAGGCGGCTGAAATGGCAGGAGACGGCTATGAGGATACAAAGCTTGAAAGTGAATGCCGTTCTCTTGCTTTCGATATTGACGAGGGCATCAAAGCGCACGGTATTTATGAACACGAAAAGCTTGGAAAGATTTTCGTTTATGAAACAGACGGAAAGGGCAATATGCTCCTTATGGACGATGCCAATTCTCCCAGCCTCCTTGCCGCACCGTATCTCGGATATGTTAAGCCTGATGATGAGGTTTATCAAAATACAAGAAGGTTCATTCTTTCCCAAAGTAACCCGTGGTATTTTGAGGGCAGAGCCGCAAAGGGCATAGGCAGTCCCCATACGGGAACAGATAAAATCTGGCATATAGCTCTCGCAATGCAGGCGCTCACAAGTACGGATGATAAAGAAATCCTCGATTGCCTTTCAATGATCGTGAATACCGATGCAGGCACTCACCTTATGCACGAATCCTTCCATAAGGACGATGATACGGATTTCACAAGACCGTGGTTCGCCTGGGCAAACAGCCTTTTTGCAGAGCTTATGATAAGACTTGTTGAAGAATGATAATGTAGGTCTTGCCCCTCCCGCTTTTAAACAGAAAAACAGCGTGTGGATTTTACTCCGCACGCTGTTGTGATTATAAATCTAAAACTTTCTGTATCGTTTTAATATTGTACTCAGACATATCTGCTTTTCGGGCGAAACCTTCCCACTTTGAAACAGAAGCTTTAACCTGTTCTATGCTTCTCACTGCATCAGATTTTTTTATGCCGACCTTTTGGGCAACCCTTAACATATCTTCTTTTGTTATGTTGTCTGATTTTCCGTTAATAAGCATCTGATGAGCTTTGACCCATATACTATCTTTTCTGTATGAGAATGTTATATCATATGCAGGCGACAATGACCAGCTGCCTTTTTTATCCATAAGGAACGAAATGTTTTTAGTATGGTCATCATAGTTTTTGGCATATTCATTAAATACCATTCTTTTGAACAACTGAATAAAATCACTATAGGGAAGTTTAAGTTGTTTCATTACGGTAAAAGCTTCTTCGTAGGAATATACTCTCGGAGAATTGAAATCCATATGAGCCAAAGCACAAAGAGATTGCATATGAAGTTTTTCACCTTTTGTACCTTTTCTGTCAAAACGCTTTGTCATAAAATGAGCGCTGCCGTTTTCCCTATAAAGTCTGCACTCGCTCATTTCTATACCGGCATCAATAGCCATAAGATAGTAAGCATATTCAACTTTTGTATATTCACCGTCATCGGGTGTTGAATCTTTATCCCTGTTATTTTTGATATTGTCAAATTTTAAAAGCCAATATTCATAACCCTTGCCGGCATTTATTTGTCCTGAACGGATATCATTAGTTTCAGGATTCCATGCAATAAGAGTTTTTGCTCTTGCACCGCCAACAGAGGAACCGCACTCCATTAACTGTGCCATAAGATTATCGTTTTTCTCAATGTGAATATGCTCTTTTTCAGAAAGAATTTCAGAAGCTAATTTTGTTAAATCGTCAAGGTCAACAGTTTCATTTATAGTTGTAAGCTCCTGTGAAGGCTCGTATTCCAATGCGCCCATACCTCTTTTGCCTGTATAGCAAAGTTTTTCTATAACAGATAAACTCTCTGATGTTCTTTCCTGACTTTCCAAATATCTGTTTATAACTATATTACCGAACTTATCAGGAAGAGAATCGGCAATCATACCGGGCAAGCCGTGAAAAGTTTGTTCAGGCAAAGCAGGGAATAAATAGGTGATTGCAGATAACGGCATTTTAACAGGCGAAATTTCAATATTGCTTTTTAAAAAGTTGTCATCATACTGAAAGCCTACAATTCCGCTATCTTCCTGATGTAGGTAACCTACGGTAGTGCCCCACATTTTTGCACGAACTGTATTTACGTTTTTCAACCTTCATCCTCCTCCTTATCTTCTCCCCAAATCCAAGCGTCATCCGCTTTTTTCTTGTCGGGTCTTGCACGTTTTCTTGTGGGCTTTTCTTCAAACATTGCTTTGTAATCGGGTTGAGGAACAGGAATTAAAATATCTAAATTTTCTATAAGCCCGATTTCATTCATAATCTTAATAAGATTTGACAGCTTGGTATCATATCCCATTTCTGTACGAGCAATAGTCTTCAGAGAAAGTCCGCATCTTTGTGCAAGCTCCGATTGTGTGATATTCAAAGAAATCCTGTACTGCTGAATACGATTTCCCAATTCCACCAATATTGATTTTTCATCATTATAATTTGAAATCTTCATAGAGCCTCCGTAATAACAAGTCAAATTTGTACTATTATAATATCAAATCAGTTCTAATAAGTCAAGTTTGACTCTTTGTTTTTTCAAAAAACACATAAAAATATTTTCTCAAAATACAACTTAGGAAAATACTGTAGGATCGGGTCTTGACTCGACCGCTGTTGTTGTCCACGGTAAGTAAAATTGAGAATTGAAAATTGAGAATGGAGAATTATCGGGACCTGCGGTCGGCAAATTTATAGCTTTGCAAAACTAAAACAGAATATCATTGTAGTATCGGGTCTTGACCCTCCCGCAAGTTGTTGTCCTCTGTAAGTAAATTAAGGACGAAACAACGGTACGGTCTGAGACCGTACCTTACGGGAGCATTTCCTTTTTTAGCTTTGTTTTTTAGGGAAAACACTGTAGGGGAGGGTCTTGAC
>CAZCQI010000157.1:0-3277 GCA_964500795.1 uncultured Eubacteriales bacterium
TTGAAAAGGCAACGGGTCTTCAGATTCTTGAAGGCTTCGGTCAGACCGAAAGCACGATGATTATCGGTAATATGATTGGTGCACCTCATAAGATCGGTTCAATGGGTAGGCCCGCTCCCATTTACGATGTTTGCCTTCTCGACAACGACGGCAACCCCGTAAAAGCCGGTGAAAACGGTGAAATCGTTGTTAATGTTAAAGACGGTGCTCCTTGCGGTTTGTTTACAGGATACTATAAAGACGAAGCAAAAACCAAAGAGGTCTGGCACGACGGTTATTATCACACGGGTGACGTTGCTTGGATGGATGAAGACGGCTTCTATTGGTATGTAGGTCGTGTTGATGATGTTATCAAGTCATCAGGCTACCGTATCGGACCCTTTGAAATCGAAAGCGTTATTATGGAGCTTCCTTATGTTCTTGAGTGCGGTGTTTCCGCCGCTCCCGACGAGGTGAGAGGTCAGGTTGTTAAAGCAAGCATAGTCCTTGTTAAAGGCACCGAGGGCACGGATGAGCTCAAAAAGGAAATCCAAAAATACGTTAAGGAGAGAACAGCTCCTTATAAATATCCCCGAATCGTTGTTTTCAGAGATGAACTTCCCAAAACAACAAGCGGTAAGATTCAAAGAAACAAATTATAATTTTTATAAGAGGTGAGTGAGATGCAGTATAAAAGAATAACCCTTTTTGCAGGGCATTACGGTAGCGGTAAAACCAATATTGCCGTCAATTTTGCACTGCATCTTCAAAAAAACTTCGGAAATACCGTAATCGCCGATTTAGATATAGTCAATCCCTATTTCAGAACCAGCGACAGCCTCAGTGAACTTGAAGAGGCAGGAATTCAGCTTATTTCTTCGGAATATGCAAATACAAACGTTGATTTCCCTGCATTGCCTCAGGCAGCTTATTCGATTTTTCATACGAGAGATAAAAGAGCTGTGCTCGATATCGGCGGTGATGACCGCGGTGCTTACGCTCTCGGGCGATATGCAGACGCTATTAAGGAAGAGAATGATTACGATATGCTCTTCGTTTTCAATAAATACCGTCCGCTGTCTCCCGATGCTCAGTCTGCCTGTGAAATAATGGCAGAGATTGAGGCGGCTTGTAATATTAAATTTACAGGCATAGTTAATAACTCTAATTTGGGCGAAAGCACTCAGGTTCAGGATATTATCAATTCTCTCGCAAGTGCTGATGAGCTTAGTGCTTTAACGGGTTTGCCCGTTGTAATGACAACTGTGAGAGCTGATTTAGTTAATAATCTCAACGGAATAGCAGGAAATCTGTTTCCGCTGACTTTGCAAAAAAAGATTGTTTAGGAGGCAGAAAAATGGCAAAAGTTACATTTTCAGAGAATGTATGTAAGGGTTGCGGATTATGCGTAAACGCTTGTCCCAAAAAAATTGTGGAGCTTGACTCTGCAAAGCTTAATTCAAAAGGTCACCATCCCGCACATTGTATCGATGAAAGCAAATGCATAGGTTGCGCTTTCTGTGCAACAATGTGTCCCGATTGTGCTATAACTGTAGAAAGGTAAGGTGAAATAAATGGGTGAGAAAGTTTTAATGAAAGGTAATGAGGCCATTGCCGAAGCGGCTATCAGATCAGGCTGTATGCATTATTTCGGCTATCCCATTACTCCCCAGACAGAGGTTGCCGCATATATGGCTAAGCGTATGCCGAAAGTCGGCGGTGTGTTCCTTCAGGCTGAAAGCGAGGTTGCCGCTATCAATATGGTTATGGGCGTTGCCGCAACAGGCAAGCGCGTTATGACATCAAGCTCAAGCCCGGGAGTCTCGCTTAAGAGCGAGGGTATTTCATATATTGCCGCCTGCGATCTTCCTGCGGTTATTGTTAACGTTCAGCGCGGAGGTCCCGGTCTCGGCGGTATTCAGCCCTCACAGTCCGATTATTTTCAGGCAGTTAAGGGCGGCAGTCACGGTGATTTCAAAAAAATCGTTCTTGCACCTTCATCTGTTCAGGAAATGGTTTCTCTCACAGCAGATGCTTTTGATCTTGCAGATAAATACAGAATGCCTGCGATGATTCTTGCCGATGGTACTCTCGGTCAGATGATGGAGCCCGTTGAGCTTCCCGAAGAGGGTCATAAAGAATATGATAAACCCTGGGCTCTTACCGGTACAAAAATGGAAAGAGAGCACAACATTGTTAACTCCCTTTACCTTAAACCCGAAGAGCTTGAAAAAATCAACTTTGAGCGTTATGAAAGATACGCTGTTGTTGAAGAGAATGAGGCACGTTGGGAAGAATTCCTTATGGAGGATGCAGAAATATGTGTTGCTTCTTTCGGTATTTCTTCTCGAGTTGCCAAAAATGCTATTGTTGAAGCAAGAGCAAAGGGTATTAAGGTCGGTATGATTCGTCCCATAACTCTTTGGCCCTTCCCCAATAAAGTGTTTGAAGCTGCCGCAGATAAATGCAAGGCGTTCCTTTCAGTTGAGATGAATATGGGTCAGATGATTGAGGATATCAAGCTTGCAACTAAGTGCAAGAAGCCTGTATATTTCACAGGTCGCACCGGCGGTATGATACCTTCACCTGAGCAGGTTCTTGCAAAAATTGAGGAAATCAACGAAGGAGGCGACAAATAATGGTAGTATTTCAGAAACCCCACGCTTTAACAGATGCACCGCTCCATTATTGCCCCGGCTGTACTCACGGTATTATTCACAGAATAGTTGCAGAGGTTATTGATGAATTAGGCATTGAGGGTAAAACTATTGCAGTTGCTCCCGTTGGTTGCGCTGTTATGGCTTATGATTATTTTAACTGTGATGTTATTCAGGCTGCCCACGGCAGAGCGCCGGCAGTTGCAACAGGTGTCAAACGTTCAGATCCTAACAATGTTGTATTTACATATCAGGGCGACGGCGATCTTGCCGCTATCGGTACTGCTGAAACCGTTCACGCCGCCGCAAGAAGAGAAAATATTACCGTTGTTTTCGTAAATAACGCAATTTACGGTATGACGGGCGGTCAGATGGCTCCCACAACTCTTCCCGGTCAGGTTACTCAAACCTCACCCTACGGCAGAGATGTTAATACAGTAGGCTATCCCATTAAGATTTGCGAGCTTCTTTCAAATGTTGACGGTGCCGCTTATCTCGAAAGAGTTGCAGTTAATAATCCTTCGAATGTCAAAAAGGCAAAAGCCGCAATTAAAAAAGCATTCCGGAATCAGCTTGACGGTAAAGGCTTCTCTCTTGTTGAAGTTGTTTCAACTTGCCCCACTAACTGGGGTATGACACCT
>CAZCQI010000158.1:0-3248 GCA_964500795.1 uncultured Eubacteriales bacterium
TCGGTGCCGATGCCCGCTCCGAAGGCGGTGAAAACGGTCAGAACCATAAGGGTCTGGTAACCTTTGACCGCAAATATAAGAAGGATTCCTTCTATGCGTATAAAGCATGGCTTTCTGATGATCCCTTTGTTCATATCTGCGGTAAACGCTATGTTGACAGGGTTGAAGATGTAACTAAGGTAACGGTTTACTCCAATCTTCCCGAGGTTGAGCTTTTCGCAAACGGCAGGAGCCTTGGGAAAAAGGCGAGTGCAGAGCATTTCTTCTATTTTGATGTTCCAAACGCAGGGGAAACAGAGCTTGTAGCAGAAGCCGGAGAGTGCAGGGATGCATCAAAGCTTCGAAAGGTTGAGAAGTTTAACGATGCATACCGTCTTGTTGAAAAAGGTGCAGTCCTTAATTGGTTCGATATTACTGCACCCGAAGGTTATTTCTCCCTTAACGATAAGCTTTCTGATATTATTAAATCCGAAGAGGGCGTAAAGCTTTTCAAGATGCTTTCGGCTCAGATGATGAAGGGTCTCGGCAATACCGAAACGGGCAGAGACGCCTTCGGCGGTGCTATGATGCAGATGATGGGCAGCTTTACGGTTATCCGCCTTACAAGTCTTATGGGCGCGGCAAATATCAAATTCACTAAAGAACAGCTTCTTGAGCTTAATGCTCAGCTTAATAAGATAAAGAAGCCTGAATAAACTTGCGCTTATTCCCGATAGGAAATTGCTTTTTTCTGTCGGGAATATTTTAATGTTTTTTGCTTGACAAGTGCGAATACAGGTGATATAATCATCTCAATATTATTAAACGCAATGAAGCGGAGCAGTAAGTATTTTCAGTTCCTGTTTAGAGAATTGCCGGTTGGTGCAAGGCATCGGGAGGTTTTGCTGAACTCGCCGCGGAGCGGCTGCCGTGAAATCCTTTGAGAGTAATCGCAGACGGGGGCTCCCGTAACAGAGTAAAGGTGTGATGGCACCTGAGGCGCATCCGTATATCGGGTGAAAAAGAGTGGTACCGCGGAAGATAAAGTTGTTTCTTTCGTCTCTTTGTTATCATTTATCGAGATAGCAAAGGGGCGGATTTTTTGTTTTCCTTAAGGAGAACAATTCTACCGCTCAAAATTTTAATAGGAGGTAAAGGTATGAATAACACTCAAAAATATACCAGACAGTTCTTCCCCGTGAAAAACCCCACAAGAAAGTGGGCAGAGAAAATCTACATAGATAAAGCACCAACTTGGTGCTCGGTTGACCTTCGTGACGGCAACCAATCGCTTATTATCCCTATGAGCCTTGAAGAAAAGCTTGATTTCTTTCAGCTTCTTGTTAAGGTGGGCTTTAAGGAGATCGAGGTTGGTTTCCCTGCCGCCAGCGAAACGGAATACACTTTCCTCAGAACTCTTATAGATAATAATATGATTCCGGATGATGTTACCGTTCAGGTTCTCACCCAGAGCCGTGAGCACATTATCCGCAAAACCTTTGAGGCATTAAAGGGCTGTAAGAATGCAATCGTTCACCTTTATAACTCAACCTCGCTCGCTCAACGTGAGCAGGTTTTCAGAAAATCCAAAGAAGAAATCATAAAGATTGCCACCGACGGTGCGGAGCTTTTTGAAAAAATTGCCGCTGAAACAGGTGAAAATTTCAGATATGAATATTCTCCCGAATCATTTACGGGCACGGAGCCTGAATTTGCTCTCGAAATCTGTAATGCGGTTCTTGATATCTGGAAACCCACTCCTGACAGAAAAGCTATTATCAACCTTCCCGTAACCGTTGAGCTTTCTTCACCCCACGTTTATGCCGATCAGGTTGAATATATGTGTGATAACCTTAAATACCGCGATGCGGTTGAGGTTTCTCTTCATCCTCATAATGACCGCGGATGTGCGGTTGCTGATTGCGAGCTCGGTATTCTCGCCGGTGCGGACAGAATCGAGGGCACACTCTTCGGCAACGGTGAAAGAACGGGTAATGCAGATATCGTTACACTCGCTCTTAATATGTATGCTCAGGGCGTTGAACCCGAGCTTGACCTTTCAAATATGCCGGAAATTACTGAGCTTTACGAAAGAGTCACAAGAATGCAGGTTTATGACCGTCAGCCTTATGCGGGTAAGCTTGTTTTTGCCGCCTTCTCAGGCTCTCATCAGGATGCTATCGCAAAGGGTATGAAATGGCGTGAGGAAAAGAACTGCGACACTTGGACAGTGCCGTATCTTCCCATTGATCCGGGCGATGTCGGCAGAGAGTATGAAACAGATGTTATCCGTATCAATTCTCAGTCAGGTAAGGGCGGTATCGGTTATCTTCTCGAGCATAACTTCGGCTATGTTCTTCCCGTGAAGATGCGCGAGGATGTAGGTTACGCAGTCAAGAGTGTTTCTGACCACGCTCACGCAGAGCTTTCTCCCAATGAGGTTCTTGATGTATTTACAAATACGTATGTAAATATCAACGATCATATTAAGCTTGTTGATTATCATTTCATTCGCACACCTGAAATAAAAGTTATGCTTACCGTTGAAATTGACGGTGAAGTTAAAGAGCTTACAGGCTCGGGTAACGGACGTCTTGACGCAGTCAGTAATGCCGTTAAAAAACAGCTTAATATTGAGTTTTCGGAGCTTACTTATGAGGAACACGCTCTTACAAAAGGCTCAACCTCACAGGCTATTACTTACGTAAGTATTACCCTTGAAGGCGGTAAAAAGGTTTGGGGTGCAGGAATCCATGATGATATTATCGCATCCTCAATAAACGCATTGTTCTCTGCAGTAAACCGCAGTATTGGAGGTAAATAAAAATGGGTATGACAATGACTCAGAAAATTCTGGCTTCTCACGCGGGTCTTGAATCCGTTGAAGCAGGTCAGCTTATCAGCGCTAAGCTTGATATAGTGCTCGGCAACGATATTACAACCCCCGTTGCTGTTAATGAATTTAAAAAAGCCGGTTTTGATAAGGTTTTTAATAAAGACCGTATAGCAATCGTTCTTGACCACTTTGTTCCCAATAAGGATATCAAAGCGGCAGAGCAGTCTAAGCAGTGCCGTGAGTTTGCTTGCTCACACTGTGTAAGTCACTTCTATGACGTCGGTAAAATGGGTATTGAACATGCTCTTCTTCCCGAGCAGGGTGTTGTTACCGCAGGTGATTGCATTATCGGTGCCGACAGCCACACTTGTACATACGGCGCACTCGGTGCCTTCTCAACAGGCGTAGGCTCAACGGATATGGCAGCAGGTAT
>CAZCQI010000159.1:0-3205 GCA_964500795.1 uncultured Eubacteriales bacterium
AAGCCCGTTAAAATGTCAAAGAGAACAGGCAAGGCTATTACACTCGTTGACCTCCTTGACGAGGTTCCCATTGATGCAGTCCGTTTCCTCTTCAATATGAGAGAAGCAGGCAGTGCAATGGATTTTGACCTTGACCTTGCAGTTGAGCAATCAAACCAGAACCCCGTTTATTACTGCCAATATGCACACGCAAGAATTTGCAGTATTTTAAGGAAGCTCCAAAATGAGGGTGTTAAAATAAGAAAACCCGAGAAATCAGAGCTCGAACTTCTCTCAAGCGATGAAGAAACAGACCTTATTTCTCACCTTGCCGCTCTTACAGGCGTTATAGTAAACGCCGCCAACACTTACGACCCTGCAAAAATTACTCATTACGCAACAGATCTTGCAACAAAATTCCACCGTTTCTATAACGCTCAGCGTGTTATGGTAGAAGACGAAGCCCTTATGCAGGCAAGAATATTCCTCATTATTTGCGTACGCAACACAATGAAAAACGTGCTTTCAATGCTTAAAATCGAAGCACCCGAATCAATGTAAAAATAACATCACCGCCAAACTGATTTAGCTTGACGGTGATGTTTTATTTTGTATTCAGTTTATATCTGAGGTTTTACTCGCTACCACCCACGCATTGGGAAGATATCTGCCCGTTGGCATACTCGTTGAGGGTTCATTTATTATTTCACCGTTATAGGCAATTACGGAAGATGAACCGCCGTCGCAAGCTCCTGCGGTGACTGCGCCGTATTGAAGAAGAATATCCGCGCAATCCTCCATTGTAGCACCTATGGAATAGCCAACCTGCCTGCCGTCGGCAACGAGCATAAGGACAACGCCGTTTGCACACTGCCCTATAACAGATCTTGGCTGAAGACCCCAGCCTGCGGAATCCTTAACCACCTTTTCGCCGTTTATTATAAGTGAAGGGTGATATTGAAAGCCGTCGCGGATGTTATAATCCTCCCAATTGGACATACCACCGACAACAAGCCTGTTTTCATCATCAAAGCCCACAAGAGTATACTTGGAGCTATAGGTGCCCCAATATTCGCCCTGAGAAACGCAAAGCCCCGTTACATCGCCGCCGATACCTTTACCCTCGGGGTCCCTGAAGCCGGAAGCGTTAATACCCACAACTGCATTTTCTTTTTCAAGATAAGTGCAAATAAACTCGCCTCTCGCTCCTTTATAGTCGGTAGATGCAAGATACACTCTCGACGGGTCATCAACAAGCACAAGCTTGCCTACAAAGTTGGATGTTTTAATTTCCAATATCACTATACCCTCATCTTTATCGTTTGCATAAACGGTGTTGCCGAACTTATCCTTCTCCCCCTCAACAAGGTATTCCTGACCGAGGATATCCTCGCTTTGATTGCCGTAAATATCGGTAATTTGCGTAACGCTGATATCCTTGTTGTCCATCTGCGCACCCATAACCTCATCTATGAGCCAATCGGGGAAAAATGTTGTTGCCAGCCATTTATGCTGATCGGTAGTCATAGCCGTTTCTATCCATATATTTCGCCATTTTGTAACAAAATGAATATTACCGAAAATCATTACAAGGTAACCTGAAACAATAATCGCAACAACTACCGCAAGGGCAATAAGTGCTTTTATCCCCTTTTTCATTTTCTTTTTGTTACTCTTCTTTATTTTCTTTTTTTCTTTTTTCCTTTTTTTATCAGGGCGGACCTCGCTCATACCGTCTGCCATATTATCAAGATTAACTAACTCTTCTTCGCCTATTTCAACCACAAAAGCACCTCCGCCGCACGAATTAAAATAAACATTTTCTCTATTATAACATAAAAAGACGGCGAATACCACAATTCGCCGTCTTTTTACAAAATTTTAAAATTTATTTATTATCGATATATCTGCACGCCGCAAGAGCCGCTGTTGCACCGTCTGCCGATGCTGTTGTTATTTGCCGTACACCCTTTTTACGGCAGTCTCCTGCAACAAAGATACCGCTTGTTTTTGTAAGGCAGGATTCATCGGAATCAAAATATCCGTCCTTATCAAGTGATGCATTTTCCGAGAAAGCAGAGTTCTTAGGTTCAAGTCCTATTGCAACAAAGAGACCGTTAAGAGAAAGCTCCTTTTCACCGTCCTTTGTGTTAAGAATAACACCTGAAAGCTCACTTTCGCCCTTAAGCTCTTTAACTGTTACTTCAGTCATAAATTCAACATTCTCTTTTGCCTCAAGAATATCTATAAGCTTCTTTTCTCCCGTGAAAAAGGCAAGATTCTGAAGAACATAAACCTTTTCGCAAAGGTCGGAGAGAAGAACAGCCTCCTGAAGAGCGGAATTACCGCCGCCTACAATACCTACCGTCTGCCCCTTGAAAAATGCACCGTCGCAAACCGCACAGTAAGAAACGCCGTTGCCTACAAGCTCGTTTTCACGGGGAAGACCTAACTGCCTGTGATGAACGCCGACGGCAATAATAACCGCCATACACTCATAAGCCTTGTTGCCTGCAAATACGGTTTTATGACCGCCCTCGTCAGCAATACCCGTTACCTTTTCCATTTCAACCTCGGCACCCATTGAAAGCACCTGATCAAGAAGCTTATCTGCAAATTCATTGCCGCTCATCTCGGGAATACCGGGGTAATTTTCAATTTTAGGTGAAAACGTTACCTGACCGCCGAAGGTAGACTGCTCAATTACAAGAACACTTTTTGAGGCTCTGAGAGCATAAAGAGCGGCAGTAAGACCCGCAGGACCTGCGCCGACTATAATTATATCATACATAATAAACACTCCGTTTGCTAAAACAGGGTTGTATCTCCCTGATACAACCCTGTTGTTTTTTAAAGGCTTTCTATAAATGCTTTGATTGCAGGAAGGTCTGCGATTTTCTCTGCAACATCGCCCTTATAAATTACAAGGGTAGGAGCCTGTTTAAGCTGAAGCTCTGTTGCCATTTCAACATTTTCTTCAACAAAGAGTTTTTCGTAAGCTATGCCTGCTTTTTCGAGAAGCTGAGCAGCTATTTTGCACTTAGGGCATGTCTTTGTTGCAAAGAGAATGAAGGTTGTATCCTTATCGACACTAACAGAATCCGACTTGCATTTGCAAGCTGTGTGAGCGTGATCAACTGTTCTGTCCTCTTTTTTAAGCTGAGAGTTTGCAATATCGTAAACCTTTCTGTCCTTAAACTCCTGAGCTTTACCGTCGTTGAAGTTC
>CAZCQI010000160.1:0-3190 GCA_964500795.1 uncultured Eubacteriales bacterium
TTGCCTTGCGGTAAACTGTGTAGCCCTTTGCTCCTGTTATCTTGCCCCACTTCACAGTTATTCCGCTGTTTGCATTAGAAAGGGATGATACCTTCGGCATTGCAAGATATTTTAATGCTGAGCTTGATTTAAACGCAGAAGCAACACTGCCGCTGACTGCTTTTACAGTATAATAATAGGTTGTTCCGCTCTTTGCCTTTGTATCGGTATATGAAGTGCCTGTTGCGGAATCGGTAAGCCGTGTCCAGCTCTTTTCACTGCTTGCTTTACGGTATACATAATATTTCGATGCGCCTGTTATCTTATTCCAGGATACCTTAACGCCCGTTGCGGCATTTGCAACCGTTACCGTAGGCATTGCAAGGTATTTCACGGAAACGCCTGTTGAATTATATCCCGAAAGACCTGCTTCGTTTTCTGCTCTTACAGTATAGTAATAAGTTGTACCGCTTTTTGCAGATTTATCTGTATATGAGGTAGATGTTACCTTGCTGTTCAAACAAGTCCAACCGCTTGAAGATGTCTTTCTGTATACTCTGTATGAATCAGCACCGCTGACCGCTTTCCAGGTTACGGTTACGCCGCCGTTAGCATTTGCAGCCTTTGAAAGTGTGGGAGTTGAGGGTGCTGAATAGTACTTAATACTCCAACCGTCAGGATTATACGATTGTTCATCTCCGTCATACGTACTTACGGTATAGACATATGTAACACCGTTTTTTACGGTTTTATCTGTGTAAGAGGTGCTTGTGGTATTGTCGAGCTTTGTCCAATTTGCATTTCCGCTTACCTTACGGTAAACATTGTAGCTTTCTGCACCATCCACAGCGCTCCACGAAATTTTGATTCCGCCGGAAACATTGGAAACGCTTGCAGTAGGTGCCAGCAAGAAATAAGTTCCTTTATAATTACTTACGGTTTTCGAATCACCGCAAACAGCCGTAACGTTATAGAAATTGGAAACACCGCTCGATGCACCCTTATGAGTATATGTAGTTACAGAACCGCCGACCTCTGCTATTACCTTATTTATGGAATTTCTGTCAGACCCGTATGTAATTACATATTTTTCAGCACCCGCTACAGCACTCCATTTAAGAATAATGCCGTTATATGCAAGTTCGAGGTCTGAAAGAGTGGGTGTTGCCAAATCGCATACCGGTGAGGATACCGCCATATCGCTTTCATACCCATCACAAATTACAGAAACGCCGTAAACATATTGAACGCCAGGAGAAGCGGATTTATCAACATAGTAGGCTCCGTCGGAGGGATCAACTTCTGCAAGCTTTTGGAAATCGCCGTTTGCCTGTTTTCTGTAAATTACGTAACTATCAGCGCCGCTGACCTTTGTAAAACTGATTTGAAAGCCACTGGCAACCTTTGTAACTGAATTTATTTGGGGAGCATCAATAAAGATGATTGTTTCCGACGGCTTGGAAACAGCCGTTTCGTATTCGCCGTATACGGTTGAAACTGCGTAAGTATAGCTTCTGCCGCTTCTGACGGTAATATCCTTATATTCTGTAACACTCGAATCAACTGTAGCAAGAGCATTCCAGCTTCCCGTACCGATTTTTCGCCACAATTTATATTTTTCGGCAAAAGAAACGGCTTCCCATGATACTGTTGCACTCTCCCCTTCAAGCACAGCGGTGACACCCGATGTTATAGGGAGCTTCATAACTTCCCTGCTTGATGTATCTGTTACACTGTTACCCTTGCTGTTTATTGCCTGAAGCTTATATGAATATTCAACACCGTTTTGAACATCTGTGTCTGTATATGTATTGTATTCAACCTCAGCAACCTGAGTATAATTTGCTTGCGTGGCAGTTTTGCGGTATACTTTATAGCTTTCGGCACCTGTTACCGAATACCAATTTATAACTATGTTGTCGTTATTGATTACATGATATAAAACTTCGGGAGCTTTAATAAACCAAACAGGAGCAGGCTCGCAAGAGCTTTCTGCCACATAATTGCCTTTGTACGCTTTTACGGTATATAAATATTCCGAACCGCTTGCAGCAGAAGTATCTTCGTATGTTGTATCGGTAGTTGTTCCGACCTCTTTCCATGCACTGTCAGCAGTCTTTCTGAACACCCCGTAGCTTTCTGCTCCGTTAAGAGCAGTCCAGGAAACCTGAACGCTGTCAGGAGTAGCCGTTGCATTCACTTCTGCAACAGTGCCGAATTTCATTCCTGCAACGCCGGTTTCATCAAAAGCTGTTGCGCCGTAAGAGTTCCTCGCCGCAACCGTATAGGAGTATTCAACTCCGAGTGCCACAGATGCATCCGTATATTCCGTAACACTGCCGTCAACGGTTTCAAACAAAGACCAGGAATTATCCGCTGTTTTTCTGTAAACATCGTAATACTCTGCACCTGTTACTTTATCCCAAGAAACCCAAAGTCCGTCTGTTGAGGAATTCACCTCTTTAACCTGAGCCTTTCCGAGAGTAAAAAAGCCGTCAGTGTAAATTTTCTGAGAAGCATCGCTTTTCAGAATATCGTTGGAAGCATTTCCGTCGTCCGTTATAAATTCCTCACAGATGATCTCCACATCAGTGTAAGGACGATTTTCAGAGTATGTCTCAAAGGTTACCTTAACAAATTCTTCGGCAGTGCTGCCAACTGTGTAACCGTTTGTGTTCATAAAAGCTATTGAATAAACATTTGAGTCATTGTATACAGTACCGCTTTCATAAACACCTGTTACATTTGCCACAAGGTCGCCGTAAGCATTTTCCGTACCCACAGCACCACTGCCGTCAGAAACCTTAAGAACAGTGCTGTCATATTTTATTTTAATGATTGCTCCCACAACCTTAGTTTGATTAGGCAACAATGAAACGGTATAAGTTACAGTATCGTTTTCAAAACCGCTGTTTTCAACTGAAAAAATACTGTTAACTGAATCGGCAGCAAAAACTTCCGTGGCGGTCATACTGAAAACGGATATACACATAACCGCACAAAGCATCAGTGATATAACTCTCTTCAACTTAAGTGCCTCCTTAATATTTATCTTTTATGGTAAGACCCGTTGTGTTGAAATAGCTCACGGAGCTTTCGTAATACGCTCTTACGGTGTATGTGTAGGTTGTGCCTTTCTTTGCAGTCTTATCAAGATAGCTGACTGTTGAACCGCCCTTTACTGTGGCAATTTTTTTCCAGTCGCCCGAGC
>CAZCQI010000161.1:0-3187 GCA_964500795.1 uncultured Eubacteriales bacterium
GCAGTTCTCTTAAGCAATGCCGCAAGGTCGCCTACGGTGATTTCTTCGGGCACTGTGATAACAAGGGTCTTTTTAGCGCGCTCGGCTTCGATTCTCTTTAATCTCTCTGCCTCGCTCTCCCTGCGTTTGGAGCGCATACCCTGCTGTTTTCTGTACTGCTGGCTCTTCTGTTTTAACTTCTGCTTTGTCTGAACATTATCGTTAATTGAGTGAACGGGAGCGATATTCTCGTATTTCTCGTTGTACTTATCGAGTTGAATATCCTCTGCTCTTGTGTCGATAGTACGCCTTTCGCCCTTGGTTCTTGACTGCATGGGACCGTCTTTCTTCTTTTCATTCTTCTTGAAAGGATTGGCGTTTGACTGACCCTCGTTCTTTTTCTCAGCAGGCTTATTCTCTGCTTTTTTACCCTGCTTCTGAGGCTTCTGCTCGTTTTTCTTGCCGTCGTTCCTGGGAGCATTTTTCTTTTCGCCCTCAGGCTTTTTCTCTGCGCCCTTTCCTGCTTTTTGATTTTCTGCCTTTTTGCCCTCGTTTTTAACGGGTGCTTTCTTCTCTGCCTTGGGCTCTTCTTTCTTCATAGAGAAGTAAGCATCAAAGCTTTCAACAGCGTTTTCCTGAGTAAGCACATCAAAAAGCACGTCAAGCTCCTTGGAATCAAGTGCAGTCTGTGATTTTTTTGGCTCATCAAAAAACTTTCCGAGAATATCTGTGATATTCTTATTCTGTAAATTAAAGTCCTTAGCGACCTCGTTAACCTTATATTTCGTTATCATCTAATTCCTCCCCGAATTTCTGATTAAGTTTAGTTGCAAATCCGGTATCCGTAACGGAAAAAACTCCGGAGCCTTTTCCGATTCCTGCGGCAAAATCCGCCATTTTATATTTTGTCCGAACAAGGGGAATATTCTTCCCGTTGTAAGAGCACGCGTGAAGCATTTCTCTCTCCATACGCTCGGAGGCGTCACAGGCAAGAAACACCAACTGCGCCTTTGATTTTATTACGGTTTCCTTAACGGCATCGTGCCCGCAGGCAAGCTTACCTGCCTTACGGCACAAACCGAGAAAGCCCATAACTTCATTACTGTTCAAATTTTGCCTCAATCCTTTTTATTAAGCCGAACACTGTATGTGCTTGATTTTAATTCAATTGCTCCGCCATAGCATCGTAAACACTGTCGGGAATTGCCGTATCGAGGGCTTTTTCAAGGCGTTTGCCCTTGCGAGCCTTTTGAAAACAGTCCTTATCGGGGCATATGTATGCTCCTCTTCCTGACTTTTTACCCGTAAGGTCAAGGCTTATTTCACCCTCCGGGCTTTTAACCGCTCTTATAAGCTCTCTTTTAGGCTTCATTTCGTTACAGCCAAGGCATTTCCTCATAGGTATTTTTCTTACAGCCATAACGACCTCACTGATTCTGCGGAATATAGAAACCGCTTTCGGGTTTAATATCTATCTTCCAACCGGTAAGCCTTGCGGCAAGGCGTGCATTCTGACCCTTGTTGCCGATAGCAAGAGAAAGCTGAGTATCAGGCACTGTAACGTGGCAGGCATTTTCTTTCTCTTCGTCAATCTCAACCTTGAGAACATCTGCGGGAGCGAGAGCCGCCGCAATGAACTTCTGAGGATCCTCGTCATAAACAACGATATCTATCTTTTCGCCGCCAAGCACCTCAACTATAGCTCCTACTCTTGAGCCCTTGGGACCGATACATGCGCCGACGGGATCAACCTTTTCATCCTTGGAGCAAACTGCAATTTTTGTTCTTGAGCCTGCCTCACGGGCGACTGATTTGATTTCAACAATTCCGTCATAAATTTCGGGTACTTCTGTTTCAAAAAGTCTTTTTACAAGACCTGAATGAGTTCTTGAAATCATAGCCTTGGGACCCTTGGGTGTATCGCGCACACCTTCGATAAAGACCTTAATAAGCTGATTTTCCGCAAAGCTTTCATCGGGAATCTGCCTTGATTTGGGAAGAACAACAACTGCCTTGCCGATTTCAAGAGTTACGTTACCCGTCTGAGGGTCAATGCTCTGAACCTTACCGGTAACAAGCTCCTGCTGCTTTGACTCGAACTCACGGAGCATTAGACCTCTTTCTGCATCGTGGATATCGCCTCTGATAACATTCTTTGCGGTTGTGGCGGCAATTCTGCCGAACTGCTTTGTTTCAAGAGGAATTTCAACATAATCGCCGATAAGAGCGGTTTTGCTGTATTTCTTTGCTTCCTCAGGAAGAATTTCGGTAAATTCGTTTTCTACTTCTTCAACAACCTGTTTTCTGAGGTAAACTCTCAATTCGCTTTTTTCGGGGTTGCAGTCAACAAAAACAACATCCTCGCCGCCGTATTCTTTTCTTACGGAGGTTATAATCGCTGCGCATACTTTTTCAAGAAGGTAATCTGCGGGAATTCCCCTCTCCTGTTCGAGCATACTTATTGCCTCGAAAAACTCCTTATTCTGATTGGGCTTACCTGCCGCTTTCTTAGCCATTTTTCTTACCATTCCTTTCATATATATCAGTTAATTTTTCACATTTTAAAACGAGAAATCGTCAAGCTTTACCCAAGCGATCTCTTTTTTCTCAGCGGTCATTGTGTTATCCTCATCGATTTCGATGGTGACTGCACCGCCTTCACTGTAATCAATAAGCACGCCTTTGAACTCGCGCTGACCTTCATAAGGGCGGATAAGCCTTACAATAACCTTTTCACCCATAAAATAATCAAAATGAAAATCTCTTGTGAGCTTTCTTTCCACACCCGGTGAAGAAACCTGAAGATTGTACTGACGGTCAATGGGGTCAGCTTCGTCAAGGGGTGCATCAAGAGCGTGGCTCATATTAACACAGTCATCAATGCCGACTCCGTCTTCCTTATCAATAAAGATTTTGAGATAATAGTTTGCGCCTTCCTTCTCAAACTGAACATCCCAAAGGATAAGCCCCAATTCTTCAGCAATGGGCTCTGCTATATCCCATACAAGTGAAACAGTATTCTTTGCCAAATCAGCACCTCTTTTAACAATAAATATGAGAGCAGGTTGCCCTGCTCTCACTCAAGTTTATATTCGTACACTGACAATATAGCATATATTATTTAAAAAATCAAGTGTTTTTTTAAATGCAGAATTCGGAATTTTTGAAAATTTTTGAAAATGCAGAATTCGGAATTTTTGAAAATTTT
>CAZCQI010000162.1:0-3121 GCA_964500795.1 uncultured Eubacteriales bacterium
CGCCCTTGACAAACCTGTTCTTTTTTTGCAGTATATCAGTTAAGTGGATTTAAGCCGAAAAACGGACTTAAATCCACTTTTTCAAAAAGTTGTTGATTCATAATTTTTGTCACGCAATAGAACCTCGTTTTTGAGGTTTGAATATAAAACCATTGCTTTGTATGTTTGAGTCAATTTCAACTCCGTAAAACAAGGATTTTTCAAGCCCTATTGCGTTACTTTTATGAGGGCTAAAATGCCACTTTGAGTGGAACGATAGAAGCCGATTTTGAGGATTTTGATATATAATCATTACTATGCAAGTTTTGAGGTTAAGAACATAGGAAAATAAGTCTTTTTGATATGCCTATTGTTCCACAGTATGCCTATGAAACGAAAACAGACACACCACATTATAAATGTGATGTGCCTTGATTTCTTTTACACCCTGATTGTCGGTAAATAGTGATAGTTTCAAATACTTCCTTATCACTACCCACCTGAGCAGGCGGATTTTTTCTTTATAAATCTTTACATATAATGAAGACACAACCGTTAAAAACAGGCACTCAACATCGTGCACCTTAATTTTTCACTTCATAAGTAATTCTTCAAAAGTTACATTAAACATTTTAGCAAATGCAATTAATTCTATATCAGTAACAAAGCGCTTCCCGCATTCAATACGCTGAACAGCATTTTTATCAAGATCAATTCCCACCAATTGCATCCTATCTGCCAATTCACGCTGTGAAATCTTCATTTGCATGCGAAAATTTGCAATGTTTTTTCCGCAAATATTATTTAAACCGTCATCAGCTTTATTAATAAACATATTTTCCTCCATTTTTGACATTTAAATTTGTCATCTTTTTAATGCTATTATCCTTTTTTTATTATGCGCCTGATATAAACCAGAGGCTGTAAAAAACTTTCGTTTTTTACAGCCTCTTAATTTTCTATGAAATTGCTTTATTTATCATTGCGGAATAATCGTTTACGGTTATTTCACCGTCGGCATTTAAATCCGAGCTGATCTCTTGATATATATTTAAATCCAACCTTTCATTTACCGCTCTTTCGCAAAGAGCACAGTCGAGAACATCAACAACACTGTCGCCGTTGAGATCTCCAATTACACAAAGAGTTACAGTCAGTGTATTTTCCCCGTTTATAATTTCAACCTTGCTTTCTGTTCCGTAATATTTTGCTTTGTAAGAATCGGATGGTGTTGCGGTATATTCTGCCGTGCCACCTATAAGCTTTTCAATATCGGATATGAGTGTTTTTTCCGTAACAAGGGTAAATTCATCAGGATTTAATACTGAATTTATATAAGTAAAATACTCCATTGAGTTTTGCTCTGCATAAACCTCAGCATCGCTCTCCTTAGGGCAGATTATAACAGTTTCCGAAGAAAGTGTACCCCTTTCTATTTTGGAAACACTTTCGGGAATTATCACAAACGGACAGCTGATACCCTCAGCAACGCTCAATGCTTCAACCGTACCGCCGCCGATATTTTCGGGGATATCAACATAAGCTCTGCTGTAATAACATTCCGTTATTTTAGAGATTCCGTTCGAAACCGTATAACCGAATAAATCCCCATAATCTACCGAAAAGCTCTTTGCTTCTACGGCGGTTTCGGTGTAAATATCGTTTAGATAATTATAATCTTCGGTTACAAGCTCTTTAACGTTCAAGGTGATTTCCGTTGATGAAACGCGTTTCCCCGTTACACCTAAAACGAACTCGCAAATTTTCGTCCTGCCGTTTCTCGTTGAGCCGTTTGTTGAAACCAAAACCCCTGCACAACCACTGCCGTCCGAAAGCTTGCCGAACATCCACATTCCCGAAAAATTATATATTTCATCCTCTGCCGTTTCGTCATACAGTGCGGCATAGGCTTCTTTGTAATAAAATACATCAGTATCATATTTAAGCTGTAAATTCAGGGAAACAAGGCTCTTAAGGTCGTCACCGTAAACACTGACAACAACCTCACCGTTATTTATATCACTTATTTCAGCATACAAAGAGGTGCTCTCCTCAGCAAAAGCATTGACCGAGAAAAGTGAAAGAAGTATTGAAACAACAAGCAATATTGAGAGTTTTTTCATTTTGACCTCTTTTTGTATTAGAAATGTGACTGCGGATTTTTGATGCAGAAGGCGTTTTTTGCTCCGCCGGCGCAGTCCCTAAATGGTAATTGGTGCTGGATTTAGATGCAGAATATGTTTTTTTGCCTCGCCGACGTATATAGATACGTCAAGACGGCAAAAAGGCATATTATGCACTAAAGGCAACACCAATTCGGTAAAAATGTAAGCCGGGTTCTGTCGTTTAAGGCAATCATCTATCTACGCCTTGCGTTGCCACAAGGCTCCAGCCACCCTTCGGGGCTGCGAATTTAACCGCTGTCCGGCTGACTTACCCCTGTCGGTGTTGCATCGGGTAGGGTTTACATGGCCGTGATGTCTCCACCACGCCGGTGAGCTCTTACCTCGCCTTTCCACCCTTACCGAAAAAATCGGCGGTATATCTCTGTTGCACTTTCCCTAAGGTTACCCTCGGCGGCCGTTAGCCGTTACCCTGCCGTATGATGCCCGGACTTTCCTCGTCTGTGAAAAATCACATCCGCGACTGCCCTTTTTACCGTTACTTATTTTAACCTATATTTACTTTTTAGTCAAGTATGCGAAATTTTCGAAATTCATTTGTCATATTGCCCATATTCTGAGCCCCTTTTTTTACTTTTAAACAATTGCAATCACTGAAAATTGTGATATACTATTAGATGAAATATACTGTACTAACAATGCAGTTGAAAGGATGATATTAAATTATGGCAGAGAACAGATATCTCGGCGAATATCCCGTAATCGGTATTCGTCCCATTATCGACGGCAGACGCGGTCCTCTTAAGGTCAGAGAGTCTCTTGAAGATCAGACAATGAATATGGCTAAATCCGCCGCAAAGCTTTTTACTGAAAATCTTAAATATTCCAACGGTGAGCCTGTTAAGGTAGTTATTGCGGATACCACTATCGGCAGAGTTGCAGAAGCTGCTGCTTGCGCTGAAAAATTCCGCAAGGAAGGCGTTATGATTACCCTTTCCGTTACTCCCTGCTGGTGCTAC
>CAZCQI010000163.1:0-2917 GCA_964500795.1 uncultured Eubacteriales bacterium
TGCCGACCGCAGGTCCCGATAATTCTCCATTCTCCATTCTCCATTCTCAATTATAATCGCAGACCCTTCATTCTCACTCCTCATTACCCACTCCTGACTCCTAACTAAAAAATGTTGGTGCAGTCTTGACTGAACCACCATTTTTTATTCTATCGGCAAATTGAAGCAATGACTGTGCATTCTTCCTTGAAGCCTCATAACTTCCGCGGCATCAAAATCCGTGCATTGGGCGAAATATTGCGATTGCAGTCTTAAAGCGGCATTTACGGTAACGTCCTTTTGGGATACATGGCAATCAATTGCTTTGAATTTCAAGTCTTCGTAATCGCTGATATCAATAATGGTATTGGGGCAGTCGGTATAATAAAAGCCGATTGTTTTGACCGCCCATGTATCTTTTCGGGGGTTACCGTTGTCATATTCAGGACAAAAATCGAATCCGGCATCCATAAAAGCAAATTTTACCGCATTACCTACTTTTATATGATCTTCGTGGCACTCCGATAAAAGGTTAGGATCAACAGTGAAAACGGCATCGGGCTTTATTTCTCTTATAACAGGAATGATTTTATCGGCTATTTCTCTCGCAGAAGCTCTTGTTCTGTCAGGAAAACCCAAAAAGCCGGCGTTTTTCATACCGAGAGTTTTTTGTGCCTCAAGAGCTTCTTTTTGCCTTACTGTAAGTCCGTTTCCCGTATATGTACGGTCCGTCTCTCTGTCATCAAGGACTGTAAGCTCATAAACTTCAACACCCATATCGATCAGTTTTGCGATTGTTCCGCCTGCACCTATCTGGTTATCATCAGGATGAGGTTGAATAAAAAGAGCCCGTTTTATTTTATCAATTTCCGGAGGGGAACAAAGCATAGTCAGTGCAGGCATCGCCGTTCTGAAAGCAGATCGCAGAAGTTTTGTTTTTACAGATGTTTTCTTTTTCATAAAACCATCTCCGATAATTATAAATTCATTATACTTAATTACAATAATTATACCATAATATCTAAGACTGTGCAATAAAATGGGAAATATTATAAGTTTAATTAATATTTGTTGACAAAACATTATCGCTGTGGTAAATTTTATAGTTGTTCATTATTTATACATGCAATCAGCGAAAGAGAGGTTGTTTTTATGTCAAAGAGAAAAAATAATAAGAAGAACGGTAAAAAGAGCAGTATCGCGGGTAGAATCGTAAAATGGGTTTGCTCGATTATTGCGATAATTTTAGTTGCGGTGCTTCTTCTTGTAGGCGTTTGTGCCGCGGTTTGCGAGGTAGCCCCGGGTGAAAAGGCAACCGAATACACAAATCCCTATATAACAGATGAAAAGGCTCTTGTTTCCGCTCACCGTTCGGGTAAGGATATTGCTCCCGAAAATACTATGATGGCTTTCAAAAACTGTATTGAAAGCGAGGATTTCGATGTTGATATTTTTGAATTTGATTTACATATAACAAAGGATAATCAGCTTATACTTCTTCACGACAATACACTTGACAGAACAACAAATTCCGTTGCTGTTTTCGGAGAAGCTGATGTTATTCCTTCCGAGAAAACCTATAGCGAGCTCCGTCAGCTTAATTTCGGAGAAAGCTTTGAAGATCCCGACGGAAATTATCCTTATCGCGGACTTTCGGGCGATGAAATTCCCGATGACCTGAGAGCGGTTCTTCTTTCCGATGTTCTTGATTATCTTGAGTCCAACGGCGGCTTCAGCTACATAATTGAGATTAAGGATTCCGATGAATTGGGCTATAAAGCCGCAGATGAGCTTTACAGAGTTTTGAACGAAAAGAAGCTTCTCGATAAGGTTATAGTGGGCACCTTTAATGGCGAGGTAACAGAATATATAGATGAAAATTATCCTGATATGTTGCGTTCCTCGGGCGTAAAGGAAACGGTACTTTTCTATTTTGCAGCAGCATTTAATATGGATTTGGATGAGGACTTTTATAAGTTTGAAGCTCTTCAGATTCCGTATAACGGATACTATGTTTTCAACCTTTCTTCGGAAAGACTTATAAATTATGCTCACCGCCACAATATCGCGGTTCAGTATTGGACGGTAAACAATGCCGATGATGTTGAAGAGCTTAACGCCCTCGGAGCAGACTGCATAATGAGCGACGACCCCGATATGGCGTATGATGTAATAAATAATTAAAACGGGAAGTTACAGCTTTTTCCCACGGTTATTCAGAAAAATAAGGCTTAAAATATTTGGGTGATACAGAATATGACCAAGGATATGACCACAGGCAGTCCTATGAAAAATATTATCCGCTTTTGTTTACCGTTTATGTTGGGTAATATTTTTCAGCAACTTTATAATATGGCGGATACCGTTATAGTAGGTCAGTTTGTGGGCAAAACAGCTCTTTCCGCAGTAGGCGCGGTAGGCTCTCTTAGCTTTCTGATAATAGGCTCGGTTACAGGTCTTTGTACAGGTTTTGCGATTCCCATAGCTCAACGCTTCGGTGCGCAGGATACAGTGGGCTTGAAAAAGTATGTTGCCAATATTGTTTATACTTCCGTAGCCTTGGGCGCGGTTCTGACTGTGGCGGCGGTACTCCTTACACACCCGCTTTTAAAAATTCTGAATATTCCCGAGGAAATTTATTCGGAAGCATATAATTACATTGTAATAATTTTCGCAGGTATCGGTGCCACAATGCTCTATAATCTGCTGGCAAGCATTGTAAGGTCGCTGGGAGACAGCAAAACACCGCTGTATTTCTTGCTGTTTTCTTCTTTTCTCAATATAGGTCTTGACCTTTTACTGATTATAGTTTTCAATATGGGCGTAAGAGGTGCGGCGGTTGCAACGGTTATTTCTCAGCTGGTTTCCGGCATTCTCTGCTTCATCTATGTTAAGCGAAGCTTCCCTATTCTTCATATAACAAAACAAACAAGAGGCT
>CAZCQI010000164.1:0-2888 GCA_964500795.1 uncultured Eubacteriales bacterium
TGCCTTTTTGAGAAGCGCCTGAACCTGTGCGCCGTATTTTCCTACAATGCCGATGTAATAGCGGCGGGCTTCGCAAGCCCAATCTTCATCGGTGTCAAGAGCACCGAATTTGCCGAAGCCGTCGGCAGAGAAAAGGATTTTATCCGTACTGTCGTAGGTTACAATAACTTCAGGCCAATGCACCATGGGAGCGGTGTAAAAAGTGAGGGTACGTTTACCTAAGGAAAGCGTATCGCCTTCACCTGCAATAATGCGTCTGTCAGCATAATCCGTGCCGAAGAACGCCTGCATCATTGTAAATGCCTTAGCGGAAGCAACAACTGTTGCTTCGGGGTAAGCTTTGAGGAAGTTATCAATGTTAGCGGAATGATCAGGCTCCATATGCTGAACTATAAGATAGTCGGGAGCTTTGCCGTCTAAAGCATTTTTTATGTTCTCAAGCCATTCGTTACCAAAACGCTTGTCAACAGAGTCCATAATTGCGATTTTTTCATCAATTACGGCATAGGAGTTATAAGCCATACCGTTGGGAACATCATACTGCCCCTCAAATAAATCAATATCGTGATCATTTACTCCTACATATATAACTGAATCGGTTATTTTCATTTTATTTACTCCAATCAGAAAATTAAATATATAAAATCAGACTTTTTTTATGCTCACAAGGCTTGGTGATATTTTTATAAGCATTTGTCAGCACTGTTAAGACTTTTTTATTTTATTATTACCGCTGAATCAGCGGATATTTTTACGTAATCACCTACATAGGTTCCCGTTAAAATTTCGGTTTTGTGTTTGAAGCTTTCGGGAAGATAATAGTCTATTTTGTGGGGATTACGGTTTGCTATAACGAGAATTTTTTCCGTTTCGGTTTCTCTTGAGTAGGCAACGCAGGAAAGTATAGCGGAATATGGCTTAAAAACGCCGTCTTTAAGGCAGGAGAGTGAGTTTCGTGTTTTGCCCAGCAGCTTATACCATTCGGTTAACTCGCTGTCCTCGCGCCCCCAGGGGAAAAAGCCGCGGTTGAAGGGGTCCGCGCCGCCCTGTGCTCCTGCTTCATCACCGTAATAAACGGAGGGGAAACCGGGGAGGGTATATTGGAGGACCGTTGCGGTTTTGAGAAGCTTTTTTGCCTTTTCGTATTCTTCGGTATTTAATTTATATTCCGCCTGAATACGCCGAGGCTTATGCTCTATTGAGTCGTATATCAGGCTTGTGAGAATCCTTGCGGTGTCGTGAGTGCCGATGTGATTCATAAGGCAATCAAGAGCTGCTTTAGGGTAGTTTTCGCAAATGCTCACTACCGACTCCATAAAGTTTTCGGCAACACCGTAACGCATAAAGGTGAGAATTGCGGATGCGAAAGGATAGTTCATCACACTGTCCAGCTGACCGCCGAGAAGATATCTGCGCCTGCCGCCGTGACTGAACTTATTTGTGGCATCCTCCCAAACCTCGCCTAAAATTGCGTAATCGGGATTAAGAGCTTTTACACTTTTTGAAAATTCATCAAGAAATTTATCGGGCAACTCATCGGCAACATCAAGTCTGAAACCGTAGGCACCGTTATTCAGCCATTTTTCGGCAATGCCGTTTTTGCCGGCAATGTAGTTTATAAAGCGTTCGTTTTCTTCGTTGGTTTCGGGGAGCGTGTCTATTCCCCACCAGCTTTTATACGTGCCGTCTGAGTTGAATGTAAACCAATCGGCATATTCGCTGTCCGGGTTTCGGAATGCGCCCTTTGACGGATATCTTTTTTCTTTATTAAAATAGACACTGTCGGAGCCTGTGTGACTGAAAACCCCGTCAAGTATTATTTTTATACCGTAATCATCAGCCTTTCGGCAAAGATTTTTAAAATCCTCCTCCGTACCCAGAAGTGAGTCGATTTTACTGTAATCTGCCGTGTTATAGCGGTGATTTGAATGGGCTTCAAAAATCGGATTGAGATAAATAACCGTAACACCCAGCGATGCTATATAGGGTAATTTTTCTTCAATTCCTTTCAGATTACCGCCGTAGTAGTCATTATTTAGAATTTTGCCGTTTCCGTCAGGCATCCATACAGGCGTTTCAGTGAAATCGTTGTGAATAATTCTGTCCGACGGAATGTTTGGAGCTTTTATATATCCTTTATAAAATCTGTCGGGAAAAATCTGATACATTATGCCGCCCTTGAGCCAATCGGGGGTTTTATAATTTTCGTCAAAAACGGTAAGCTGCCATTCATTGCCGTTGGGTGAAAATTCTCCGCAACCGCCCGAGCGCAGAAAAATATTGCCTCTGCCGAAAGCGGTTTCATAAGAAAAATGATAGAAATAAAGCCCTGTGGGAAATGAAAGGGTTATATCCCACCACTCCTCATTTTCACCGTTCATACCGCACCAATACATATCGCGGTATTGGTTTGCTTCACCGTCTTTACGGTATACAAAGGTTACTTTTCGGCATCCGAAGGAACGGGGCATAAGAACACATAGCCTCAAACTTTGGTTTGAGGCTATGCTGCCGAATATGGACTTATGTTTTACATCGCGTGAATTGTAGGGAACAAATTGCAAAATATCAATCCTCGTAGCCATTGGGGTTTTGGTGTTGCCATCTGTAAGAATCTGCGCACATTTCATCAATGCCCTTTTCAGCCTTCCAGCCGAGCTCTTTTTCTGCTTTAGAGGGATCGGAATAGCAGGTGTCAAGGTCACCGGGACGGCGTTCTACTATTTTATAAGGAACCTTAATGCCCGATGCTTTTTCAAATGCGGCAACAACTTCGAGAACACTGTAGCCTGTGCCTGTGCCCAGGTTGTAAACGAATACGCCGTTTTCCTTTTCGATCTTTCCTAAAGCCTTAAGGTGACCTTTTGCAAGGTCAACAACGTGTATGT
>CAZCQI010000165.1:0-2827 GCA_964500795.1 uncultured Eubacteriales bacterium
CACGCCCGAAAATTACATTTTGAGCGTGATTTTTTTATTGAGAATTGAGAATGGAAAATGGAGAATTATCGGAACTGCGTTGGCAATTTTATAGCTTCGCAAAACTAAAACAGAATATCATTGTAGTATCGGGTCTTGACCCTCCCGCTGTTGTTGTCCTCAGTAAGTAAATCAAGGACGAAACAACGGTACGGTCAAGACCGTACCCTACAATTGTGCGTTTCATTTGATTTCCGTAAACTACTCCTCCCTAAAAAAACCAAATCCCCCGCGGAAGCGGGGGATCGGTTTTTTTTGGAAAGAGAAAATGAAATAGTTGAGCAACCAAGTGTCATATATTATATAACAAATCAATGTTGCATCAATGTGCCAACTTTGTAAACAATTTGTGAATAAATTGTGTTTTTTGCCATTTTCTCGGATTTTTTAAATTATTTCACCATTAAATCGCTGATAAGTCTGCTCAATTCAGCGGGGTCTTTAACCGAAACACCGCTTATAAGGCATCCCTGAGCATAAAGAAGCTTTGCGTAATCTTTAAGAGCGTCCTTGTCGTTTTCATAAAGCTCGGTAAGCTTATCGGCAACGGGGTGGCTTGCACTGATTTCAAGAACGATTTCAGCCTTAACCTTGTTATCATTGGGCATAGAATTAAGAACCTTTTCCATTTCAAGGGAAATTCCGCCTTCGCTTGTAAGGCAAACCGCGTAGTTTTTCAGCTTGTTTGTAAAGCGCACGTCAGTAACATCGCCGTCAAGAGAATCCTTTATAAAATCGAGCATTTCTTTTGAGCTTTCGTTTTTCTCTTTGAGAGAATTTTTTTCTTCCTCAGTGTCAAGGTCAAATTTCTCATCGCAGATATTCTGGAAGGTCTTGCCGTCATATTCATTAAGCATCTTAACGCAGAACTCATCAACATACTCAGTAAGATAAAGAACCTCGTAGCCTTTTTCCTTAACAGCCTCAATCTGGGGAAGCATATCTATTTTTTCAACGGTTTCACCGCAGGCATAGTATATCTTATCCTGACCGTCCTTGAGTCTTGCAACATATTCGGAAAGAGTTACATATTTTTTCTCAAAGGTGGATTTGAACATAAGCAAGTCTTTAAGCTCATCCTTATGCATACCGTAGCTGTTGTAAACGCCGAATTTAAGCTGTAAACCGAAGGTCGAGAAAAACTCTTCATAAGCCTCGCGCTCATTGTTGAGCATTTTTGTAAGCTCATTTTTAATTTTCTTTTCAATTGTCTTTGCAATAAGCTTTAACTGACCGTCGTGCTGAAGTGTTTCTCTTGAAATATTAAGAGAAAGATCCTCGCTGTCAACAAGACCTTTTACAAAGCTGAAATGGTCCGGAAGAAGGTCCGCGCATTTATCCATGATAAGTACGCCCTTTGAATAGAGCTGCAAGCCCTTTTCAAATTCTTTTGTGTAATAATCAAAGGGCGGGTGCTTCGGAATAAATAAAAGTGCACTGTAAGTAGCGTTACCCTCGGTTTTTGAGTGAATAACCTTTGCGGGAGCTTCATAATCAAAGAATTTATCGGTATAGAAGGAATTGTATTCTTCGTCAGTTACCTCGCTCTTGTTTTTCTTCCAGAGAGGAACCATACTGTTGAGGGTCTGCTCTTCAATAATTGTTTCGTATTCATCCTCTGTACCCTCTTTAAGGTGGCTCGTTTCAACATCCATTTTAATCGGGTGACGGATATAATCGGAGTATTTTTTAATAAGTGACTGTATTTTGTAGCGTTCAAGGTAATCACTGTATTTTTCATCATCGGTATCGGCTTTAAGATAAAGAGTGATTTCCGTTCCGAAGCTGTCTTTTTCACATTCTTCAACAGTATAGCCGTCCGCACCGCCGGATTCCCATTTAAAGGCTTTTTCGGCACCGTAAGGCTTACTTATAACGGTTACCTTATCGCTTACCATAAATGCAGAATAGAAGCCTACACCGAACTGACCTATAATATCAACGTCATCGGTTTTCTCGTTTTCCGTTTTGAATGCAAGAGAACCGCTTTTTGCAATAGTACCGAGATTATTTTCAAGCTCTTCTTCGGTCATACCGCAGCCGTTATCAATAATTTTAAGAGTACGGGCATCCTTATCAGCCTCGATTCTTATAACAAAATCGTCTCTGTTAAGACCCACGGATGAATCCGTAAGAGAGCGGAAATATAATTTATCAAGAGCATCGCTTGCATTTGAAATAAGCTCTCTCAAAAATATTTCCTTGTGGGTGTAGATGGAGTTTATCATTAAATCCATCAATTTTTTTGATTCTGCCTTAAACTGTTTTTTTCGCATTTTTAATACCTCCGATTATATCTAAAATTTATTTTTTATTATATTGCAATTAATTCCCCGTTATTGAAATCAACGGTTATATTTGTACCGGGAGCAATATCCTCGGCAATAATCTTTTTAGCGAGAAGCGTTTCTATTTTTGACTGCATAAATCTCTTAAGAGGTCTTGCGCCCATAACGGGGTCAAAGCCGCAGTCAACAACATACTGCTTTGCACTGTCGGTAAGAGTAACACTGAGTTGCTTACTTTCAAGGCGTTTTGAAAGCTCTTTAAGCAACAGATCCGCAATGCAGAAAACATTCTCCTTGGTAAGGGGCTTAAAGAAAATAGCTTCATCGAGCCTGTTGAGGAATTCGGGGCGGAAGCTTCGTTTTAACAGCTTCTCCACATTCTCTCTTGCGTTTGCGCTTATATCACCGTCGGGAGTGATACCCTCAAGTATTATATCCGAACCGAGGTTAGATGTCAAAATAATAATTGTATTCTTAAAGTCAACGGTTCTGCCCTGACT
>CAZCQI010000166.1:0-2799 GCA_964500795.1 uncultured Eubacteriales bacterium
CATAAGGTCGGCTTCATCCACCTGGTTCAAGAAATGTACGGTATATTCGCCCTCAAACTACGACGGAATGCGTCAGCAGATGCAGGCGCTTATGAATTTGGGCGTTATTTCAAAATTCGTCGGTATGATAACAGATTCAAGAAGCTTCCTTTCATATCCTCGTCACGAATATTTCCGCAGAATACTCTGCGAGCTCTTAGGCGACCTTGTTGAAGAGGGCAAATACCCCGATGATATTGAATTTTTAAGTAAGGTTGTTCAGGATATTTCCTTTAACAACGCTGCCAAGTATTTTGGAATAAAGTAAAAATAATTGCCCCACAGAATTATTTCTGCGGGGCAAACTTTAAAACACGGTGATATTATGGAAGAAAGATTTTTGCAAAATAATGAAATAACCTATGATGATAAAGAAATGATATCGGAAAACACTTTTATAGGTGCCGAAGTTGATATGACTCCTATCCCGAAATTTGCGGATATTAAGGGTAAGCTTCCGCAACCCCTTTGGGATAATCATATCGATTACATAAATTGCTATTGGAAGGCTTGGGAAATCGCTTTCGGAAACCTCTTTTTACCAACCAAGGAAAACGGCTTTGTAAAAAGCTATATTGATGCGGCTTTTAACGGTTGCATTTTTATGTGGGACTCGGCATTTATGCTTATGTTCGGTAAATACGCCGACAGGATTTTCAAATTTCAGGAAACTTTCGATAACTTCTATTCTCATCAGCATAAGGACGGCTTTATTTGCCGCCAGATTCACGAGGGTGACGGCAGAGATTGCTTTGCCCGTCACGACCCATCTTCAACAGGTCCTGAGGTAATGGCTTGGTGCGAATGGGAATATTTCCTCAATTTCGGCGATAAAGAGCGCCTTGCAAGAGTTTTCCCCTGCCTTATTTTATACCACGGGTGGATGAAAGAGCATTTCACCTGGCGCGATGGTACATATTTCTCCTCGGGCTACGGTTGCGGAATGGATAATCTCCCCCGTATGGATGAAAAATACCACGAGTGCTACAGCCACGGTCACCTTATATGGATTGATGCCTGCACTCAGGAGCTTAACGCCTGCAATATTCTTATTAAAATGGCTGAAATTCTTGGAAGAGATGAATTTATACCTGAGCTTAAAGAAGAAAGCAGGAATCTCTATAAGAAGATAAACGAAAAACTTTGGGATGAAAAAACAAACTTCTATTACGATTTGCAAAATGATGACAATTTCAATAACGTTAAGCATATCGGCTCATTCTGGACTCTTCTTGCTAAATGTGTTCCCGAGGAAAGAGCAGAAAGATTTATAGAGCATCTCAATAACGAAAATGAATTCAAAACACCTCACCGTGTTCCCGCTCTTTCAAAGGACCATAAAGAATTCAAAAATACCGGTGGCTATTGGTGCGGCGGAGTTTGGGCACCTACAAACTATATGGTACTCAAAGGTCTTGATGCTTACGGCAAATTCGAGCTTTCCCATGAAATTGCCTGCAACCATCTCAATGCAGTAGTAAATGTTTTCAAAAATACTGAAACGGTTTTTGAAAACTATGCCCCCGAACTTATTGACGGAGAAATCGCTCCCGGAAAACCCGCAAGACCGGATTTTGTGGGTTGGACCGGTCTTTCCCCTATATCAATTATGTTCGAATATGTTTTCGGCATAAAGCCCGATGCTTCAAATAATAAAATCACCTGGCATATAAATCTTTTGGAGCGCCACGGTATTGAAAAATACCCCTTCGGCAAAAACGGTGAGCTTACCCTCATATGCGAAAAGCGTAATTCTGTAGCTGAAAAGCCCGAAGTTACGGTAAAATCAAATGTACCCGTAACAGTGGAAATCATCTGGGATAATGAAAAACAAAGGGATATAATCAAATTATAATTTATATAAGAACAACGGCAGTCCCGAAAAGCTGCCGTTGTTTTTATATAATATTCATTTATTGACGCATTTAAGAATCGTGCCCCCGTCACGGTGAAACTGTACAACTGTAATTGATATATTATCCAAAGAAAAATAAAAGCGATGCGGTTTTACGCCGAGAGCGGTCGGAATCAAGTGTTCCAGCATACCGTGGTGGCTGAATATTGCCACTCGCTCACCGTAAGTGAAACGCTCTTTTATGTAATCAATAACCTTTTTTGCTCTGATATTGTTATCTTCAACAGTTTTGCAAGGGAATTCATATTCTTTTGTACCGTAAAGCTTTTCACACATTTTTGTGTTTTTATAATAACGCCTGAGATATTCTTCACTGCAGCCGAAATAACCGGGAGTGCACCCACATTCAACAAGTTCGGGGCAGATTTCAAGAAGAGGAGCATCCCCCTTCGCCTTGCAAACACCAACAGCGGTTTTAAAGGCGCGAAGAAGAGAACTCGAAATATACGCATCTATTTCAATATTTTTGAGTTTTTCCCCTAACTCTACGCACTGTCTTTCACCTTTTTGGGTAAGCTCGCCGTCGCTGGGGTCCCTGTCGCCTATATCCTCATAGTCTGTTTCCGCGTGGCGGATAAATAAAATTTCCAGAATATCTTTATTTTCCATATCTGCACCTACTTTAAGTATTTCATCAGAGACTTGAACCGTTGTATATTAAAATCACGGCAAAGCCATAAATATCATCAATTTCGAGGAAATTGCATATCATCAAAACAACGCTTTATATCATCATTGCGAAAGTAAGATACAGCCTTGCGGCGATGATATACACGCTGATGCGTGATGATATACCATTGCTTTCGCAATGGATAAAAAATCGACAAGCCGAAGCTTGTCGATTT
>CAZCQI010000167.1:0-2753 GCA_964500795.1 uncultured Eubacteriales bacterium
CAGGTGCAGTAGGTGTTGTTCGTCGTGACCCCATGGCAATGCTTCCCTTCTGCGGCTACAATATGGCTGATTATTGGCAGCATTGGATTGATATCGGTGCAACTCTCGATCCCGATAAGGCTCCCAAGATTTTCAACGTTAACTGGTTCCGTAAGGACGATGAGGGCAACTTTATGTGGCCCGGATTCGGCGATAACCTTCGTGTTCTTGATTGGATAATTGACCGTTGCGAAGGCAAGGTTGGCGCAAGAGAAACCGAAATCGGTTACATTCCCTACGCTGAGGATATCAACATCGAAGGCCTTGAGGGCGAGGTTTCACTTGATTCTCTTAAGAGCATCCTTGAAGTTGAGAAAGATCTCTGGCAGGAAGATGCAAAGGGTATCGAAGAGTTCTACGCAAAATTCGGCGACAAGCTCCCCTCTGTACTCAAGGAAGAGCTTGAAACTCTCAAGAAAAACGTTCAGTAATTGATTAAAAAGGGTTGCGATTTACGCAGCCCTTAAAGTCTTTGTAAAAAACTTACAGAAAGAAGCATTATTATGGCTAAGCTGACAAGAGAAAATAAAGACGGTATTTATTCACTTATGCTCACTCCTTTTTTTGAGGACAGAACTATCGACTACAATACATATGAAAAATATGCCGATTGGCAGGTTGAGCAAGGTGTTGAACATCTTTTTGCAGTTTGCGGAAGCTCAGAAATGAAGGAGCTTACTCTCGAAGAGAGACTTAAACTTGCTGAACTCACCGTTAAGCACAAGGGCAACACAACCGTAGTCGCAACCGCTAATATTGAACCTACAAAAGAAGAAAACATTGAAGAAATCAAAAAAATGGAGCAGACCGGTGTTGACGGCATTGTTCTCACAACAAAAGGTATGGGCGACGATGATGATAAGCTCGTTGCTTACATCAGAGAACTTGCAGAGACTGCAAGCATTCCTGTGTTCCTTTATGAATTCCCCGGCTTCCAGCCCCACTTAATGAGTGGCAAAGCATACGGTGAACTCACCAAAGATGGTCTTATCTGGGGTATAAAGGATACAACCTGCACAATGGAAGGCATCCGCTCTAAAATTGATAACAAAGGTGACTCAACAATTATTCAGGCGAATATGCCTTACCTTTGGGATGCTTATGTTGCAGGTGCACGCGGTGTTATGGCAACACCCACCTCTTGCGGCGGTGCTTTCTTCCGGAGATTCCACGAGGCATTTATCAGCGGTGATATGGCTCTTGCAGAGCAGCGTTATAACGAAATAATCTTGCTTGACAACGCAATCGACAGCGGCTTCTGCGCAAGCGCAAAGGAGCTTATCAGACTTCAGGGTATTGAAAGCTTCAATTGGTACACAAGAGGCTCTCACAACCTCTCAGGAGCAAGACTTCGTTCACTTAAATCATTCCACGATTGGTGCGTTGCAAACGAACTTATGAAATAAAATTATATAATAAAAAATTCCTGCTGAACTGATAAGATTCAACAGGAATTTTTTTATCCGTTATAAACTAAACCGTCTTGAAGTAATTTATCTACGTTTGAGGTATTATACCATTCAACCCCGATTTCAACTGTTTCCTTGACCTCTTTGCCCTCAATTGCGAAAACACACTGTTCAACCGCATTATAGCCTAAATCATAAGCATTCCGGGCAACCGCCCCGATAAATTTTGCACCCTTTTCAGATTTAAGCCATTGAATTTGCTTAGTGCCTGAATCAAATCCGCAAAAAGTAATTTTACTGAATTTATCGGAATTTTTAGATACATAATCACATATTTCATTGCCGATATTTTCATTTGTCATAAAAACAGCTTTAGCTCCGTTTTTATACAAATTATCAAGAGATGCGGTATAATCGTCTTCAAGCTCTTTTTTGATACCGTATTTTCCCTTTGTGGCTTCATCAGCATCTGCAAGCTCAGCAAATTTTTCGGTAAAGCCCTTGTCACGGTCAACCGCACTTGAGCTTTTATCGTGAAGAATCACTCCTATAATATAAGTTTCGTCAGAGTTTTTAATCTCTTCCTTCACGGCATCATAAAGCTTTTCTGCCGCTAACGCACCCGCATCTTTATCAGCACTGACAACCGTTGAGGTAATCGCGTATTTACCTTCGGTCTGCAAAATCTCGCCATCGGAAGGGAAAATTTTTGTATCAAACTGAACAAGAGGGATTTTTTTATCATACACCATGGCAAGCTCTTCGTCATAACCATCCCCCACCGGAGCAAATGCTATGGCACTTACATTCTCGGATACAGCATTTTTTATATGCATTTCTTGGGCATCCTCGTCTGCTTTTGTGTCATAGCCCCGAAAAGACAGTTCATAGCCGTATTCATTTGCGGCATCCTCTGCACCTTTTTTCACACCGTCCCAGAACCCTCCGTTGCCGCCCGATATTACGGCTATAGTTTTCTTTGCTTGGTTTGATGGATTTGCAGTAGTTGTTGTATTCGTAGTTTCGGCATTATCGGTTTTGTTACCGCAACCACCGAAGGTCACCAACATCAAGGTTGCTGCAAGAACAATTGAAACAAATCTTTTTATTTTCAATAAAATTCCTCCTTAAATATATTACCTATATTATTGGCAACTGTTTTGATAATATAAAAAGGATTTATAAATAAAAAAAATATAAGAAGGTATAACGCATCGGAACAGCCTTAGGCAGTTCCTTACGGGTGTGGTGACACCACCATAAGTACGGTATATACGACAACAGTAGGGTACGGTCTTGACCGTA
>CAZCQI010000168.1:0-2731 GCA_964500795.1 uncultured Eubacteriales bacterium
CTCTGCTAATAACTTACCTACTTTAAAGGCTGCGTCTTTGTTTCCGCCGTAATCCTTGAAGTCCTTTTCAACAGTTGATGCAGAAACGAGTGTTACACCGTTTACATCGTCAATCAACTGAGCATAGATATGCTGAAGAGAACGGAATACATCGAGACGGGGACAAGCAGCTGTACCGCTGATTTTGCCGCGTACTCTTTTATGACGCTGAACCCTTGCTTTATTAGTGTTCGGTCTTTGTACCATTATTTCTTCACCTCTTAATCGAATTCAGGGATTATTTGCCGCCCTTACCGGTCTTACCTTCCTTACGACGGATAACTTCATCAACGTACTTGATGCCTTTACCCTTATAAGGCTCCGGAGGTCTCTTACCCCTGACTTCGGCAGCAAACTGACCAACCTTTTGCTTATCAGGACCGGAAATAACGATTTTGTTGGGAGCGGGAACATCAATTGTGATGCCGTCGATCTCTGTTACGTTAACGGGGTGTGAATAACCGATGTTAAGAACAAGATCTTTGCCCTGCTTAGCTGCACGGTAACCGATACCGTTGATCTCAAGCTCTTTTGTATAGCCTTCGCTTACACCCTTAACCATATTGGCAACAAGTGTACGAGTGAGACCGTGAAGTGAACGATTCTCTTTGGAATCGTCAGGACGTGTAACTGTAATCACGCCGTTGTCAAGAGCGACAGTAATACTGCTGCTTACTGTTCTGGTAAGTGTGCCCTTAGCACCCTTAACGGTAACAGTGCTGCCGTCAATCTTGACATCAACGCCTGCCGGAACGGCAATTGGCATTCTGCCTATACGAGACATATTACTGTACCTCCTTACCAAATGTATGCAAGAACTTCGCCGCCGACATTGGCTTTGCGAGCGTCCTTATCTGTCATAATACCCTTTGAAGTTGAGAGGATTACAATACCGAGGCCGTTCTGAACCTTGGGCATATCCTCACAGTTTGAATAAATGCGGAGTCCGGGTTTGGAAACTCTGCGAAGTCCTGTGATAACCTGAGACTTGTTGGGTCCGTACTTGAGAGCGATCTCAATAACACCCTGCTTGCCGTCTTCGATTACCTTGTAACTTTTAATATAACCCTCATCTACAAGAATCTGAGCAATTGATTTCTTGATGTTAGATGCCGGGATCTGCACTGTATCGTGCTTTGCTGAATTAGCATTACGGATTCTTGTAAGCATATCAGCAATTGAATCAGTAATCTGCATGCCGTGTTTCCTCCTTTATCAATTGCTCTTACCAGCTAGCCTTCTTAACACCGGGGATCTGACCTGCGTGAGCAAGTTCCCTGAAGCAGATACGGCATACGCCGTATTTACGAAGGTAAGCGTGGGGTCTGCCACAGATTTTGCATCTGTTGTACTGTCTTGTGGAATACTTGGCAGGTCTTGCCTGCTTAACTTTCATAGATGTCTTAGCCACGATAACCCTCCTTACTTTGCAAACGGAGCGCCGAGAAGTGTAAGCAACTCGCGGCCTTCTTCGTCTGTGTTAGCGGTTGTGATAAAACTGATATCCATACCGCGAACCTTGTCGATCTTGTCGTACTCGATTTCGGGGAAAATGAGCTGCTCCTTAACACCGATGGAGTAGTTACCTCTGCCATCGAAAGAGTTGGGGTTGATTCCGCGGAAGTCTCTAACTCTTGGAAGAGCGAGATTGAAGAATCTGTCAAGGAACTCATACATACGGTCACCGCGAAGTGTAACCTTTGCACCGATATCCATACCCTCACGGAGTTTGAAGTTAGCAACTGATTTCTTTGCTTTACAAACTACGGGTGTCTGACCGGTGATCTGCTTGAGGTCGCTGATGATTGCACCGAGAACCTTGGAATTTTCCTTGATTTCACCTGATGTAACGCTTACAACGATTTTGTCAAGCTTGGGGACCTGCATAACGCTCTTGTAGCCGAACTTCTTCATAAGCTGAGGGGCTACTTCTGAATTGTAAACTTCTTTAAGTCTTGCTGCCATTATTAAGTCCCTCCTTATTCAAATTTTGCTCCGCAAGATGCTTTCTTGCAGACTCTGTATTTTTTGCCGTCTTCAATAACATGACCTACTCTTGTAGCCTGGCCACATTTGGGGCAAATAAGCTGAACCTTATCTGCATAGAGAGCACTCTCTGCTTTAAGAATTCCGCCGGGCTCGCCCATCTTGCGGGGTTTAACGTGTTTAGAAACGATGTTAACGCCTTCAACAATTACCTTGCCTTCTGAGGGGGATACCTGAAGTACCTTGCCTTTTTTGCCGCGGTCCTTGCCCTGAATGACGATGACCTCGTCGCCTGTTTTGACATGAACTTTACTCATCTGACGTACCTCCCATTAAAGTACTTCCGGAGCAAGGGAGAGAATCTTAAGATACTCTTTCTCACGAAGCTCTCTTGCTACAGGCCCGAAAATACGGGTACCCTTCGGGTTCTTATCTTCTCTGATGATAACTGCTGCGTTTTCGTCAAAACGGATATAAGTACCGTCATCACGGCGAACGCCGCTTGCTGAACGAACAACTACAGCCTTTACAACATCACCTTTTTTTACAACGCCACCGGGTGCTGCTTTCTTGACAGAAGCCACGATAACATCACCGATATTGGCATACCTCTTACCGGAGCCGCCTAACACGCGGATGCACATAATTTCTTTTGCGCCCGTGTTGTCGGCTACCTTGAGGTAACTCTGTTGCTGTATCACAGTGT
>CAZCQI010000169.1:0-2678 GCA_964500795.1 uncultured Eubacteriales bacterium
GCAAAAGCCGTAAGGCTCACCATGGGCACATAGCTCATAACAAGAGCAAGGCAGAGAGCAATGTTCAATATCTTTTTTATAACTTTCATACTCAAGTTCCTTTCTTTAAATGCGGAGTGCGAAATGTTTTTTCGCTTTACGATTCTTAAATAACTCGTATTCCGCTACTTGATTTCATTTATCGCATTTTGAAGCATCTGTTCAAAGGTTTCCTCTGTTGTTTTATCAACATATTCTTTGAACTCTTTGAAAATTCGTTCTCCGATATTTTTATAATCGTATGATAATGCTTTTTTTATTTTCATTTCGCGGATATCTTCAGGCACATTATATACATACAATATTTTATCAAGAGCACCGGAAATTTTTGTTTCAAGAGAAATATCTTCATCAAGGCTCATAAGCGTTGCATATTCTATGCCTGAAACGAGAATTTCTGCTTCTGCGAATTGTTCATCCGTCCAGTCCTTGCAATAATCTTTATAAACCTTTTTGGAGCGTTCAGTATCGTTTTCACGAATTATTTTAAGTGTCAACGGACTTTGATAGGAAGAAATAAAGAAATCTTTTGCAATCGGATCGCTTTCGCAAGCCGATGCCATTGACATAAGTTCAAGGCAAACTGCCATAACCGAGCTTATGCCATCCTCTGCTTCATCCTCAATAAGCTTTCTTTGAAATTTACAAAGTGCATCCACAAGCACACTCAGCAAGTGTTCTTTTGTCGGGTAATAATATGTAAGGTTTCCTGTACTCATATCGAGCTCCCTGGCTATCATATTGGGTGAAACATGGGAATAGCCGTTTTGAAAAATGAGTGTTGTGGCTGTTTGAATAATTTCAAGTTTTGTTGTTATAGGTTTTCGTTTTGACATACACACTCCCCCAAAAAATTTGCATAAGTACTAATTGCACTAATGCTATATTAGCACAAATACTAAAAAATGCAATGCCTTTTCGGAAAATTTTTCCGAAAATTTAACATTTTTATGTAAAATTGGTTTAGTGTATCTGTTTTTTACAATATACAAAACACACGATTGAATATAACAATACCCACTCACTTTTTTGTTTGTTCGGTGAGTGGGTGTAAATTATATATCAAATTTTATGTGCTTTCCCCTGCACTTTATATAAGAATATATTCCGTAGCTTCCTGTGTTTCAAAGGAAACGGTGTCCCCTGTTCTGTCGTAAGGAATTTCCTTGTTGTCTTCTTTTCTCAAAACAGATTTAATGCCGGTACATTCAACAGTACAAGCTCTTCCTTTAAGGCTTTTGATTTTAAGGGAAACAACTCGCTCATTTTTGAGCTCTGAAGAAACTAAAAAAGCACCGTCTGCACGAAGATTCCGGAAGGAAGCATCGCTCTTTTTGTTCCAGCAAGGGAAAAGTCTTATAATACCCTCATGGCTTTGCATAAGCATTTCGTTGATAGTTGCAGGAACAGTTGTAAGGTGCTCAATTCCGCCTCCGTGATGACGGAAAAGCCTGTTGGGAAGCCCAAATTCCTTTATATTCTGATGAATACCTTCAATGAGGAAATCGGGATCAGCACCAATTCTTGCACCTGCAGGAAGATAAGAATTGGAGCCGTTATCGTCAAGCCGTCTGTCGTTGATAAAATATGTATTCCTTGCAATTTTAAGAAGCCTTTCATCGGTAGAAAGACCAATCTGAGAAGCGGGATAAATATGCTGAAGACCAACTGTGTTTTCATCTCTCCAACGAATACCGAATTCAGAATATCTGAAGCACTTTTTACCCTTTTTAATAAAGGTTGGAAAATCGCTTAAATTCTCAATAATATCTTCCCATAAAGCATATTTTTCAGCGTTCAGATCAAGCTCTTTTGCCATATCATACACTGCGTTAAACAGTAGCTTTACGAGACCAAGTGAGTTTATGGCATTTATCGTATTCACCTGACCAAAATGAGTGATGTATCTGAATTTTTCACCGCGGTAATACGGGATTTCGTGTGCCGCATCATTCTTGATTACATATCTGCCTTTTTCTTTAACAAGATAATCCTCCCAGAAAGCCGCTACATTTAAAACAAAATTATAGTAGTTTTGGAGTGCATAATCTTTATCATAAGTTGAGAACCAATGCATAATCGGTATTACACAAGCATAAGCGGCATGGCTCTTCTGACCGAGAAAAAGTATGCCGTGCTCTTTGCAATCCGCCTGACTGTAAACGTCGAGTGCTTTGGGACCAAAGCTTACAGGGAACGCATAGCCTTTGCAACCGAAAAGCTCCGCCATTCTTTCAGCTTCCGCTTTCATATCGTTAACGGGTGCCATATAGCCGTCAAAAAGCTCGGGATGGTTAGCAGAAAAGACACAATAATAGGGTGCCTCGTAGTTATAATTCATATGATAATCCCCTGCCCAGGGAAAAAAATCATCAGTTATAAAATTACCGAATAATCCGGGAGGAAATTCAGAGTTCCCCATACACCCTGCAAGGTGATAAAGGCTTGAATTATAAAATTTTTCAATTTCTTTATCGGGGAGCGTTACCTTAGATGCGGAGAAGAATTTACGCCATTTTTCCTGTGTTTTGGCTTTGTCGGCTTCATAATCACAATTCAGAGCCATATCAACGCATTTGTTGATATACTGACTGTCATCAAAATTTGTAACAACTGAAATGCAATGGCGTGCGGTAGTA
>CAZCQI010000170.1:0-2676 GCA_964500795.1 uncultured Eubacteriales bacterium
AGCTGAACAATCAACATCTCTCTCCACAGCCGAAATTTACGGTCAGGCTCTCGTTGAATTGGCAGAAGCACATCCCGAGGTTGTTGCTCTTACTGCTGACCTTGCAAAATCAACAAAAATCGGTGATTTCCAGAAGAAATTCCCCGACCGTTTCTTTAACGTAGGTATTGCGGAGCAGAATATGTTCGGTATTGCCGCAGGTATGGCAAAGGCAGGCCTTGTTCCTTTCCTTTCCACCTTCTCGCAGTTTGCATCCTTCCGTTCTGCAGACCAGCTTCACACAGACCTTTGCTATCAGAATGTTAACGCAAAAGTTATTGCAACTCATTCCGGTACCTCCTTCGGTCAGGCAGGCTCTACTCACCACGCAATATGCGACCTTGCCCTTACCCGTTCCATTCCTAACCTTACGGTTATCTGCCCTGCCGACGGTTACGAAACCTATAACGCAGTTATGGCGGCTTACAACACACCCGGTCCCTTCTATATAAGAATCAATCGCGGCTTTGACCGTGTTCTTTATAAGGATAAAAATTACGGCTTTGAGCTCGGTAAAGCAGTTGAAGTTCACGAAGGCTCAGACCTTACAATCATTGCTTGCGGTTCCTGCGTGTTCCAGGCATTCCAGGCAGCAGAATTTCTTGAGAATGCAGACGGTCTCAAAATCAGAGTTCTTGATATGCATACTATCAAGCCTATCGACAAAGAGGCTATCCTTAAAGCTGTTATGGATACCCGCCGTATTATCACTGTTGAGGATCACACTGTTCTCGGCGGTCTCGGTTCGGCAGTTGCAGAGGTTGTAGTTGAGTCCGGCAAGGGCTGTGCTTTCAAAAAACTCGGTATTCAGGATACCTTTGCTCCCATCGGTCTCCACGAAGATATTATGAGCACCCTCGGAATCGACTCAAACGGCATCATTGAAGCAGTCCGCGAAGTAATGAAAGCTGACTTTGAAGAAGACAACGACTGGGACGACGAGTTCTGATTTCGAGAAATAAGCACACCTCTTTGCCGTTTGCCTCCCCAACTCACGTGCCTTTGTACGCTTTGAGGCGGGTAAACAACAAATGTGTACATTTTTTCTCAAAATTCAGTTCCCGAACCTTATAGAAAGGAATGGTTTTTCTTGGCTAATACACAAGAAGCTTTATATACTAATAAAATATTCCTTTGCGGTGCGTTGCCCCTCTTGAAAACTATCGTTGCAGATGTACCCTCTCTCAAAAAGAAATTTGAGAAGGTTCACTGCATCTATCAGGTTAGTTGTCTTGACCCGGATGCTCCCGAAGGAAAGTGGGCAACCCACTTTATGGTAAACGGAGACGACTGGATCGTTCACGCAAACAAGGTTGCTTACAGAGTTAAAAACCAAAAATTTGTTGAGCTCCAATTCAAAAGCGTTGAAACAATGAATGCTTTCTTTAAAGGCAAAATAGCTCCCTCAACGCTCCCAAAAATGATCGGTGTCAACAATATGTATGAATTCGGCGTTTTTATGATGGCGCTTCTTAAAATGGCAGGTCTTTTGGGTCTTGATACTCCCCCCGAAAAGGAAGAGGATAAGCGCTTGCTCGTTAAATGCTATTTCTACCTTCTTTCGTCAGGTATCAGCACTCTCAATAAAATGGGTCACAAGGAAATCCACGAATGGACCTCAAAAAGTCCCGACCGTGTTTATGCCTGGAAGGTTGACGGCGAGGACAGTGTTTCGGCATACATCCGCATAAAAGCCGGTAAGAGTAAGGCCGGCAGAGGCGAATACAAACGCGCCCTCCCCTTCTTTACAATGCGCTTTAATAACCTTGACAGTGCTCTCGGTATTCTTATGTCAATAGATGATATGCTTGAATCCGTCCGCACAGGCAAGCTTATTATGGACGGTGCCCCCGAATTCGGTGCCCAGATAGGCGAATATATGTTGATTATCGGCGGTATGGCGAAATAAAAAACAAACTAACGGTTGCCGACTTACCGGCAGAAACATTATCAGAGTACCGCAAACAAATTGATTCATTGAGCAGCGATTTGCTTTTGAAATACGGAATTCTCGTTTCCATAATTGATAAGGACTACGAAACATATTCTAAATATTCTGATATTTTGCCTTTCTACAAAAACATAAAAAAAGAAGGTGTCAAAATTGCATAATGAAGATTTAAAAAATCTCTCCGTTGCCCGATTGGCTCACTCAAAAGACTGTTAAAAAGAATCAGAAGTTTTATTAAGTACCGAAGAGTACAAAGGTGCGGCAAACAGAGCATATTATGCCGCATTCCGCGCAAAGCGCGCAGTTTTAATATTAGATGAATTCGATTCTAAAAAACATTCCGGAATAATTGCTGAATTCAGGGAGCTTTATTTAAAAACAGGTTTATTTGATAAGGCCTTTTCAGATGCCATAACCTCGCTTTTCAGAGTCAGAACAGCAAGTGATTATGACGATTTTTACATTGCTTCAAAAGCAGAAGCCCGTTCGCAATACGAATCTGCAAGCAGCATTGTTAATATTATTGAGGCTTATTTAAGTACAAAATAAACATCCGAGCTGATATTTACAATTTTTTCACAAAATTCCACTTGACATACCCCCTTTGACGCGGTATAATACTCGGGTATTATGATAATTATACCTTTGTTGGTAACAGCGGAGGGAGGGAACTATAAATGAGTCAG
>CAZCQI010000171.1:0-2673 GCA_964500795.1 uncultured Eubacteriales bacterium
AGCAGCGGTCTCCAAAACCGCGTGTCGTGAGTTCGATTCTTACTGCCCCTGCCAAAGAAAAGTCCGAAAAACCTTGATTTTACTGGGTTTTCGGGCTTTTTTCATACCTAAAATCAATTTTTCTAAAATCGCACTTTACCGTAAAATATCGCACATTTTCGAGTACTATGTGCCCCCCCAAAAAAATGTGCCCCCCGCGATATGCCACAATACCTTGTAGCATAAGGTTTTTACACATTTTTATGAATAAAAATACACCTTTTTAGGGGGACAAATTTTACCGCGTGTCGTATTTTTTACCCTTTTTATCGCTCATTCATCACTTGTTACCTATTGATAAATGAGTGGTGAAATGATAGTTGAATGATAGTTGATTTTAATATAATGTATAAGGTGTTCCTTCAAAATTTTTGGCTGTTGATATTTTTTATTTAGTATGATAAAATAACCGAAAGAGAGGAAGTGATGAAATGAACAAGAAATCATTTGAAATCTTAAGTGCCGATACAGTTGTGGCTGTGTGGAATGACGGACAGCTTACAGTCGTTAACGACGCTTTACTTCCTTTATATTTAAAACGCATATCCGATGCTGAAAAGTGGCTTGAAAGCCGTGCTATTGATAGTCACAGAGCAAACTCCCGTCTTCTCAAAAAAGCACTCAGACTCGCCGAAAAAGATGATGTTTCAACAGTTGTTCACGTAAACGGTGCAACAATTACCGATAACTACTGGGTACGCCCCGTCAATTCGGAGCTTGCCTATGCTGATGTTAAATTTGATAACGACTATTTCTCTAACCTTGCTCTTAAGGGTACTTACGACAGCTTCAATCGAGCCGCTAACAGCAAGCACAGCAGAACACCTGAGCTTACCAATGTAGGCAGCTTCGAGAAATGCTGGAAGCTCCGCGACGGTAAATGGTGGATATATAAAAAAGCTAATCACAACGAGCTGTTTTCCGAGCTGTTTGTTTTTGAACTCGGTAAAGCTCTCAGAATGAATATGGCTCATTATGAACGTGGTCAGGGCGTTATTGAATCTCTTGACTTTACAGATTCTTCAAGCGTTAATTTTGAGCCTGCCTCAACGTTTATGGGTGACAATGAAGATTATGAGGATGTTGTTTCCAAGCTTCAAAAGATTTGTCCCGAAGCAATTTCGGATTATGTCAGAATGATTTTTCTTGACACGATAGTTGCAAATCCCGACAGACACACGAACAATTTCGGTTTGCTCCGTGATGTTCATACGGGTAAGCTTATTGGCTTTGCTCCTAATTTTGATAACAATATGGCTCTTATCGCCAGAGGTTATCCGAAGAAATCAACATCAAAGGATTTGCTTATTCGGCTTTTCAATGAGCTTCTTGAAAATCATCCCGAATTTAAAGCTTGTCTTCCCGAGCTTGATGAATTAACAGTCAAGAATATTCTTGATAAACTGAATATGAAAGTAAAAAGACAAGAGATAACAGCCTTTGTAATTGACAGATATAATATGATTTTGTCTGCTGAAAGGAGCGATAAAGATGTCACCGCAAGTTTACGCTAAAAGACTATCAGCTATTAAGCTCGCAGATACCCTTAATAAAATCGAAGGTGCACCTGTATCTGACTATGCACGCCAGTTGTCTGAAAAATGGGCTAAAGGTGAAATTACAGGTCAGCAGATGAAAGAAGCTCTTATCGCTTCACACAAGAAGGTATAATTTATGAATGATTCATACTTGTATGAAAACAGTACTGTTCTTAAAAATTTGCTCGGCATTACTGACGAAAAAGAATTAGATTTAGCTGAAGCAGAATTGTCCAGAGCCAATATGATGCTGTTGTATGAAAATGGCTTTTCTGATTTTTCATCCAACGGCATTTGTCTTATTCATAAAGAGTTGTTTGGCGATGTGTATGAATGAGCAGGACAGCACAGAATAATTAACATTCAAAAAAGAGAAAGCATTCTTGCCGGAGTAAGTGATTGGTATTCTAATTCAACTGAAATTGAACGAGATTTAGAAAAGGCTTGGAAGAAAATCAATAAAGTAGATTGGGCAGGTTTGTCTAAATATGCTTTTGCCAAAAAGATAGCTCAGCTGTTTCCTGCGCTATGGCAAGTTCATCCTTTCCGTGAGGGCAATACAAGAACGATTGTAATGCTGATTACTTTCTTCGCAGAGTATTACGGATATTATTTTGACCAAGAGCTTATGTCTGCAAGTGCAGGCTATGTCAGAAACTCATTTGTGCTTGCAAGTCTTGGTGAGTATTCAGAATACGAGCATTTAGAAAAAATACTTTGCGATGCAATTTCAGATGAGCCTGTTGATTATACAGATGCCACAGACTCAAATCCTGAAAAATCAGAAAAATATGCGAAGTATGATAACGGCAATTATGAGCCGACAAAGTACGAATATATTGAATAAATAAAAAAACAGATTCTTCAAAACGCTCATCCGCAAAGCAAAGCGAATCTTCGTCTCTGCCGTCAGCCGCTCTTAACGCTTCCATATAACTCTCAAACAGGCGTTTCCGCGCTGTTTCCGTCAGTAAGCCTTCTGAACGATATAGGAGCCTTTAGAATGCTTTTTCGCTTCAAGAAGTAAGTTGTACAGAAAATCATTCATCGGGATTTTTCTCATTCCGGCTTTTGCTTTTGTTTCCTTTAGTTCGCA
>CAZCQI010000172.1:0-2620 GCA_964500795.1 uncultured Eubacteriales bacterium
CAGTTATAAAGCTATCGCTAAGCTTATAAATAATCTTCTGAATTGGCTTTATGATGATGTAGAAGAGTTGTCAGAGCAACTACTAAAATAGCAAATTTCACCCGAGGTATCAGTTTTTGTCGGCACCACATTTTTGAAGCAAATGATATTGGGTTTTGGTGATTAACATCGTTTTGTCATTTTGAACAATCACACAAATTCATATTTGTTCAAAACACACAAACTTAAGAAAATCCAAAGATTTTATGAAGCATTTGTCGAAATTCGTCATTTATATATAGAAGCTAATTTCTAAATATAAATGAGGATGATATTTTATGGATTTGATGGTGTGCGATGCAGAAGAAAAAAGAAACATAAAGGATAAAGTGATTGCTGTTTTAGAAGAAAATGATATCCCTTTTCAAATAACAGATTGTTGCGGTTCAGAGAGAATTTGCATCGATTTGAATAGTGAAAACGAGGCTTGTAACAAACTTTCTTTTAACGCAGATATTATTGTTCAGACAAGCAACAAGGATGTGTGCAGAATACATCCTTATGAGATTCTTTACATAGCAATCGAAAACAGAAAGTCGGTTCTCTATCTCACAAGCGGAAGAGTAGAAACAAACTGTTTGCTTAACTATTGGAAGAGCATACTTGACCCTAAAACTTTTGCCCAACCGCACAACAGTTATATCGTTAACCTTAATTATGTTGATGAGGTAACAAAAGATTTTGTGAAAGTCAAATATATGGGTGAAGAATACTCGGTATACACTTCTATGCGAAAAATAGGTGCATTTAAAAAAGCCTTCTTACAATTCAGCAAACATTAATTTTACAAAGCTCTTGAAAAACACTTGCGCTGTATAATACAGGAATAAAATTGAATACAAATAATGCACTCGCCACGGAGGAAATCAAGCTAAGCGAAATACAACAACCTGTAAGTTCTGAAAATCTGACAAAATGTATGCTCCGAAAATCTGAAAATCTGACAAAAACTCTTTACAAACGAAAAATATTGTGATATAATGTCAAAGCCTTATGACTCGGAGTGCGGAGTAAGCCTTTGATAAACGGCACTCACCTACCGCCCGCTGGGTTATTTGGGAATAATATAATGAGGTGAAAAAAATGACACAGGCAGAAAAACAGGCAATCATCAAAGAGTATGCTACTCACGAGGGCGACACAGGTTCTCCCGAAGTTCAGATCGCTATTCTCACAAAGAGAATCAACGACCTTAACGCACATCTTAAAAACAATATGAAGGACCATCACTCTCGCCGCGGTCTTCTTAAAATGGTAGGTCACAGAAGAAACCTTCTTGCTTACCTTCAGAAAACCGATATCGAGCGTTACCGTGCAATCATTGCTCGTCTCGGACTTCGTAAATAATTGCTCTATTCGGGACAAACGGGCAGCCGTTTGTCCCGTTAGCCGTTTTTTAAAAGTTATTTTATCCCGTTTTTTTCGGGTAAAAATATAATCAAATCCGTCGATTTCGGCTTTAGCGATAAAGAAAAGTACAAGCTCTGTTCTTGCATTTCTCTTTGTTGCTAATCCAATACGGCGGAAATATAAAGAGAGGTAAAAAAATATGTTTTTCACAGATTTCAAAACTTTTGAAACAGAAGTTGCCGGCAGAAAATTAGTTATCGAAACCGGCAAAATGGCACAGCTTGCAAACGGTGCCTGCCTTGTTCGCTACGGCGAAACAGAAGTTCTCTGTACCGCAACAATGGCTCCCAAGCCCCGCGAAGGCGTTGACTTCTTCCCCCTTTCCGTTGACTTTGAGGAAAAGCTCTATTCAGTAGGTAAAATCCCCGGCTCTTTCCAAAGACGTGAGGGAAAAGCTTCCGAAAAAGCTGTTCTCACTTCCCGCGTTATCGACAGACCCATCCGCCCCCTCTTCCCCAAGGATATGAGGAATGATGTTTCCGTTGTTGCAACGGTTATGTCCGTTGACCCCGACTGCTCACCTGAAATCGCGGCTCTCTGGGGTGTTTCCACAGCAATTGCTATTTCCGATATCCCCTGGGACGGTCCCGTTTCCAGCGTATCGCTCGGTCTTGTTGACGGAAAATACGTTATCAACCCCACTCTCGAAGAGAGAGCAAAAACAGAAATGACTGTTACCGTTGCTTCTACCGACAGCCTTGTTGCCATGATTGAAGCAGGCGCAAACGAAATCTCTAACGAGGTTATGTTTGACGGTATTATGTTCGCTCATGAAGAGAACAAGAAAATCGTTGAATTTATAAAGAGCATCGTTGCAGAAATAGGCAAAGAAAAAATTGCTTTCGAATCAAACGACCCCTCAGAAGAGCTTTATGAAGCTATCAAGGCTTTTGCTATTGATGATGTTAAGGCTGCTCTTGACACAGACGATAAGAGAATCCGTGACGAAAGACTCAAACCCATCTACGATGCAGTTCACGCAGAGTTTGACGAGAAATTTCCCGAGGAAGCAGATAAAATCGAGGATTGTCTCTACAAGCTTCAGAAATTCATTGTACGCCGTTGGCTTCTCGACGAGGGCAAGCGTGTAGACGGCAGAGGAATTGATGAAATCCGTCCTCTTAACGCTCAGATTGACCTTCTTTCAAGAGTACACGGTTCAGGTATGTTC
>CAZCQI010000173.1:0-2617 GCA_964500795.1 uncultured Eubacteriales bacterium
GGACCTCATGGTGAGCCATATGACCCCACCAAAGAAGCACGTCTGTGCTTTCAAGAACCTCTTCGGGGAGACCGTTATCGGGATCATCAAGTGTGGCGGTTCTTATATCGAGGTCTTCATCAGTTCCCAAAAAATTTGCAATGCAGTTATGTATTCCGTCAGGATAAACCTTCGCAACATTTTCATCAGTTTTTTCATGACGGCCTTCGTTCCAGATTGTTACATTTATCATAAATAAAACGCCCTTTCTCGGTTTTTATGAATAAATTATATACTAATTTGCAACAATTTTTCAAGTATATAAAAATGTCTTTTTGCACGAAAGTATCAGGCATTTTTTATATAGAGTGACAGTTTTTCTGCCGCACAAAATGTGAGTTCGAAACCATCCTCACAGAGAGCTTTTCTCTCAAATCAAAACTATGGAGTTGAAAAAAATGAAAAACAGAAAACGAATCGTAAACCTTGCCACTGCGGCTGTAATTGCCGCACTCTACGTTGTGCTGACGTATCTTGCGGCGGCTATGGGGCTTTCAAGCGGAGTTATTCAGGTACGCTTTTCGGAAGCGCTTACAATTCTGCCGATATTCACGTCTGCCGCTGTCCCCGGACTTTTTGCAGGCTGTATACTTGCAAATCTCCTCACAGGATGTGCCTTGTGGGATGTTGTTTTCGGCAGTCTCGCCACCCTTCTGGGTGCAATAGGCACTTATTTTTTAAGAAAACATAAGGTTTTAGCCACTCTGCCCCCCATACTCTCAAACGCCCTTATAGTACCGCCTGTTCTTATGTATGTTTACGGTGCAGACGAAGCTTATTGGTTCCTTTTGCTGACTGTATGCGCCGGTGAGGTTATCTCCTGCGGTATTCTCGGCTCTCTTCTGAGAAAGGGTCTTGAAAAAAGCAATCTCACCGAAAAGCTTTTCAAGTAATATATTCAAATTATTTTAATAAAATTATAAACAGGGGTTTATTTTTATACCGTAGCGGAGTATAATCAGTATATACTTTCCTTTGAAAGGATTTTTCAGATGATTATTGATGAAGTTATAAAAAGTGCAAAAAGAATTCATTTTATAGGCATAGGCGGCAGCGGTATGTGTCCCCTTGCAGAAATTCTTCACGCTCAGGGGCATTACCTTACAGGCTCTGACAACAACGAATCCGATACCTTAAAACGAATCCGTGCTTTAGGTATACCCGTTACTATGGGGCAAAAGGCGGAAAATGTTGACGGCGCGGATATGGTGGTTTATACCGCGGCGCTTCTCCCCGATAATCCTGAGCTTGTTGCGGCTAAAGAAAAAGGCATTCCCACCTTTGAGCGCAGTAAGCTTTTCGGATATTTTACAAGAAAATACGATAATTGCATAGGTGTTTGCGGCACTCACGGGAAAACTACGGTTACATCTATGCTCACCCATATCCTTATTGATAACGATTTTGACCCTTCCGCGGTTATAGGCGGAAAGCTCCCCTTAACAGGCACAAACGGGAGAGTCGGAACGAGTGATATCCTTGTTTGCGAGGCTTGCGAGTACAAGGACACTTTCCTTGATTTGACCCCCGATGTGAGCGTTATACTCAATGTTGACAGGGATCATATGGAGTATTTCAAAACTCTTGAAAATCTTGAAGCCTCTTTCAGAAAATTTGCCGATATGTCCACGAAATGCGTTATCTATAACGGTGACGATAAAAACACTCTCGACAGTATATCGGGCGTTGATGGAAAGACTATGATATCCTTCGGCAAAAACGATAATTGCGATTACGTTGCAAAAAATGTCAGCTGGCACGACGGTGCTTTCCCCTGCTACGATGTTTATAAAAAAGGTGAGCTTTTAGGCAATATTGAGCTCAGTGTCCCCGGTGAACATAATGTTCTCAACTCCTTGGCGGCAGTAGCGGCGGCAATGTACTGCGGAGCAACCTTCTCTCAGTGCCAAAAGAGCATTTCCACCTTCAAGGGTGCAGGCAGGCGTTTTGAGTTTTTAGGCTCCTTCAACGGTGCTGATATTGTTGACGATTACGCTCACCATCCCGCTGAGCTTGAAGTAACACTTACAGCCGCAAAAAAAATGAGCTACAAGAGAGTTTGGGCGGTGTTCCAGCCCTTCACCTTCAGCAGAACAAAAATGCATCTCAATGCATTTGCAAAGGCTCTTTCAATAGCCGATAAAGTTATTCTAACGGAAATTATGGGTTCAAGAGAAATAAATACCTACGGTATTACAACCGAAGATTTGGCAAACGAAATCCCCAGCAGCGTTTGGTTTGATACTTTCCCGAAGGTTGCCGATTACCTTAAACAAAATATAGGCGAAGGCGATTTAGTCCTCACCCTCGGTTGCGGCGATGTTTATAAGATCGCAAAATTGGTTTTAGATAAAGAATAAATCGGTGTCGGTACGGTCTTGACCGTACCGATTTTTTTGTCGTGATTTTACTAACGGCGAACCAGACCTGTAGGGTACGGTCTTGACCGTACCGTTGTTCCTTCCTTGATTTACTTACAGAGGACAACAACTTGCGGGAGGGTCAAGACCCTCCCCTACAGTATTTTCCCTAAAAAACAAAGCTAAAAAAGGAAATCATCCCGTAAGGTACGGTCTCA
>CAZCQI010000174.1:0-2607 GCA_964500795.1 uncultured Eubacteriales bacterium
GAATACCCAAGCGCGGGAAGCACCTTTAAACGCCCCGAAGGGCATTTTGCAGGCGCACTTATTGAGCAGTGCAACCTCAAAGGTAAATCAGTGGGCGGCGCACAAGTCAGCGAAAAGCACGCTGGCTTTGTAATCAATAAGGGCGGCGCAACTTCAAATGATATTCTCGCTCTTATTAAGCTTATACAGGAAACCGTTAAAACACAAACCGGCGTGGATTTAGAGCCGGAAGTAATTGTACTGAGGTAAATATGTCATTCTCATCGGATGTAAAAACAGAACTCACCCAAAATATTTCCTCCGCCTGTTGCTCAAAGGCGGAGGCTTTCGGTATGCTTCTTTTCGGCAGAGCCTTTTCTTTAAGCGAAATTTCACTTATGACCGAGCTTGAAAGTGTTGCAGAGCACTACTCGGCAGGCATACGCGATTTAACGGGAATTACTCCCGAAATGCAGGTTTCAAAAGCGGGCAACTATAAAGTAAGCATACCCACCCGAGCTGAGCGTGTTAAGCTTCTTAATTTCTTCGGCTACACGGGAAAAGAAATTTCATTGCGAATTAACCTTGCAAATTTGGAGCAAACCAACAATGATTGCTGTTCGAAAGCCTTTTTAAGGGGTGCTTTTCTCTCCTGTGGCAGCGTAACAGACCCCCAAAAGGACTATCACATTGAATTCAGCGTTCAAAAAGCCAAGCTTTGCGACGACCTTTTGCAAATTATAGATGATTTAGGTCTTAAAGCAAAAAAGATAATTCGCGGTAACAGCTATGTTATTTACAGCAAAGAGGCAGAATCTATCGAGGATTATATAGGCATTATGGGTGCAAATAATGCTTTTCTTGAGGTTATGCAGACCCGCGCCATAAAGGATATTAAAAATCAGATAAACCGCCGTGCAAACTTTGAATCGGCAAATATGAGCCGTTCCATAGAAGCAGGTCTCAAACAGGTTGCCGTTATCGAAGAGATTTTAGAGAAAATCTCCCTTTCCGATATGACTCCCGACCTTGCAGAGCTTTGCACCGTAAGACTCGAAAACCCTGACGCTTCATTGGATGAAATGGGCAAAATGATGCGACCCGAGCTTTCACGCTCGGCAGTAAGCAGACGTTTTAAAAAGCTTGAAAAAATCGCCGCGGAGTTGAAAAAGAAGTGAAAGAATTCATAATCAACAAAAACGATGCAGGGCAGAGGTTAGATAAATACATCGGAAAAGCCGTGCCACTGCTCCCCCAATCACTTATGTATAAATACATAAGAAGCAAAAGAATAAAAGTCAACGGCAAGCGTTCCGAAATTTCATACAGACTTGCCGTAGACGATGTTGTTTCAATGTATATTAACGATGAATTCTTTGAGGAAGTCAAACCGAAATACGATTTTCTCAGCGCAGGGAAAAACCTCAATATTGTTTATGAGGATGATAATATTATTCTCATAGATAAGCCCGCAGGTATTTTATCTCACCCCGATGAGGGCAATTATACTGATACCGCAATTACGAGAGCAAAGCGGTATCTTTATGAAAAGGGAGAATACAAACCCGAGGAGGAAGCCTCCTTCGCCCCTGCCCTTGTTAACAGAATAGACCGCAACACATCAGGGATAATCATTGCCGCAAAAAATGCAGAAGCGCTTCGCATTCTTAATGAAAAGCTGAAAAATCGCGAGATGCATAAAATTTATCTGTGTGTTGTTATCGGCAAGCTCAAAGAAAAAAGCGGAACGGTTGAGGGCTACCTCGAAAAAAACGAAAAGCAAAACAAGGTCTATATAAGCAATAAAGCCAACGATAAAAGCAAATTTATCTCGACAAAATACAACGTTCTCGGCTATAAGGAGGGACTTTCACTTTTGGAGGTTGAATTGCTTACAGGCAGAACGCACCAGATAAGAGCCACCTTTTCTCACTTGGGCAATCCTCTTTTGGGAGACGGAAAATACGGAACCAATGCCCAAAACAAGCAGTTCGGCGGCTACAAAAAGCAGTTTTTATATTCCTACAAATTGGTATTTGACTTTCAAAGCGATGCGGGAATTTTAAATTACCTGAACCATAAGGAATTCGAAGTCAAGGACGTGTGGTTCAAAAAAGCATTTTTTGACGGAACAATTATTTAATATTAAAAAGGGACTTTTGATACAGCCCCTCTAAAGTTATATTTTTGTGCAAAGTGCGTCAGGTTTGTGATTCAGATGCCCCGAAGCGTACAAAAAAACAGGAGCACCGATTTCTCGGTACTCCTGATAAATGCATATTTTTGTTTGTAGTGTGCAGATTTTTTGTTTTACGAACCCCGAAGCGTACAAAGGTACGCGAGTTTGGGTGAGAAAAACGAAAAAGATGTGCGCTACAGACAAAAAGATTAGTCTGCTGTGTAGGGAAGGAGGGCAATATGTCTTGCTCTCTTGATAGCGGTAGTGAGCTCTCTCTGATGATAAGCGCAAGTACCGGTTACACGGCGGGGAAGGATCTTAGCTCTGTCAGATGTGTATCTGCTGAGCTTTGCAGTATCCTTATAATCGATTGTTTCTACCTTCTCAACGCAGAAAGCGCAAACCTTTTTGCGGCCTCTTTTATTGGGACGGCGATCGCTTTTATCGTA
>CAZCQI010000175.1:0-2605 GCA_964500795.1 uncultured Eubacteriales bacterium
CTACGCCTCGGTGGACTTTCACCACAGAGCATTGATATGCCCGTCATACTAAAAACTGTTGCATCTGATAATTTTCAAATGCAACAGCTTTTATTTTACCAATCTCTTATAACCTGAGGATTTTCAAAAATCTCCTCAAGCTTTTTTATAAACGGCACGACATCATTAAACGCGCCTATCCTGTGGTCAAACATCAGATTTATGGGAAGAATCTTTTTAGTTCCTATATCAACCTCACCTTTTTCATTTTTGAAAGCGTACTCCCTATCCTGCACAACGCCTATTGCCATAAGAAATACCTGAGGATAAAGAAGAGGTGTATAGGTAACGTTGCCTTTAAGTCCTCTGTCAAGGGCACCCCAATTTGTCATACAAACAGTACCTTCATTCAAATCTTCCATTAAAAGAGTTGAACCGTCACGGGGTGCAGTATTAAAAAGGTCGGAAAGCTTCGCAACCTTATGCTTTCCCACATATCCCGTAACAGTTTGGGCTATGGTGGGAATTACGGCTCCGCTGAGCAAAAGACCGACAGTTCTTTGTGTAATAACATCAAAAAGAACACGATCGATATCGGTTTTTTTAAGCTTTTCCAAAATCTCGGTTATTTGCTCCGAAAGTTCTTTCAGCGATTTGTTTTCTGTTTGCCTCACCTTTACGGGAAAGGTTTCTCCGCTTTCAAGCAAAACCGGCATGGCAACGTCAATATGCTCTTTTCTGATAAGCGTCCCGCAAGATGAGGTGGAATTATAATCAATATGCGAATTAAGACGGGGCGCCTCTTTTAAACCTTCAACAAGAACACGCATCATAAGCGTATTGAAAGACAGTGCGTAACCGCAATTCTCTTTTAATTTCTCAAACTCTTCCCAAAAACCGGTTATGTCTGCTTCGTAATTATAACCGACTGTGGGCATATTTTTTTGTGCTTTTGTGAGGATATAACCTGAAACTCTGCTTTTTAAATTGAAATACTCAATTTTATCGCCTTTTTCGGGACGGTTTAGCGCACCGTTTATAAACTTTTTTAAATCCATCTTTTTAAACTGAAAACACCCTTGGTATTTTCCCTTTCATTATTTAATTCTCATTGAAATATCAAATGCCGTAACCGAATGAGTCAATGCGCCGATTGAAAGAATATCAACACCCAGCTCTGCAACACTGCGAAGCCTTTCCTTTGTAAGATTACCCGAAGCTTCAAGAAGAGCTTTTCCTTCAGCCATTTTCACGGCTTCTGCCATTGTTTCATTATCCATATTATCGAGCATAATAATATCTGCGCCTGCCGTAAGAGCCTCTTCAACCTCACTAAGAGTTCTCGTTTCAACCTCGATTTTAACGGTATGACCGATTTTCTCTCTGAGAGCTTCAACTGCGGGGATGATACCGCCCTTAGCATCAATGTGATTATCCTTGAGCATAGCGCAATCGGAAAGATTGTAGCGGTGATTTCTGCCGCCACCGCAGGTAACTGCATATTTCTGAACAGCACGAAGTCCGGGGAGAGTTTTTCTTGTATCCGCAATAGTCGCCCTTGTTCCCTCGGTCTCTTTAACACATTCCTTTGTGAGTGTGGCAATTCCGCTCATATGCTGAATAAGGTTCAGAGCAGTTCTCTCACCCTTTAAAAGCTTAACCGTCTTACCCTTGAACTCTGCAATAAGGTCGCCTTTTTTAATCTCTTCACCGTCTTTTTTATGAAGCTTATAAGTAAAGCTGTCGTCAAGAAGCCGAAAAACTCTCATTGCAACTTCTGTTCCGCAAAGCATACCGTCTGCCTTAGCAATAAAATATGCTTCGCTTTCCTGTTCCTCGTCAAGAAGATAATCAGTCGCAACATCAATGTAATTTATATCTTCCGCAAGTGCGTTTTTTATTAAATCGTCAACATAAAACTGTGGTAAAATCATCGGTCAACCTCCCTGAGAATTATAAATGCAACCGTTGCAAGAGAAAGCGCCTCGCAATAGTCGGCTGTAACAGCAAACTTGCCGTTTCTTAATCTGTTAAGAATATTTTCAATGCGTTTTTTGCTTTCGTGGATAGCACCCTCATCAGGGATAACGAAATATGCCCGCTGTAAAGTCTCGCGAATTTCCGTTCTTATTCCCTTGGGAAGAGGTGCGCCTGTTCTGTCAGGCTCATTTTCTTCGGGCACGGTCAGCTTGTAAAAGCCTGCATTGATGCATCTTGTTATATCCTCCGCGGCTTTTCTTCCGAAAACAAGTGCTTCTAAAAGAGAATTGCTTGCAAGACGGTTTTTGCCGTGAACGCCCGTACAGGAGCATTCACCTGCCGCATAAAGGCGGGGAAGCGTAGTTCTCGCGTTAAGGTCAACCTCGATACCGCCCATAAGATAATGCTGGCACGGGAAAACGGGTATAAGGTCCTTTGAAATATCCACGCCTTGCCTGAGGCACCCTGCATATATTCCCGGAAAACGCTTTTTAAGGTATTCCTCACCTTTATAACGGATATCGAGATAGAAATTGTTACTGCCCAATCGCCTTGATTCCATAATAATCGAGCGGGAAACCACATCACGGGGAGCAAGCTCTAAACGCTCGTCATACCTATCCATAAACCGCTCTTTGTTACAGTT
>CAZCQI010000176.1:0-2578 GCA_964500795.1 uncultured Eubacteriales bacterium
TCACGGCCTCTTGACCCCCAGTCAAGCGCGCTACCAACTGCGCCACACCCGGATAGCGAATGATATGATATCATATCATTTCACATTTTGCAAGTGTTTTTTTGAATTTTTTGAAAAAATTATTTACGAAAAATTATTGTTTTTTCACGTTTAGTGCTTTAATTTCATTTTTTGCATCTTTCCGTTTCCGACCCGTAGAAATTCTCCCTCACCTTTTACATTATATTTTGAGTAATAACTATTTCTCCGCTGTCGGTAAAGGTTGTAATAATACCGTTTCTGTGGGCAGTTGAAAAGACGGGGACTTTTGCCACCATGGTTAAATTCCATTTAACATTGGGATAAATTTTGCCGATGTAATTTGTGCAAACAGCAATTTCCGGCTTTAAAACTCTTAAAAAATCTGCCGATGATGAGCCGTAGTAGCCGTGATGGCCTATTTTTAAAAGGTCAACGTCGCCGATAACCTCGGCATAAATATCTTCAATACCCGAATCATCCGTGAAGTCCGCCGCAAGAAAGGCGGTTTTTTCGCCTTTCGTTATAAGCACGCCCACACTGCTTGCGTTTTCGCCGTTGCCGTAGCATTCTTCGGGAGTAACCGTGTTTATAAATCTCAATATGAAATCACCGAAACGGAATTCGGTATCGGGCAGGTCGCTTATAACGGGAATGCTCCTTTCTTCGAGAACAGCCAGAATACTGTCGTAGGTTGCTTTATTTCCCCAACCGTTCCATTCAAGCTCTGTTGCAACTTTATCGGAAAACACCTTGAAATACGCTTTTTCGGCAGTTATGCTCTCATCCTTGAAAATCGCTTCAAAATTACCCGCGTGGTCGTAGTGTATATGAGTGCCGAGAACAAAGCTGAAATTTACGTTGCCGTTTTCATCCGCGGCAACTTTTTTAATGTAACTTATAACCTCTTCCTCATAGCCTTTATATTCGGTTTTTCTTCTGGGATTGTAATTTCCCTCACCCGAATCTATAAGGGCAAATTCGCCGTTGCTCTCTATAATAATGCAATCGGAGTTTGCAGTGTTGAGAAAGTGAATTCGGTCATCGCCGTTTTCATAGGTGAAGGTTTCGTCCGTAACAGTGTATCGGTTTACATATTTGTTACCAAGAGCCACAACAATTATATCCAGAATAAAAACCGAAAGCATAACCGTTGTTACAATCCATGTAGCAATTACACGGGCAAGCTTCTTTTTATCTTTGATCATTTTGACGACCTCCTCATTAAAAATGATATGAGCAGGCAAATCAGCGTTGCCGTGAAAATATCAAGGAATAAAAACGCCGCAATAAGAAGCACCGCCACAGCAAGCCCTGTCAAGCGCTTTGCTTTAAATGTGCTTGCAACATATTTATACGGCACATTTTGCCAACCGCTTACAATGAGAAGCGCACCGATACTGTGCATAGGTATTCTCGAGAGCAAATCGGGGCAAAGGAAAATTACCGCGCCCGACAAAACGATTGTTACAACAGCCGAAAGAGGGGAGTATGAAAAAATGCTGAATTCTCTTACGGGCATACCGCTGAGAAGTCCGCTTGCGGCATTTGCGCCTGTGAAGGAAAGCTCTGAGCTTTTTTCCTTGGAGCTGTAAGCAAAAAGAATAAGACCTAAAGCCACAGAGCCTTTTACAGCCGTTGCGGTTTGAGTGCCTGTTATATTTTCGGGGGATGCCCATAACGAAAAGCCGTTTCCGAAGGAAGTGACTTCATTTATTGTTGTAAGGCTCTCTTCGGGATTGAGAAAAAGGTTTAAGATTAACGGTATAAGAAGAGTTATAAATTCTGCAGGGAGGTATTTATTCAGATTGCGGAATTTAAAGGGATAGGTGATCATTGCAAAAAGAGTTATTGTGCCGTAAAGCAGACCTCTGAAATGAGGGTGAAAGCCCAAGGAACGGTATGTTTTGAGCATTTCAAAAGCGGAGGCACCGAAAGCACCTATACCGAAATAATCGTTGGTAAGCATAACTGTTGCCGCAAGGCAAATTCCGAGACTTGCGCCCGCAAGTACACAGTCAGGCACGGAAAAATGAGGAAGAAGCTTTCTGAGAACAAAGCATATCAATGCTCCTGCCGCAACGCACACGGGCAGAAAAGCCTCACCTGCCGATGCGATTATAAAAAGGACGGGCATCAGCAGAAATGAGTCGGGTGAGAAAATTTTGTTTTTCGATTTCACGGAGAACACCGCGCAAACGCATATGCATAAAAATGCATTGAGAAGTCCTAACCCTGAAACTGCGCAAGCGCACAGCGCATATGAGCCTAAAAGCAACGCACCCGTAATGCCTGAAAGGATATCCTGCGGAATATTCATTTTTTTAGAGGTTTCAGTCATATATCTTATAATCCTTAAAGAGTTTTATTAAATTATTTTACAATAAATACTTAAAATAAACAATACTGAAATGAAAATTTATAAAATTTATAAAACCGTTATTTTTTGGATTTTTGCTTGACTAAACAGAATTATAGTGTTATACTTTCATAGTAAATTTCAAACGGGGGCGTAGCTCAGCTGGGAGAGCGCTTGAATGGCATTCAAGAGGTCATCGGT
>CAZCQI010000177.1:0-2041 GCA_964500795.1 uncultured Eubacteriales bacterium
TAACGGGTGCCGAAGGTTACTATGTATACCGTAAAACAGGCTCGGGCGACTGGAAAAAAATAGCTACAGTAAAGAGCGGTTCAACAGTCAGCTACCTCGACAAGACTGCAAAGAAAGGCACAACCTACACCTACACGGTCAAAGCCTATTACAGTAGCTCATCAGTCAGCTATTTCAACACAACGGGTCTTAAGATTAAAGATAAATATTAAAAAACAACAACCGCCCTGCCGTTTTTCGGCAAGGCGGTTGCTGACGTTTCACCCGTAAGGAACTGCCTAAGGCTGTTCCTCCATCACTATATACTTTCTTCTGTGGTACGGTCTGAGACCGTACCTTACGGGAGGATGTCCTTTTTTTATTTTTTAGGAAAAACACTGTAGGGGAGGGTCTTGACCCTCCCGCAAGTTGAAATCCCCTGTAATGTAGGGGAGGGTCTTGACCCTCCCGCAAGCCGTTGCCCTCAGTAAGTAAATCAAGGAAGGAACAACGGTACGGTCAAGACCGTACCCTACAGGTGTGGTTCGCCGTCAGTAAAATCGAACGGGAACAACGGTACGGTCAAGACCGTACCCTACAGGTGTGATTCGCCGTCAGTAAAATCGAACGGAAACAACGCTGCGGTCAAGACCGTACCCTACGGTTATCATTTTAGCGAGTTTAAATTATAAATTAAATAATTTTTTCGCGTTCTCTGCGGTAATGTTGAGTATTGCTTGGACGTCGGTGTTTTTTATTTCTGCGATTTTTTCTGCAACAAAGGGGATGTAAGAAGAGTTATTGCGCTTTCCTCTCATTGGCACGGGTGCCATGTATGGGCAATCGGTTTCAAGAAGGAGTCTGTCGAGGGGGAGCATTTCTGTAACCTCTACTGATTTTCTTGCATTTTTAAAGGTAACTGCACCGCCAAGACCGATATACATTCCCATTTTTAATATTTCTTTTGCGGTTTCGGCACTTCCCGAAAAGCAGTGGAGAACGCCTTCGGGCTTGTGTTTTTTGAGAATTTCCAAAGTGTCGCCGTGGGCTTCACGGTCGTGAACTATTATAGGCAACCGGAGCTCTTTTGCTAAAATTATCTGTTCCTCGAAAATCTTTTTTTGCATTTCTTTATTATCCTGCCGCCAATAATAGTCGAGACCGATTTCGCCTATTGCAGTGCATTTTTGGTGCTTTGCAAGTTCTTTTATAATTTCAATATATTCCTCGGGAAGATTTTCAACTTCTTCGGGGTGAACACCGCAGGCGGCATAAAGAAAGTCATATTTTTCGGAAAGCTTTAAAGAATTTTCAGAGGATATCAGATCCGCTCCGCAGTTTATAACACCGCAAATGCCCGACTCCTTAAGGGAGCCGAGCATATTATCGCGGTCATCATTAAATGCGCGGTCGGTATAATGTGCGTGAGAATCAAAAATGTTTTTATACATAATTAACTTAACTGTGTACCTGCGGGCATTCCGTCAACAAATGCAACTTTTACATCATCTTCGCCGATTTCGCCTGCAAGAAGCATACCATGGCTTTCAACGCCGCAAAGAGTTCGGGGTGCAAGGTTAGCAACGATAATAACCTTTTTGCCGATAAGATCCTCAGGGCTGTACCATTTAGCAATACCCGAAGCGATAGTTCTGGGAGTTTTTGTGCCGTCGTTGAGGGTCAGTTCAAGAAGCTTTTTGGCTCTTTTTATGGGTTTGCAGTCGATAACCTCAGCAACGCGAAGCTCTACCTTTGCAAAATCGTCATAAACGATTTCTGCAAGACCTTCGATTTCGGGTTCTTCTTTTTCTTCTTCAACTTTCGGAAGAGATGCTTCAATTTCAGCAAGAGTTTTTTCCGCATCAAGACGGGAGAAGAGGGGCGTTGCAGTGCCTACACTGTCGCCTGCTTTAACAGCACCGAATGAAGAAAGAGAGTCAAGAGTATTAACGGAAGTTCCTATCTGCTCAAGGATTTTAACACTTGTATCGGGCATAAAGGGTTTAAGAAGAACTGCTATAAAACGGATGCTCTCAATAAGGTTATAGAGAACAGTGCCGAG
>CAZCQI010000177.1:2051-2553 GCA_964500795.1 uncultured Eubacteriales bacterium
CTTTCTTTTCTTCATCCTTAGCGAGTGCCCAGGGCATTGTTTCGTCGATGTATTTATTACAACGCTTTGCAAGGTCAAAAACGAGAGAAAGCGCATCGCTTACTTTATAGGTGTCAAGAAGCTTAGTAACACCGTCGAGAGTGCCCAGAGCCATTGTTTTTAATTCTTCGTCGACAGCTTCGGGAGCAGTAGGTGCCTGAATAACACCGCCGAAATATTTATTATTCATAGCAACCGTTCTGTTAACAAGGTTGCCGAGAGTGTTTGCAAGGTCTGAGTTAAAACGCTCTATAATAGTTTCGTAGGTTATCGTTCCGTCCTGAGCGTGGGGCATTTCGGAAAGAAGATAATAACGGATAGCATCAACGCCGAAACGCTCGCAAAGGTCATCGGCGTAAATAACGTTTCCGCGGGATTTGCTCATTTTATCGTTACCCGAAAGAAGCCACGGATGACCGAACACCTGTTTGGGCAACGGCTCACCGAGAGCCATAAGCATAAT
>CAZCQI010000178.1:0-2498 GCA_964500795.1 uncultured Eubacteriales bacterium
ACAGACGTTCAAACAGAACTTGGAAACCAAACGTTAGAAGAGTTAAGGCAGTTGTTAATGGTTCACCACGCAGAGTATATGCTTGCACACGCTGCTTGCGCTCCGGTAAGGTTACCCGCGCTGTTTAATCTAAAGTTAACTGATTTGTTAAAAGCAGGTTGCTCCGAAGTTCGGCTTCGGAGCTTTGCTTTTTTTAATCCGTTTCAGCCACGTTCTACTATAAAACGTGTCGTTTTTTGTATAAATATTCCTATTGAAATTACATATTGATTGTTATATAATCATATTAGTATAATACCGTTTGATTGGAAGTGATGATTTGAGAAAAAAAAGCACGGTGATCATCAGCGTGTGTTTGGCTCTGATATTATCTTGCATAGCTATTCCTCCTGTAACAACTTCGGCTGAGGAAAGCGTTTCTGTTGCCTCTTATGCTGATGAAGCAGTTACTCCCGCAGAAAGTGATTTTAAGTATGTACTCCTTCCCGCCGGTGCTCCGACCAGAGCAAGTATCACGGGTTACACAGGTGATGCAACTAAAATAATAATTCCCGATTATCTGGGAGGCTACCCTGTAAGAATAATTACTTCAACTGCATTTTCGGGTAATTCTGAGCTGGTTTACATAAAGCTTCCCACAACGGTTACTACTATTGCAAACAATGCTTTCAATATGTGTTATTCTCTTGAAGAAATTGAGATAAGCTCTTCCAACACCGCTTTCGGAACGGTAGACGGTGTGCTTTATGCAAAAACCTCCGGTAAAAATACTACTCTCAGGGCTTTTCCTGCAGGACGGAGCGGAAGCTTTACCATACCTTACGGTGTCACCACGATAGGCTCATACGCATTTGACCACTGCTACAATCTTACAAGCGTAAATATGTATAATACGGTTACCAAAATTGATTCCTACGGATTTTCATATTGCTGGAATCTCGAGACTATCCGTTTAAGCGATAATTTACGCACTTTGGGTGTTAAAGCTCTTGCCTATTGTGACTCTCTTAAGGAAATTTCACTTCCCGCCACACTCACAAGCATCGGTGCAGATGCAATTTTAGGCGGTATAGATTCAAACGACAATAAATTCTATTACTTTACTGACGGCATCAGCTGTACACCCGAAACATACGCCTACTATTATGTATTAAAACAAGGTATTCCCGAAACCGTTTTGTCGTTGAATTACCGCTCAATAACCGATATCGACACAAATATTACCTTGATTGATGCATATTCAGTCCTTGATCTTGATACAGATTATGATTTGAGTGTTTCCGCCGTGGATACCGCCGGCATCTCTGACACTTTTCCCATAAGATACAATGAAGCTTATGCTTACGATATAAGCATTGTAAGCGAAGGAAAGGAATACACACCAAAGGGCAACTTTATTCTTTCTTTCAACGGATTAGCCGAAGGTACTGTTCCAAGTGCTACTAAAATATACAAGCAATACGGTTCATCCCTTGTTTGCGTAAACGGTACGCCCAGCACACCGTTTGTCGGCACTCAGATAGATTCCGGCGGACGTTTCGTTATCCTTTCAAACAACGATTTCTCTCTTACGGGCGATATTGACGGTGACGGAATTATCTCTCTTTACGATGCCCGCGCCGCACTCCACGCCGCAACAGATACAATGACCCTTACCGACGAACAGTTCGCTGCCGCCGATACTGATTCTGACGGCAAAATAACAACTGTAGATGCCCGCACTATTCTTCGATATGCAGCGGGAATAGTTGCTGAAATATAAGGAGGTATATTTATGATAGGTATAGGAAAATATAAAACTTGTGTTGACCATATGTTTTACAAGGGTGAAGCCGTTTTTGAAATAGAATATGAAAACGGCAAATACGAATTCGAAATCGAGCTTGAAAATGCAGATTTTGAAATAGATGTTAACATCCTTGAAGCCGAGGAGCTTGATGATACGCTTATTGCAAAAGCTACCGTGGGTGTTCTTCCCGGAAAGACTATTGATATTACTCTGACCTTTACCGATGACAAATGCAACGGATTTTTAAAAATCCCCTTTGTAGGCAAAATCAAAATAAAGGACGCCGTAAAACTTTAAACGCCTTAATAACAACAATGCACAACACCGTTATACCCCCAATTTTCGAGTATAACGGTGTTTATTTCACTCATATTAAACGAAGGGCTTCTCTTGCCTGATAAAAAAAGTTAATCAAAAAAACGCAAAAGCTACCGAAGCAGAGCTTGAGGATTCATTTGCAAAAAATTCCAACTCTAAAGGTAAAATCAAGCGAAGTGATAAATTTGTATACCATGCGGTAGTAACAAAGCTTCCCCGCCACCATGTAAGCATAACATCAGGCACACTGTCCTTTACAGAGCTTCACAAAATAACTGCAGGTGAAATACTTGTAATAGTTGACTTATGCTGTCTCGCTTTGGTATTTTTCTGGCTCTACGCCAACAAAAGTAAAAAGGTCCGCGCGTGGCTTGCAAAGAAATTGTTTGTA
>CAZCQI010000179.1:0-2421 GCA_964500795.1 uncultured Eubacteriales bacterium
GCCCTCACGGCCGATGATTCTGCCCTTCATTTCATCATTGGGAATAGAAACAACGGAAACAGTGGCTTCTGCCGCGTGATCTGCGGCGCAACGCTGAATTGCACCTGAAATAATTTCGCCTGCAAGATTATCCATATCATCCTTAAGCTGCTGCTCATAGTCGAAAATTCTTGCGGCTTTTTCGTGGGTAAGCTGTTCTTCGAGGTTTTGAAGAAGAACTGCTTTTGCCTGCTCTTTTGAATAACCCGAAATTTTCTCAAGAATTTCGAGCTGGCTTCTTTTAAGTGATTCGAGCTCCTGCTCTTTTTCTTCGAGGTCTTTAGACCTTTTAGCAAGATTCTCTTCTTTCTTCTCCTGAGCCTCAACCTTTTTATCAAGGCTTTCTTCTTTTTGAATAATTCTTCTTTCCTGACGCTGAACCTCTGCACGTCTTTCGCGCAGCTCATGCTCAGTGTCCGATCTTAACTTGTGAATTTCATCTTTGGCTTCAAGGATAGATTCCTTCTTTTTCTGCTCAGCCTCTGTCATAGCATTGTTGACAATGCGTGCAGCCTCTTCTGTAGCAGAGCCGATGGCGGCCTCCGCAACTTTTTTACGGTGAGCGCCTCCGATGAAAAATCCTGCAACAACGCCTGCAACGAGAGCGACAACAATAAGTATAATTGCTACTGGACCCATTTGATCGGTGCCCCTTTCTGAATATAATAAAAAAACAAAGTGACGAAAATGCGAAAGCACCTTCCGTCACTGCAATCGCGATAAGCCGCAAAAAAGCAGATTACCGCTTATAATAAAAGTTTTGTCGCAGGCATTCACACGCGTGCGGGTCATATCTATATAAATATAAAATCCGAATACATAAGCAATGCATAATACATCATCAATTCCAATAAACGATGCAATATACAACATAAAATTATGTAAAATATATATTAACTATATAAATAACAAAACCATTATCATAAATACGGATAGTGCATTATCTTCAAAAATAATACATCATCCTGTATATTATAATAAAGTTTACCCAATTAGTCAAGGCAAAATGAACACCAATTTGAAAGTTTTTTGTAAAAAAATGTCAAAAATTATTTACAGGCAATGCCGATTTATAGAAAAATCAGGAGACGGTTAGCGTGAAAACCTCACCTGATTGGTTTAATCTTTTTCATATAATGTTATTTTTTGCTAAAATCGAGGTTTTACCATCGAATGAAAGCGGAGCACCATCAAGAGCTGTAACAACACCACCTGCTTCCTCAACGAGTAATTTACCTGCAGCAAAATCCCATGGAGAAACCTGCAATTCAAAATAAAGCTCCGCTCTGCCACAAGCCACTGAACACAAGTCCAATGCAGCAGAACCGCATCTTCTTATATCTAAAGCCTTGTAGAAATATTCGGAAAGTGTTTCAAGTGTTTTTTTGAAAAGATTTTTATCATAGGGAGATGAACCAAAAAGAATAAGGGCATTACTCAAAGGTTGGGAAGAAACGCTTATTCTTTTACCGTTACAAAATGCACCCTGTCCCTTTATTGTATAAAAAATCTCATCAAGATAAGGGTTATAAACAACACCTGCAACAACCTCTTTACCCTTTAACAAAGCAACAGATATTGCGCTCATATGATAATCTTTAATAAAATTTGTTGTACCGTCAATAGGATCAACTACAAAAGCATAACCGTTTTCGGTTAACTCGTCATTTGAACCTTCTTCACCAATAAATTTTGCTTCAGGCAAAAGCTTTTTCAAGCCAACAGCTAACTGTTCCTGAACCTTCTTATCATATTCAGTAACCAAATCTGCAACACCTGATTTTGTATCAATAGCCATTTTTTCTCTGTCTGCGTTAAGAATTACTTTTCCGCAATCCTTAACCAATAAACATATTTCATTTATTAAATCTCTCAATTCGCTCACCATCATTTTTGTTTTGGATTGGTATTATTATATCAATTAGCATATTACTTTTCAATAGAAGCATTTTATAATTACACCAAACACAAAAGCCTCTTGCTTTTTCCTGTTTCTTGTGCTACAATTCAAAAGGTTTAACAAACTGTTCACTCTTACTTAATTAAATACTCAGGAGTGACGGAATTGGTAGTTTTTCAACAGAGCGCCGCCGGTGGCGGATACAGAGAAGGCTGAAAAGCTTTAGCGGTCAAAATTGTGCAAAGCGAACAGCGAGCAAGCAATTTCGGACACCGCAAGACGCCTTCCCATAAACCGACTGAAATCATCAACTGCTTGAGTGTCGCAATTTAATTGAGTGTCATAATTTAATATGCGGGTGTGGCGGAATTGGCAGACGCGCAAGATTTAGGTTCTTGTGGCACCCCCGTGCAGGTTCAAGTCCTGTCACCCGCACCATATTGAGTATTCATAAGGGATTTGACCTGTGAATACTCAATTTT
>CAZCQI010000180.1:0-2397 GCA_964500795.1 uncultured Eubacteriales bacterium
CGGCGGCGGTGCTTTTTCCGGCAAGGACCCCACGAAGGTTGACAGAAGCGCTGCTTATGCCGCAAGATATGTTGCAAAAAATATCGTAGCCGCAGAGCTTGCAGATAAATGCGAGGTTCAGCTTGCTTACGCTATCGGTGTAGCCCGTCCTGTTTCGGTTCGTGTTGATACCTTCGGTACAGGCAAGCTTCCCGATGCAAAGCTTGAGGAGCTTGTTGATAAGTACTTTGATCTTCGTCCTGCTGCGATTATTGAGAAGCTTGATTTGAGAAGACCGCAGTACAGGGCTCTTGCCGCTTACGGTCATATGGGAAGAACTGACCTTGATGTTCAGTGGGAAAAGACTGATATGGCAGAAACTCTCAAAAAAGCAGCAACACTTTAAAAATTATTTTGCGAGGGGCAAAAATGGCGGATAAAAGCGTTCATGCAGGTCACCGTAAGCGCGTAAAAGCAAATGTTTACAAAAACGGTTTTTCGCAGTTTGAGGAGCATCAGCTCCTCGAACTGATGTTGTTTTATTCAATTCCCCGTGAAGATACCAATGAGTTGGCGCACCGTATTATTGATGATATGGGTTCTTTTGATGAAATTTTCAAAGCGAGCATAGACCGTCTTAAAAAGATAGAGGGAGTTGGCGAAAATACCGCAATTATGCTTGCGGCAATGGGTGAAGCGTTTAAACGTATATCCAATGATAAAACACGAAAAAAGCCCACGTATAAAACCAACGAATCACTGAAGAGCCTTGCGCTGGCAAGCCTTGAAAATGAGCATATTGAAAAGGTTGTTATATTCTGTTTTGACAGCTCGTATAAGCTGAAAAAACAGATGGTTTTAGGTGAGGGTAACGGATGTTCGGCAAGTGTGGATTTGTGTAAAGCGGTTCAGGCTGTAATGGACAGCGGCTCTACTTGCGCAGTGTTGGCTCACAATCACCCCTCTTGTGCCGCAGAGCCTTCCGCACAGGATGTGGACACAACAAGAAACGTTTCCGTTATGTTCAGAAAATTGGGCTTTAGCCTTGTTGACCATATTATAGTGGGAAATGACGGCGATGCATATTCAATGCATTCCGATTCCCGCTTCAAGGGTATGTTTTACTGATAAGCTACTCTTATTGTTTTGAAATTATTTTCCTAAAAATAAACTGACAAATCTCGGAGAGAGCATAAAGCTTGTAAAATCGGCGCACAATGCACTGGGCAGGGTGTGCCGTGATTTTTTTATGCCCACGGAGCCGTAATACAGGGTTATTGCGTAAAAGGTAGTTTCGGTAGAGCCCATCATAACCGAAGCGCATCTGCCGATAAAACTGTCGGGACCGAAATCCTTTAAAAGGCTCTCATACATACCCACGGCACCACTGCCCGATACGGGTGAAAGTATGGCAAGCGGAATAACCTCGGAGGGAATGCCTAAAATATTTGCAACAGGCGAAATCAGAGAGCAAAGCGTATCAAGACCGCCCGAGGCTTTGAGCATATTAACGGCGAGAAGAAGAGCAATAAGAGAGGGCGTTATATTAAGCACTGTTTTAAATCCGCTTTTTGCACCTTCAATAAATTCATTGAAAATATCGATACCCTTAAAAGCACCGTAAAGAACTATTATCACAACGATTGCAGGGAGTAAATAATCGCTCAAAGAATTCATTTAAACACCTTTTTCAGTAATTTAGTCATTAAAATACCGATACTCAGCGCGATTACCGAGGTAACGAGTGCCGGCATCAGAATTTCCATAGGCGAAGCGCTGCCGTATTCATTGCGCAGAAGAGCAACGGTTGTAGGCACAAGGTGAATGGCGGCTGAGTTGATTACAACAAAACGCACCATATCATCAGTGGCTTTTTCAGGGTCGAGGTTTGCACTTTGAAGTCTGTTCATAGCTTCAAGTCCCAAGGGCGTTGCGGCATTACCTAACCCTAACAGATTTGCGGTTATATTCATAGAAATGGCTTCTTTTGCTTTTTTGTCCTTCAGCTTCGGGAAAAGAAGATTGAGAAGGGGAGATAATAGTTTACAGAGCTTCCCCGTAAGTCCGCTTTTTTCGGCAATGGCAGTCAAGCCGTTCCAAAGGCAGATTATGCCTGCTAATTTAAAAACCAGAGTTATTGCATCTGTTCCGCCCGATATCACCGCCGAGGAAAGCGCATTCATATTTCCTGTTGCTATTGCGCAAAAAAACGAGAAAGCTATCATCAGCGGCCATATATAATTCATCATAATTCCGAAAATCACCCCTCAGACAAAAAGAAAATCTTGACTAAATCACAATATCTTGTATAATATAATAGGTTTATTACCAAATAATTGTATTTTTACATAATATATTTAATTTCCGAAAGGTTAGGTATATAAATGGCAAAAGCAAAAACACAGTCACCTAAAGAAT
>CAZCQI010000181.1:0-2386 GCA_964500795.1 uncultured Eubacteriales bacterium
TACGCCTCGGTGGACTTTCACCACAGAGCATTGATATGCCCGTCATACTAAAAAGACAGAGAGAAAGGCGATTAAACCTTTCTCTCTGTCTTTCCCTTTTGCAACGCCCATAAGTTAGTTTTTGAAATTACTGCCTTATGTGGCGTGTGCAAAAGCACCTCCTGTTTTTTATATTATCATAATTATTATGAAAAGTAAATGCTTATCGAATTGACACTGCCGCTTTAAAATGGTATCATTTCATTAGTTTTTTCAAAGGGGTTGAACACCATAAAAAAAGTTATAGTTGTTTCAAAAACTCATCTTGATTTAGGTTTTACGGATTACGCCGAAAGCATCAAGAAAAAATACATTGAGGAATTCATTCCCGGCGCTATTGATTTAGCGGAGAGAGTTAATGAAAACGGCAGTAAAAACTTCATCTGGACTACCGGCTCGTGGATTTTGAAAGAGGCCCTTGAAAAATCAGACAGCAATAATAGAGAACGTCTTGAAAAGGCAATAAAAAGCGGAGATATCGTTGCGCACGCACTCCCCTTTACTACTCACACGGAGCTCCTTGATGAGGACACTCTCGACTACGGACTTTCAATAGTTGAAAGCCTTGATAAAATAAGAGGAAGAAAAACCGTTGCCGCTAAAATGACGGATGTTCCCGGTCATACAAGGGGTCTCGTTAAAATTTTACATAAGCACGGAATAAAGCTCCTTCACATAGGTGTAAACGGTGCTTCTGCCGTACCTGAAGTTTCCGAATGTTTTTTATGGAAAAACGGTGAAGCAGAGGTTATTGTAATATATTCAGGTGCTTACGGCGGTGCTTTTAAAAGTGATTTCGCCGAAGAAATCTTATATTTTGACCATACTGTTGACAACCGCGGTGCACCGTCTCCCGAAAAGGTACTCGCAAAACTCAACGCAATAAGAGAAGAATATCCCGACTATGAAGTTACCGCCGGTACTCTTGATGATTTTGCAGATGTAATCTGGGAGCAAAGAGAAAAGCTTCCTGTGCTTGAATGTGAAATCGGTGACACTTGGATTCACGGCAGTGCCGCTGACCCATACAAATCGGCGGCTTTACGCACACTTATAAGATTAAAAAATGCATGGTTGAAAGACGGTAGTCTTTATAAAGAGGGCAAAGAGTACACAGCACTTGCTGATACAATTTTACTTCTTGCAGAGCACACATGCGGAATGGATAACAAAACTTATTTTGCCGACTACGAAAATTATTTAAAAAAGGATTTCCAAGCCGCACGAAAAAGAGATAAGGTCGTTATAAACTACCCCGACAGGGATTATCCGCAAAACAGGCTCACTTTAAAAGGTATTGAAGAAGGCTATTACAAGCAAGGTTCATACAGTGTAATTGAAAAAAGCTGGGCGGAACAACGAAAATTCATTTCTGATGTTCTTAAAGACCTGTCCCCCGAACATTTTGAACAAGCTATCAGTGCACTGCATTCTTTAAAGCCCGAGAAAATGCAGAAAATCAACACTGAATATCAACTTCCCTGCACCGTAAAAAAAGGCAAATGGGAGCTGAAAATCAATGAGCACGGCGGAATAGGAAGGTTGACCTTTGACGGTAATGAGGTCATAAAAAACAACAACAAGCCTATTATTGAATATCATTCTTATTGCAAAGCCGATTATGATTTTTGGCTCACCCACTATTCAAGGGACCTCGAGGAAACTGCAGAATGGGTAATGGGCGATTTTTCAAGACCGCTTCTCAAATATGTTGAAGGGAAATATCCTACGGGAAGATTTTCTTATACTGCCGAAAGAGCAGAACTCATTGAAAGCAAATCGGATTTAAAAATAACCGTTAATTTAAAATGCGATGACAGACTTTGTGAAGAATTGGGCGCACCCGGATTGATACAAATTACATATCTTTTAGGTATAAGCGGTTTGAATTTTTCCGTTGATTGGTTGGGCAAAGATGCAAGCAGGCTCACGGAAGCGATATTCCTCAGATTATTCCCTGCTGATTGCGACTTTAAAATGCTGAAAATCAATGATTGGGTCAAACCCGAGGATGTTGTATCAATGGGCGGAAGAAATCTTCATGCCGTTAATAAATGCAGATTGGATTTTGGTAAAAATGCTTTTGATATTATCAATTTACATTCCCCTCTTCTGTCTGTAGGAAAAGGTAAAATTCTTGAATATGACAACAAAATTGAAGATTTCAAAAAAGACGGTATTTCTTATTGCCTTTACAACAATGTTTGGGGAACAAACTTTCCTCTTTGGTATGAGGATAACGCGAGATTTATTTATAAAATAGAAAGAATATGAAAAAATACGGTTTCGCACAAATGATGAGGTGCCGTAACGAAGGTTTTGAAAACAAGTGGTAAAGACAATCGGT
>CAZCQI010000182.1:0-2342 GCA_964500795.1 uncultured Eubacteriales bacterium
ATGTCAGCACAATTATCGGTGATCCCATCAATCTTCCCGACGGTCTTACAATAATCCCCGTATCAAAGGTTACATACGGCTTTGCTTCGGGTGGTTCTGATTTCCCCTCAAAGAACAATGTGGAGCTTTTCGGCGGTGCAGGCGGTGCAGGCATCACAATAAATCCCGTTGCATTTCTTGTTGTTAAGGATGGCGAGGTTACAATTAAGCACATCGTTTCCGGTGATAACGCTATTGAGAGAGCCGTTAGTATGGTTCCCGATATGTTTGATAAGGTTACAAACCTTGTTTCAAAAAAGAAAAAGGATGAACCTGCAACAGAGGAAATTGCCGAATAATCTTTTATAATTAAAAATTAACCACCTGCATATTATTTCTTGAAAGCAGGTGGTTGTTTTGCTAAACAGAATAGTTTGTTCGCTTTTAACCGTATGTGTTTTACTCGGCTTTTTAGCTTTCGGCGCAGGCGCAGAGAACCTTACACTTTCGGCAGAATCCGCAATTCTTCTTAATGCCGAAACAGGTGAGATAATATACGAAAAAAACGCGTATGAACAAAGAGGTATGGCAAGCACCACTAAAATAATGACGGCTTTGCTTGCTCTTGAGACCGACAGAGCTGATGATGTTGTAACCGTCAATGCAGAAGATGTTGCAGTTGAGGGTACATCAATAGGTCTTAAAGCAGGCGATAAAATCACGTTAGGTGTTTTAGTTGCGGGTATGCTCCTTGAAAGCGGAAACGATGCCGCCAATGTTACTGCAACCGCAGTAGCAGGCTCAAAAGAGGCTTTTGTGGATTTAATGAACGAAAAAGCACGGGAAATAGGTATGACTGATACGGTGTTCAAAAACCCGTCAGGACTTACGGAAGATGGGCATTGCAGTACCGCTTATGATATGGCGCTTCTTGCCTGCCGAGCAATAAAAAACAAGGATTTTCGTGAATTTTGTTCCCAAAAAAGTATGCGCGTAACATACGGTGAGCCCGAATATCAGCGAACCTTTACAAATCACAATAAGCTTCTGTTATCGGTAGAAGGTGCTTTCGGTGTTAAAACAGGCTTTACAAAAGCTTCGGGCAGATGTCTTGTTTCGGCTGCCGAAAGAGACGGAGTTACGCTCGTTGCAGTAACTCTTTGCGCTCCGAATGATTGGGACGACCACAAAGAACTCTTTGAATACGGATTCAGTAACGTTAAGGTTCAGAAGGCTGAATTCGATGCAGGAGAGATAAGCGTTGCAGTAGTAGGTTCTCAGAAAAAGAGTATCAATACATACTTATCGGGAGATTTGGCTTTTTCTTCTGCAAAAACGGATTTATCGGATGTTTCGGTACAGGTTTATTGCGAAAAATTCATTTATGCGGGAATAGAAAAAGGCGATGTTGTAGGTATTGTTAAAGCAGTGAACAGTGACGGTACGGTTCTCGCTGAATGCTCTCTTTTGGCGGCTGAGTCGGCACCGCTTAGTTTTACCGAGAAAACAGACCCTCCCACAGTATGGGAAAAGATAAAAAAAATTAGAGAAGGGTTGTCAGACTGACAGAAAAATATGGCACAGGAAAGATTACAAAAATATTTATCGGAGTGTTCGGTAGCTTCCCGCAGAAAAGCGGAGGAGCTTATAAAAGAAGGTAAGGTTAAGGTTAACGGTAAAGTAGCGCAGTTAGGCGATAAGGTTGACCCTAAAAAGGATACCGTGACCGTCAGCGGTAAGAAGGTTACTGCTGTTAAACAGAAATATTATATTATGCTCAATAAGCCCCGCGGATATGTTACCACAATGAGTGATGAATTGGGAAGAAAGTGCGTTAAAGAACTCGTTTCCGATGTCGGAGCAACTGTTTACCCCGTAGGGAGACTTGACCGCGATTCCGAGGGACTTTTACTTCTCACCAATGACGGCGAGTTTGCGAATGCCGTTATGCATCCGAGAAAGCACGTTCCTAAGACTTACAGAGTAACCGTGCGCTCAAATATAAACGATGCTCAGATTGAAAAACTCGAAACAGGCATTGATATTGAGGGCGATGGCAGAGATACTCTCCCTGCTTCGGTTCGCATTTTAGAAAAAAGTGCAGAGCGCAGTGTATTTGAGATAACTATTTATGAAGGCAGAAACCGCCAGATTCGCAAAATGTGCGAGAGTGTGAGCCTTGATGTTATCCGTCTTAAAAGAAATGCGGTGGGTTCGGTGAAATTGGGTATGCTTAAAGTCGGTAAATGGCGCGAGCTTACAGAGGATGAGGTTCATCGTCTGCAATCACAATGATTGACAATATAGTGTATATTTAGTATAATATACATTAACGAATTTTTAATAACAGTTCAGAGGCGTTC
>CAZCQI010000183.1:0-2316 GCA_964500795.1 uncultured Eubacteriales bacterium
CATTTTACGCCACTTTCTTTACTGTGCGTGCAGATGAATTTGATGTGGAAACCTGGCGCTGGAATTCTCTTGCGTAGTAGCCGTTCTGAGTAAAGATAACTGAGCCGTTTGCATAGGGGTTATTGTTCATAACCTTAAGACCCTCGTTAAAGTCTTTAACTCTCTTAACGCAAAGAACGGGACCGAATACCTCATCTCTGCCGATAGTCATATCTTCGGTAACGTTATCGAAGATAGTGGGACCTACGAAATAGCCGTTCTTGATTTCTTCGGGAAGCTCGGGATTTCTGCCGTCAAGAACGAGGGTAGCTCCTTCTTTAACGCCTTTTTCGATATCGGCAACAACCTCATCATAGTGCTTTTTATATGTAAGCGGTCCGAGCTTTGAGGATTTATCAACAGATTTGCCGACTTTAATTTGTGAAGCCTGCTTCTTAAGTTCAGCAACGAATTCATCAGCAATAGATTCCTGAACTACACAGCAGGAAAGAGCCATACAACGCTGACCTGCACAACCGTACGCGGAGTTAATAATACCTGCAACGGTACGCTCAATGGGGGTATCTTCAAGAACGAGTGCGTGGTTTTTGGCCTGGCAAAGAGCCTGAACACGCTTGCCCGCCTTAGCGGCTCTCTCGTATATAAGCTTACCTACGGGTGTGGAGCCAACAAAAGTGATACCCTTGATATCAGGGTGATCGAGAATTGTGTTAATTTCGTTTCTTGAACAGGTAACGATATTAACAACACCGTCAGGAATTCCTGCTTCTTTATAAAGCTCTGCGATTCTTAAAGCTGTTCTGGGAGTAAGAGAAGCGGCTTTAAGAATTATTGTGTTACCGCAGGCAACGCAAGTGGGAACCATCCAACCGAAGGGAATCATAGCGGGGAAGTTAACGGGAACTATACCCGCAAAAACGCCCATTGATTCGCGATATAAAACAGTGTCATAGCCTGTTGATGCATCCATAAGGCTTTCGCCCATCATAAGCGAGGGAACCTGAATGGCAAGCTCAGTTCCTTCCTTTGCTTTGAGCACATCGCCCTCAGCCTCTGCCCAAACCTTGCCGTTTTCTTCGGCAACAAGTGTTGTGAGCTCTTCCATATGCTCAATAAGAAGATCGCGAACCTTGTAGAGTATCTGAGACCTTTTAATAGCGGGAGTTGCACTCCAAGCGGGGTATGCAGCCTTTGCAGCCTCAATAGCTTCAAGAACTTCATCGTTCGTACAGCAGGGAGCGTAGCCTGTTACTTCGCCTGTGCTGGGGTTGTGAAGGTCATACCAAACGTCTGTTTTTGATTCAACAAACTTGCCGTTGGAAAAATATTTGATTTTTTCTGCTGACATTTTATTTCACCTTTCTGTTGTTTGTTTAATTAAAGACCTGCTTTTTCAGCAATGTATTTTCTTGCTTTAACAGCATATTCAAAGGGATTTGCAATAGCGGGATCCTGCTCTGCTTCAACAAGCATCCAGCCTTCGTAATCCGCTTCATCGAGAACATCAAAAATAGGCTTGAAATCAATGCAACCGTCACCGGGAACGGTAAATGCACCGCGCCTTACTCCCTGAAGAAAGCTGAGGTGTTCATCCTTAACCTTTTTAACAACATCGGGACGGATATCCTTGAGATGAACGTGCTTTATTCTCTTTGCGTACTTTTTAAGAACTGCCATATAGTCTTCGCCGCAGTATGCGAGATGCCCTGAGTCAAAGAGAAGGTAAACGCTGTCTTTATCGCAAAGCTCCATCATTTTGTCGATTTCCTCGGCAGTCTGAACAACTGTACCCATATGGTGATGATAAACGAGCGTAATGCCGTATTCCTTTGCAATTTTACCGAGCTTAGAAAGACCGTCAGCGAACTTTTTCCATTCTTCGTCGTTCATTACATATTTCTTTTCAAAAACGGGTGTTTCCATCTGTCCCTGAATACTGTAGCTCTGCTCGGAAGCACCGATTCTTTTTGCACCGCAGGCTTTAAGGAATTCGCAGTTTTCGCGGAAATCCTTTTCTACTTCTGCAAAATCCTTGGTAAGAATGAAGGATGAGAACCAGCGGTTTGCAACCTGAAGCCCTCTGATGTCAAGCTTCTTTGTAAGCTCAGCGGGGTCGGAAGGATATTTATTTCCGATTTCACAGCCTTTATAGCCTGCAAGAGCCATTTCGCTTACGCACTGCTCAAATGTGTTTTCTGCTCCGAGATCCGGCATATCGTCGTTAGTCCAGGCGATAGGAGCAATACCGAGTTTTACATTGTTTTTGTCAAGCATCAGAATTTCCTCGCTTTTTTAAGATTTTCTTCTTTATTTTCA
>CAZCQI010000184.1:0-2277 GCA_964500795.1 uncultured Eubacteriales bacterium
GCGGCTTCTATGAAAATATTCCCAGAAGCATTCCCGACGGTCTCGGTGCAAAAATCAAAAAGAGCGACGTTAAGGTTCTTCCCATATTCGAGCTTATTGCAGAGGTCGGAAACATTCCCGAAAGAGATATGTTCAACACCTTTAATATGGGTGTAGGTATGAGTGTTGTTGTTCCCTCGGAGCAGGTTGAAGAAGCTCTTGCAATTCTCAAAGAAAACGGCGAGGCTGCTTATGTTATCGGCGAAATTGTTGCATCGGAAGAAAAAATAATTCTTGAATAATCGAAAGGGGAAGTAAAATGTCCTCTCAGAAAAATATAGTTGTTCTCGTATCGGGCGGCGGAACGAATCTGCAGGCGCTTATTGATGCAGGTAAAAAGGGGAAGCTCGGAAGCGGTAAAATTACTTGTGTAATTTCCTCAAAAGCCGATGCTTATGCTCTTACCCGGGCAGAAAACAACGGTATTAAAACAAGGGTTCTTGTAAGAAAAGAATATGATGATATCGCTTCATACAGCAAAGCGATGAGAGATGTTCTCCTTGAGGAAAAGGCGGATCTTGTTGTTTACGCAGGCTTTATGACCATTCTTGATGAAAATGTCTGCGATGCATTCCCCGATAAAATGATAAATGTTCACCCCGCTCTTATTCCCTCGTTTTGCGGAAAAGGCTTTTACGGTCTTCATGTTCACGAGGAGGCTCTCAAAAAAGGCGTTAAGGTATCGGGGGCAACGGTTCATTTCGTAACCGCTGAATGTGATGCAGGTCCCATTATTCTTCAAAAAGCGGTTGAAGTAAAAGAAGGGGATACACCCGAAGCCTTGCAAAAAAGAATTATGGAAGAGGCTGAGTGGAAAATACTGCCGAAAGCAGTTCAGCTTTTCTGTGACGGTAAGGTTACGGTAAAAGACGGAAGAACCTTAATAAGTGCTTGAAAGGAAATATGTTATGGAAATTAAAACTATTGAAAACGAACTCAATTCACTTGCTTACCACGGCAGATGTATCATAATCGGTAAAAGTGCCGACGGTAAAAAGGCTGTTACCGCTTATTTCATAATGGGCAGAAGCGAAAACAGCCGTAACCGCGTTTTCGTTGAGGACGGCGAAGGTATAAGAACTCAGGCATTTGATGAGTCAAAAATGGTTGACCCTCATCTTATTATTTATGCTCCCGTAAGAGTTCTCGGCAATAAAACCATTGTTACAAACGGTGACCAGACCGATACGATCTACGAGCTTATGGACAGGCAGATGACCTTTGAGCAAGCTCTTCGCACCCGTGAGTTTGAGGACGATGCTCCTAACTACACTCCCAGAATTTCAGGCATTATCCGCCTTGAAAACGGCGATATGAATTTTGCTCTGTCTATTCTCAAATCAGCGGAGGGTGACGCTTCCTCCTGCCAGAGATATACTTACGCTTATTCAAATCCGCTCTCGGGAAAAGCAAAGTTCATTCATACATATAAATGTGACGGAAATCCGCTTCCCGGCTTTGAGGGTGAGCCCAAAACACTTGAGCTTCCCGACCTTGATATTGATGCGATGACTGACCTTATCTGGAAAAACCTCAACCGGGATAACAAGGTTTCTCTTTTTGTAAGATATATTGACCTTGAAACGGGTAAGTACGATTCAAGAATAGTTAATAAGAATAAAATTTGAGTAAAATCGCCCACAGCACAGCTTTTCGTTCAGGGCAGTACCTTTGTACAGCACCATTCACGTAAAACTGCACTGTGAACAATTTTCTTTCAAATTTTAAGTGTTGCTTTTTATATATTGAAAGGACTGTTTGTAATGAAAGAGTTTGAATTAAAATACGGCTGTAACCCCAACCAAAAACCTGCGAAAATTTTTATGGCAGACGGAAGTGAGCTTCCCATTGAAATTCTCTCGGGCAGACCCGGCTACATAAATTTCCTTGATGCTTTCAACAGCTGGCAGTTAGTTAAAGAGCTTAAAGAGGCTCTCGGTCTTCCTGCCGTTACCTCCTTTAAGCATGTAAGCCCCACCTCGGCGGCGGTTGGTATTCCTCTTTCCGATAAGCTGAAAAAGGCTTGCTTTGTTGATGATATTGAGGGTCTCGACGAATCACCCCTTGCCTGCGCTTACGCAAGAGCAAGAGGTACTGACAGAATGTCCTCCTTCGGTGATTGGGTTGCTCTTTCCGATGTTTGCGACGTTACAACCGCAAAGATGATTAAAAGAGAGGTTTCCGACGGTATCATTGCCCCCGGCTATGAGCCCGAAGCACTTGAAATTCTCAAATCAA
>CAZCQI010000185.1:0-2259 GCA_964500795.1 uncultured Eubacteriales bacterium
TCGAGCCCGTTCGCCGTTAAATTGCAAGACTCACTCTCTAAAAACTTGTTTCAGACGGAATAATCCATCCTGCCCGTTTTGAGTAAATTTATGAAAAATCAACGCGTTCGGTTGAAAATACCATACGTCAGACAGGTGAAAAAGCTGTTGTTGATGCAGGTGTTAACGGTCTCCACGGTGAGATAGTTAAGCTTCTCGGTAAGCTTAAATACCGCACAAGCTACGGACAGAATGTTCTTAATCACTCTCTTGAGGTTTCCTACCTTGCAGGTCTTATGGCCGCTGAGCTGGGTGCGGATGTTAAGCTTGCAAAGCGTGCAGGTCTTCTTCACGATATCGGTAAGGCTCTTGACCATGAAAAAGAGGGTACTCACGTCGAACTCGGTGTTGAGGCAGCAAGAAAGAACAAAGAAAACGAGCAGGTTATTCATGCTATTCAGGCACATCACGGTGATGTTGAGGCTAAAACGGTTATTGCTTGCCTTGTTCAGGCGGCAGATGCTATTTCCGCCGCAAGACCCGGCGCAAGACGTGAGAATATCGAGTCTTACATTCAGCGTTTGCAGAAGCTTGAGGAAATCACCACTTCGTTCCCGGGTGTTGACAGTGCGTTTGCCATTCAGGCAGGTCGCGAGGTTCGTATCATGGTTAAACCCGATGCAGTTTCTGATGATGAGATGGTTATTCTTGCAAGAGATATCGTTAAGAAAATCGAGGGAGAGCTTGAATATCCCGGTCAGATCAAGGTTAATGTAATAAGAGAAAGCCGCGCTGTTGAATTTGCGAAATAATTAAAACAGGCTTTAGAAAAAATAAAGCGGAACCCTCCCGCCGCGGTGGGTTTCGCTTGTTTTCTTATGTGCTTCACAGAGCACCGCAGTATTATATATAGAAATGACGGTAAGGAAAATGCGTTTACTTTTTTTAGGCGATGTTGTAGGTCAGGGCGGTTGTGAATTTCTTTTGAAGAAGCTGCCGGACTTTAAACGCAAAAACGGTATTGATATTTGTATTGCCAACGGTGAAAACTCCGCACAGGGCAACGGGGTAACAAGGATTTCCTGCGAAATGATGTTTTCTGCGGGTGTTGATTTTATTACTTTAGGTAATCACACCTACAGACGTCCTGAGTTTTTGGAATATCTTGATGAGAATGTACCCGTAATCAGACCCTATAATTACCCGTCCGGTGCTCCGGGCAAGGGCGTTGGGATAATAGATAAGGGCAGATACCGTGTTGCGGTTATAAATATGATGGGTACTGTTTATTCAGAACCCTTGGGAAATCCCTTTTCGGAAATGGAAAAGGCGCTTAAAGAAACCGACGGCTGTAAAACGGTTATAGTTGATTTTCACGCAGAGGCTACTTCCGAGAAGCGTGCAATGGGCTTTTTCCTTGACGGAAAAGTTACTGCCATGTTCGGTACACATACTCACGTGCAAACTGCCGATGAGCAGATTTTACCCAAAGGCACGGCGTATATAACGGATTCGGGTATGACGGGACCCGTGCAATCGGTTTTAGGCATAAAACCCGAACTGACCATAAAGAAATTTAAAACAAATTTGCCTGTTCGTTTTGAAAATGCCGAGGGTGAATATTTTATGAACGGCTGTATGGCTGAAATAGATGAAAAAACAGGCAAGGCTATTTCGTTGGAAAGGGTGTCGGTAAAGTGAAAAAAACAGTTGCCTTAATACTTGTGCTGTCCCTTGCGTTTACGCTTTTTTCTTGTGATAACGATTCCGGGAGCGTGGATGAAACAACAACTGAAGATTATGTATTGCCCACACCCGTGGTTAACGCAGATATTTCACTACCTTACACAAGCGCCGCGGATTTTGATCCATTCACAACTCAAAGTACTCTTAACAGAGATTTGATTTGTGTTATTTTTGAGAGCCTTTATGTTAGTGAAAGCAGCGGCTTGGGCTCACCTTTGCTTGCTTCAAGCGGAGAAAATAACGAGAAAACAGTTACCGTCAAGCTTAAACAAGGTGTGAAATTCAGCGACGGTACGGAGCTTACAGCAAAATATGTTAAATCCTCATTTGAACTTGCAAAAAAAAGTGATTATTATAAATCGGAGCTTTCAAATGTGGCATCCGTAAAGGCGACGGATAATTTTACCCTTGTGTTTGCTCTTTATAACAGGGACGATATGGCACTTAATGTTTTGAATTTTCCGATAGTAAAAAGTGCCGGAAACGGCTACATCGGTACGGGAAAATATTATATGGACTACCTTGACGAAACAC
>CAZCQI010000186.1:0-2238 GCA_964500795.1 uncultured Eubacteriales bacterium
ACCCTCAACGATGTGGGCGGTATCCTTATGGGTCTTGCAGGTATCGACCATACGTATCAGCATGATGAAATGGTTGAAGAGCTCACAAAGCTCGGTATTACCGATTGCCGAATTTATAACGACGGCTTTATAGTAATCAAAGCAGGCGTTGGTGCAGGTGCAGGTATCGGCTACAACTGCGGAACAGGCACTTGCTGTAATTCAATAGATTCCGATGGCAATATGCTCCAAATCGGCGGCTTTGACGTTCTTTCGGGTGATAAGGGCAACGGCCATTGGGTAGGCGCTCAGGCATTCAGAATTATGTATGATGAGCTGTGCTTGGGTAAAGCTGAATCTCAGATTACCGCTCTTATGGGCGAAAAGGCAGGTATTAAGGACAGAGAAACTCTTCTTGCTTCAATATCCGTTCTCGAAAGCGAGGATGAGGGTGAGGGCTTCCTGAGAAAGCTTATAGCTTCCTTCTTTGAAGCGGCAAACAACGGCGATGAAGCCGCTCTCGAGGTAATCGAGGAAATGGCTCAGCGCGGTGCCGATTACATATGCGGTCATATGAATTGTATGAATTTTGCGGATGAAGTTATAAACGTTGTTCTTTCGGGTTCAATTCATACAAAGCTTCCCTCCGAAAAATATACTTCAAGAATGGCTGAAATCGTTGAAGAGAGAACAGGCAGAAAATTCAACTTTATAAAGCTTAACTGTGCTCCCGTTACAGGCTGTGTGAATTGGCTTTTGGAAGGTTAAATTGTAAATAATATCGCGAAAGGATTGATATATATGAAAGAAATCAGTGTTACCGTAATCGGTTCGGGTTCTACTTATTGCCCAGAGCTTATCTATGGCTTTATTGAGGCTAAGGACTCCCTTAAGCTCAAAAGAGTCGCATTTATGGATATTGACGAAAGAAAGCGCACTATCGTAGGCGGTCTTTGCGTTCGTATGCTCAAAAACGCAGGAATCGACTGTGAAATCATTATGACGGACGATCTTGACCTTGCTTTACAGGGGGCGGATTTCGTTGTTACTCAGATTCGAGTAGGTAAGCTTCCCTGCCGCCATATTGATGAAACAATTCCGCTTAAGCATGACCTTATCGGTCAGGAAACAACAGGTATCGGCGGTTTCTTTAAAGCTCTTCGTACAATTCCCGTTATGGCTAACATTGCCGAAAGAATTGAAGCTATCTGCCCCGATGCATGGCTTATTAACTTCACTAACCCCTCGGGCATTATTTCCGAATTCCTTATTAACCACACTAATGTTAAAACAATGGGTCTTTGCAACGTGCCCATAACAATGATTGACGACGTTAAAGCCGCAGTAGGTGAGGATGCAAAGATTACATATATGGGTCTTAATCATCTCAGCTGGATTACCTCCGTTGTGGTTGACGGAGAAGAGAAAATAATGAAGCTTTTTGATGACGGCTTTGCTCCAACCGTTATGAACAATATTCATGATGACGGCTTCGATATGGAATGTATCAATGCCTGCAAGGGCTTCCCCTCATCATATTTGCAGTATTATTACAACCGTGAAACAAAGCTTGCAGGTCTTAAAGCAGGAACAAAGAGCCGTGCTCAGGTATGTATGGAAATTGAAGAACAGCTTCTTGAGCTTTACAGCAGTGAAGAGCTTGTTGTTAAGCCCGCTCTTCTTAATAAGCGCGGCGGCTACAAATATTCCCTTGCGGCTGTTTCACTTATTGATTCTATCGCAAACGATAAGCAGGACGTTCACGTTGTTAATATTAAGAATAACGGAACTCTTGACTTTATGGATGATGACGATATCGTTGAAATTGCGGCTGTTATCGGCGCAGACGGTGCAAAGCCCGTTCACGTTGATAAAGTAACAAACCGTCACATTATCAGCCTTATGAGAACAGTAAAATCCTATGAGAAATATACTGTTGATGCGGCTATGAAGGGCTCCGATGAGGATGCTCTCAACGCTCTTATGCTTCATCCTCTTTGCGGTGACTTCGCTCAGGCAAAGGCTTGCTACGAGGAAATGAAGGAAGCACACAAGGCATATCTTCCTCAGTTTTTTAATAAATAAATAAATAATTATGAAGCCTTATTCCCTCAAAAAGGGAGTAAGGCTTCATTTTTTAGTATGACGGGCATATCAATGCTCTGTGGTGAAAGTCCACCGAGGCGTAGTTACCGACGAACTCAATAGCGACTCCCAAGGTTTGCATCGTGAGGTGCAGGCGAGAAGAAGGGATAGCGA
>CAZCQI010000187.1:0-2187 GCA_964500795.1 uncultured Eubacteriales bacterium
CTTGTGTCTGTGGACACGGAGAGCAAGACTATTGCTGCTAAGAAGTACGAGGACTATATCTGAGGCATCGAAGCGGTCAAAGTCATAAACAAACAGTGCTGCTTCGCAAAGCCACTGACCGTAGAACTTACCCCACATTGATTTCGCCCAGCCTGTATCGGAAATTGTAAAATGAAGTCCGTCCGGATCGACATTATGCCAATACTTAGCGGTATGGAAATGACCGAGAGCGTATTTATAGTTATGTACCGCAATTTTAGGATAGCCTGTTGTTCCCGAAGTGAAGAACATAAGCATTAAATCATCGCCACCGGGAGCATCGGCGGTTCTCTCATAATGAGAACTGTAAAGAACGCTTTCCTCATCATAGTTGCGCCAACCGTCTCTTGAGCCGCCAACAGCAATTTTAATCTGCAGCTCGGGGCATTTCTCGGCTGCCACATCAACCTGATTTGCAACATCGCCGTCAGTGGTGCAAAGAATTGCTTTTATGCCTGCCGCATGGAAGCGATACTCCAGATCGTGCTCAAGAAGCTGATTGGGAGCAGGAATTCCGATAGCACCAAGCTTATTAAGACCGAGCATTGCGAACCAATACTGATAATGACGTTTGAGGATAAGCATTACCCTATCGCCTTTTTTAATTCCCAAAGATTTGAAATAGTTTGCCGCCTGTGCAGAAGCCTTTTTCATATCCTTAAAGCTAAATCTACGCTCTGTTTTATCTCTTGAAATATGGAGCATTGCAAGCTTATCAGGCTCTCTTTCGGCAAGAGCGTCAATAAGGTCAAACGCAAAATTGAAATTTTCGGTATTTTTGAATTTAATGGAAGTAGGTGTTCCGTTTTCATTCTCTTCAACATCAACAAACTTGCGATAAATACGGTCTTTTGTATCCTTAACAACCGCATTTGTGTCTTTGAGAGCTTCAACGTGCTCAAGCTCGGGAATGGGCTCGCCCGTGGGATTGAGAACTATTGCATAGAAGGTGCAGTCGCCTCCCTCAACAGCCACCATTCCGTGGGGTGTGGAGCTGTCGTAATAGATACTGTCTCCCGGCTCGAGAATCTCATAATGCTCGCCGACCTGAACCTTGAGCTTACCCTCGATAACTATATCAAGCTCCTGACCTGCATGGGTGGTGAGTTCAATATCGCCCTCACTGTTGGGATCATATGTACTGCGAACAAAAAGCGGTTCGGCAATTTTGTTTTTAAAAGCGGCAGCAAGGTTATAATAAGTCATACCGTGAGCTTTTTCGATTTTTTGACCTTTGCCTGCTTTTGTGAAAACATAGTTTGAAAGCTTGGGTGTGCTACCCTCAATGATGCTTGTTACATCAACGTTAAAAGCAAGGGCGCAACGGTATATAAAAGCGAAGTTAAGATCACTTTCGCCGTTTTCGCAAGCAATATATTCACGCTCGCTTACATCGGTTTTTTTCGCCATTTCGGCAACGCTTAAACCGATAATCTCGCGGAGGGCTTTAATTCGCCCCGCCATTTCCTTGATTTTGAAATCAAGACCTGTTATTTTGTTCATAAACTTCCTCCAAAATTCTGCGGGACTTCAGTTTTCAACAGAAAAACCCGTCCCAAAGATAATCTTTGAGACGAGTTAAAATACTTTTAAAACCCGCGGTACCACTCAAATTGCAGTTTAAAACTGCCTCTCTCGAAGTCAAGCAACTTCTATGCCTTTACGCAGCAATCACGGAGAGGTTCTACTGAGCAAAAGCCTTTCTTCCTCCCGGCTCGGAAACTACAACAACAAAACCCCAACCTATGGCTTTCACCTACCGCCATTTCTCTGAAAGGTTAAAATCATGCGCACTTTTCGTCAACGCCTTTATATTCAATTTGGAATAAGAATACCATATCTGCATAAAATTGTCAATAGCAGAAGGGTATTTTAAGCGCCTGTAATCGAAAAAAATTACAGTTTATTTCTCTGTATCTTACCGCTGATGGTTTTGGGAAGTTCGTCTCTGAAAACAACTATTCGGGGATATTTGTAAGGAGCAGTATTTTTCTTTACGTAATCCTGAATTTCTTTTTTAAGCTCCTCGGTTCCTTCGGTGCCTTTTGTAAGGACAATGCTTGCTTTAACAACCTGACCTCTCACCTCATCGGGAGCCGCAGATACACCGCATTCAAGAACATAAGGAAGCTCCATAATAACGTTTTC
>CAZCQI010000188.1:0-2154 GCA_964500795.1 uncultured Eubacteriales bacterium
TCCCGCAGATCGTTTGAACAACGAGGGATAGACGTTCGTTTTTCTTTTGCTCTGCAGCTCGGACAAGGGCTGTGTATTCCACCTTGGTGAGTTCCTTTTCTTCGGAGCAGTAGGCTTCCTTTTGCACTTTAAATTGTTTTACGCATAGATCGTGCCAACCCATAAACCGCAGGAATGAATTGAGTGCCGCAAGCATTGAATTCGCGCTTCTGATAGCGTAATCCTGCTCTAACATAGCCTTATATTTCAAAACTAAAGCTTTATCAAGTGCGCAATCAGAGACATACTCTGCAAAGCAGCGGATATCTCTCATATACTTCTGGATGGTTGCTTCTGCCTTTTCATTCTCGATCAGATATTTCTCGAACGATTTTGTTGCTTGGTTGGTAATACATCTTTTTTTCATACCAAAACCTCCGTTTCTTTTCTTATATTTTACTATTAGTTTGCGTCAAAGCGATTATCTTAAACCTTTGACACAAAAACGGAGTTTGGGCATATTCAATTTTTTCAAAGCGTGTAGAGATTTACTTATCTTCCGCCGTAAAGCATTATTTCTCTATTATTTTTATAACAATTCTCGTCAGCACTTACGTTAACTTTTCCGTTTTCAATATTGCTTATTATACGAAAAAACCGGCAATATAGCCGTCTGACTAAATTGCTGGTTTTTCCGTCATCCTACTCGGTTTTCGTGTTTCTCCGTTAAGGACAACACGCTTTGAACTGCCGGTTTTTTTAATTCGGACAAAATGTTGCTTTTGTGTATATACTGTAATAGGCGTAATTGCCTTTGACGGATTTTTGTAAAATTTCCCGTCGGTATGATTATTTTTACGGCAGAAGGGCAAAAATACTGTTGTAAAAATCGTATCGGAGAGTGATAACTTGAATATTAAAAGAGGAGATATTTATTATGCCGATCTCAGCCCCGTGGTCGGCTCTGAGCAAGGCGGCGTGCGTCCTGTACTTATCGTTCAAAATGACGTGGGCAATAAATACAGTCCTACCGTGATCGCTGCGGCGATTACAAGCCAGCAGTTTAAAACAAAAATGCCGACTCATATAAATGTTAATGCGGCGGTCTGCGGGCTATCAAAGGATTCTGTTGTGCTTCTTGAACAGATAAGAACTCTCGACAAACAGCGTCTTCGTGAAAAAATGGGGAATCTCCCCGAGTCGGATATGACAAAGATAAACAGTGCTCTTTCCGTAAGCATAGGGCTTGATAAATGAGAAAACATCCTTTTCGGGAATTTGTCTCGGAAAGGATGTTTTACTGCTCGACACAACTTGACAAGAAGGAAAATGTGGTGTAATATTGTTATGAAAAACAACTCTCTTTGGAGGCTTTTTTTATGTCTAAAAGATTTTTTACATCAGAATCCGTAACCGAAGGTCATCCCGATAAGGTTTGCGATCAGATTTCGGATGCGATTCTCGATGCTATGCTTGCTCAGGATAAGCAATCACGTGTTGCTTGCGAAACCACCTGCACAACAGGTATGGTAATGGTAATGGGCGAAATTACAACAAATGCTCAGGTGGATATCCCTGCAATTGTCCGCGAGGTTGTTTGCGATATCGGCTTTAACAATCCCGAATACGGCTTCGACGGCAATTCCTGCGCAGTATTCACAACCCTTGACAAACAGTCAACCGATATTGCTATGGGTGTTGATAAATCCTATGAGCTCAAAGGCGGCGAGGAGGATGCTTACAATCTCCACGGTGCAGGCGACCAGGGTATGATGTTCGGCTTTGCCTGCAACGATACAGATGAGCTTATGCCTCTTCCGATTTCCCTTGCTCATAAATTGGCTCTTCGCCTTACCGAGGTCAGAAAGAACGGAACTCTTTCATATCTTCGTCCTGACGGTAAAAGCCAGGTTACCATTGAATATGATGATAACGATAAGCCCGTAAGAGTTGAAGCGGTTGTTGTTTCTTCTCAGCACGATCCTATTGATATTGAGGTTCTCCGTAAAGATATTCTTGAGAACGTTATCAAACCCGTTATTCCTGAAAAATATCTTGATGAGGACACAAAAATCTATGTTAATCCCACAGGTAATTTCGTTATCGGCGGTCCCGTGGGTGACAGCGGTCTTACAGGCAGAAAAATAATTGTTGATACATACGGCGGCTATTCCC
>CAZCQI010000189.1:0-2140 GCA_964500795.1 uncultured Eubacteriales bacterium
TGGGCATTTACGGGCACCTCCTTTTCTCATACCATACGTTTGTATATATTACCACGAATAGTTTTCAAATGCAAGTTTTTTTTGAAATAAAAACAGTAAAATTAAATTATTTTACAAAAATTTCTTCATAAGCTTTAATTGATTCTTCAATTATAGAAACTGCTTCAAGTACACCCTTAACTTCTTCAATAGCGGTTTCCTTTGATTCCAAGGTTTTGTAAACAGAAAAGAAATGCTTCATTTCCTCAAAAACATGGGAGGGGAGCTGGCTGATATCCTTATAGGTGTTGTATGTGGGGTCATTAAACGGGATGGAAATAATTTTATCGTCTGCCGCACCGTTATCAAGCATGGTTATAACACCTATCGGGTAACACTCAACTATTGCCATAGGTTCAATTTTTTCAGAGCACAGAACGAGAACATCAAGCGGGTCATTATCCTTAGCGTAGGTGCGCGGTATGAATCCGTAGTTTGCAGGGTAATGAGTTGAGGTATAAAGAACCCTGTCAAGTCGAAGAAGCCCCGTTTCCTTATCAAGCTCATATTTCATTTTACTGCCCTTGCTTATTTCAATAACCGCCGCATATGAGGAGCGTGAAATTCTTTCGGGATTGATGTCGTGCCAAATATTCATATTATCTCCTTGCTTAAATCATTCGTTGCATTTTTGTAATCATTATAAAACAGCTTTTCGTAAAAATCAACAGCTTTAATGAATGTTGGTGAATGAACATTTTTCCGAGCTTATAAAAGCAAAAAATACACAGAACTCAAAAGCAGAAATAATACATTTTATGTAAAATCAAAAAAATCACAAAATAATGAAAACCGATACACTTTCTGCTGTGGTACGGTCTGAGACCGTACCTTACGGGATGATTTCCTTTTTTAGCTTTGTTTTTTAGGGAAAACACTGTAGTATCGGGTCTTGACCCTCCCGCTGTTGTTGCCCACGGTAAGTAAATCTAAGTAGCAACACCCTGCGTTCCTACAGTAGACGGAGTTGAAACTGACGAAACAAAAACCACCTATTATCTTACCGAGGGTGGCGAAAAGATAATAAACGGCAGAAGTAAATATATTGTTAAGTTTAGAATTCTTGAAATTTACGAGAAACTAAAAAGTAAAATATCATAATAATTATTCATAACGCTTTGGATTATCGGTTTCATTTAAAAGATAATCAATACTTGTATTATAAAACCTTGCCAATTTAATCAAAACAGCTGTGGGTATATCATTTTCGCCGGTTTCATACTTTGAATAGCCTGTTTGTGACATTCCTAAAATTTTTGCCACTTGAGTTTGATTCATATCATGGTCTTCCCTTAAATCGCGAATTCTATTAAACATAATCACACCTCATTGTGATTATATTGTAACCTGTTTTAGGGTATTGACTTTTAACCTGTAACAGGTTAAAATTGCATATAAGGAGTTGATATTATGAAAAAAGCGTTAAGTTTATTTTTATCAATCGTTTTGGTATTGGGCATTTTTATAAGTGTACCCTTTACCGAGTCGCCGTTTAAAATAACGGCAGAAGCGGCAAGTGTCAGTGATTTGACATTTGAGCTTAACGATGATGGTGAATCGTATTATGTATCAGATTGCAATTCCTCAGCAAGCGGAGACTTGGAAATCCCCGGTACATATAACGGTAAACCGGTAACGAGTATAGGTAATTGGGCTTTCTATGATTGCTACAGCCTGACCTCAATAACAATCCCCGACAGTGTAACGAGTATAGGGGATTGTGCTTTCTATAGTTGCGATAGCCTGACCTCAATAACAATCCCCGACAGTGTAACGAGTATAGGGAATGGTGCTTTCGAATATTGTGGTAGCCTTACCTCAGTAACAATCGGCAACAGCGTAACGAGTATAGGAGATCATGCTTTCAGTAGTTGCACAAGCCTGACCTCAGTAACAATCCCTGACAGCGTAACGAGTATAGGTAATTGGGCTTTCTATGATTGCTACAGCCTGACCTCAATAACAATCCCCGACAGTGTAACGAGTATAGGAAGTCGTGCTTTCTTTTATTGTACAAGCCTGACCTCAATAACAATTCCCGACAGTGTAACGAGTATAGGTTGGGGTGCTTTCTGTAATTGCTACAACCTGACCTCAATAA
>CAZCQI010000190.1:0-2126 GCA_964500795.1 uncultured Eubacteriales bacterium
GTGCTCCCATACAATCAAACAAAATTGATATTCACTTTCAAATACTTTTGGTGCATCCATAATATAGTTAGTTTTTGTTCTTCTTGATACATATAAATACCGATCCAATAATAAATGACGGCAGAGAGAATCCGATCTCCCTGTCGCCATTTGCATTAAATTTGAACCATATTATTCTTACATACGATTACAATAAAAGTGTCAATTTGCTTCAAATTCATCCGAAAACGATCCTACGGTGATGTCATATTTTTCACCTGATTTGATGTCAGGACTGCTGAGTATAACCACAGCAAAATTAAGCTCAGGTGTATAATCAATAATGGTGTTTCCGTTTTTATCTTTAAGAAGGATTTTTGTTCCTTCAGATTGGTTTCCTACAGCAACTGCTATAACACCTTGGTCTGAATCGCTGAATGTCTGAGCCATACCTGCAGCACCTGTGCCGATAAATGTACCGCCTGTAATAATTCCGCTTACATCGTAGTCAAGTGTTGCTGTGTCGCCTTGTGTCGGACCGACAACTGTCGTGTGACCGCCCGAAATCTCCAATGTGCCGTTAGCATCAATACCGTCACCTGATGAATTGATATAAAGAGTTCCGCCCGAAATCTTTATACTTCCGTTGGAATTCGCTGACATACCTCCGAGGCCGTCTCCGAACCTCCCGTCTCTGCCGCCTGTTATACCACTCCGGTCTGTACCGCCTGCAGCATTGAGTCCGTCGTCACTCGCTTTCAGCTTTATATTACCGCCTCTGACATCAATGTGTAAGGCTTCAAGACCTTCATAACATTCGGAAATATTAAAATCACCTGCCGTAACGGTCAATGTTTCTTCTGCGTGGATTGCATCATCACCTGATGCAATGGTGAATGTTCCTCCATTGATTGTAATCGCCACATCTGAATGAACAGAATCATCTGCTGAATTTATGGTTACATTGCCACCTGAAATTAAAATATTACCTGTGGCTTTTAAGCCTTTCATACTAGTGCTGTCTTCTTCGGCATCAGAACTGCTTTGCATTTCATACGGATGCATTCCACCGGGTCTGCCTCCACCCATAAATCCGCCGAAATTATCAGAGGATTGTTTTTCTCCGTTTTTACTTCCGCCGCCGACGAGCAAATCTATTGTGCCGTCTTCAATTTGCATATAGGCACTTGCAGCAATACCGTCGCCCTCTGCTTCAGCTTTTATATTTCCGCTTGCCATATAAATGAAGCCGAGAGAGGTATCGTCTGTGTTTTCGGCATGTATGGCATCCTTGCCTGCATCAATTGTAAGATCTGTATTTGCAATTCTCACACTATCGTTGGCATCAAGGCCATGGGAAGCAGAATTCACCACATATTTTCCGCCTGTGATTACCAAATCATCCTTGCATACGATACCGTGAGCTGCAGGAGAGGTAACCGTTAAAGAGCCTGTTCCGTTCATTGTTAAATCCTGCTTTGAAAACAGAGCAGCATCAATATTATTGTCATCTATCGGGGTAAAACTGCCACCGTTGGCGAGGGTGTTGGTTGTGCCGTCAGCAAGTGTTAGAAAAACCTTATCAGCCTCAAGAATGTAAAGTGCTGCCGAGGTTTTGCTTGTGATATCCACACCGTTAAAAACGAGCTGAAGCTTTGCCGTGTCGGGTGCATTGACAATCAGCATACCGTCAGTAAGTTCACCCGAAATAATATATGTTGCTTCTTCTGTTATGGTAATTTTTGAGCCTGATATTTTTACGCTGTCAGAGCTTGCGGTGGCTGTTGTTCCGTTAAGCTTTATGGTAACAGCCGTACTCTCATCGTAGTCAGTTCTGTTGTCACGGTCTGTGAACATATCTGTATCAGATTTTGCAAAATCCACCTCTGCCGGTGATGCAGATGATGTATCTTCTTTACTCTCACTTGTTGTTTTATTGTCAGTATTTTTTCCGCAACCGGCAAGGAGCATAAGCAACAAAGATAAAATTAAAAATAATGATAAAATCTTCTTCATACAGTCCTCCTGTTATAATTCTGTGCCTGCAGCTTCCTGCTTAGACACTGTGATTTCAAGATTTCCGTTTCTTTGGCGGATTTTATCAATCATTTCTTTTTCACGGCCGGTATCACGGAGCATTACATTAT
>CAZCQI010000191.1:0-2110 GCA_964500795.1 uncultured Eubacteriales bacterium
CATTTAATAAATCAGTATTTATTTTCTTGCGACTGTATGGTATAATTATTTTAAAAATACAAATTTACGGAGTGATTACGGTGGATTTGAGGAAGTTAATCAGTAAGCCGTTGCCGTGTATCCCGGATGATATCCGGACGGCTTTAGGAAAGAATGAAATAACAAAAACGGCTTTTGAGTATAAAAACGAAGTATTGACTGCTTGTGAATTGCAAAATGAAGTAGGCTTTGTAAAAATGGATGACGGCACTTACCTTGTTTCAATGGTGTGTCCGATGCCGGGTATTACTGCCGAAATGATTGAATGGTGGTTCTGGTGGCATGCAAAAGACAGTCTCAGATATCAAGTGTGGTATCCGGGGGAGCATATCAGCATTAAATATCATCCGAAAGACAAAGCATTTTTTGAACAGCCCGAGGTTCCTGAATTTACTCCTAATACTCACTACCCTGTTGAAAAAATCGGAGGTATGAAAATGCCTTTGAGAATAGATTTTGTGACACCCGAGGAATTCGGGTTTTCCCGTGAGATAATGCGAGATAATAATATTCCGAAAATCGTCTGCGGTCATGTGGGTGCTTTCAATAATCTTGTACGCCACACTGAAATGGCACATATTTTCAAGCAGACCGATGACGGTTTGTTTATGATAAGCAGATTCTGGCTCGGGCAAACAATGAAAAATCCTTTGCTGAAAAAACTGATAATAACCGACAAAATGGCAAAGGGTATGGCAGAACACTGTGCCGTCGAATACAGAAATCTTTGTGAAATTCTTCCGATTCTTTATAAAGAATACAAATAACAGAGAAAACTACAAAAGGGGATGTAAAAAAACTTTTTTACATCTCCTTCTTTGATTAATTGACAGTTAATGCATCAGTCATACAAGTACCACTTCTTTGACAGTGTTTGCCATTCTGATGTTTTTTGTGTTTCACGGGTTATTAATAATTCAGAGGTAAAGTCTTCTTTGAAGATGTCATCTGTGCCGATAAGGTTCACAATTGATTGATCAATTTCAAATTCTTCGTGTGTTTGTCGTATTGCTTCAAGCAGTCTTATTCCCACATCAAACGGTGAAAATGACTCACGGTCGGTAATGTGCAGCTGAATACCGTGACAGAATAGGTCTTTATAATCCGAAAATGTGGGTGTGAATGAACATTCACGAAGTAAAACACCTTCCTGTTGTCCCAATATTTCAAGAACTTTTTTGCTGTCAAGCCATGGTGCACCTATCATTTCAAAAGGCTTAGTTGTACCCCTGCCTTCGGACAGATTAGTTTCCTCAAAAATACATGTACCGATATAAGAAAATGCCGTATCAACAGTGGGAATATTCGGTGACGGCTGTACAAAAACAAGATCGGTATCATCATAATACATATCCCTTTTCCAGCCTTCTATCGGTATAACTGTAAGCTCACAGCCGATGTTTTCTGTATCATTCATCATATGAGCAAACTCACCTATGGTAAGTCCGCATCTCGTAGGTGTGGGAAACCTTCCGACAAACGAGGAAAATCTTCTGTCAAGCACCGCACCCTCTGCCTTTATTCCTCCTAACGGATTGGGACGGTCAAGAACAACAAATTTTATGCCGTGTTCGGCACAAAGCTTCATCGCATCTGTCATTGTGTATTGATAAGTGTAAAATCTTGCCCCCACATCCTGAATATCAAAAATTACAGTATCAAGGGCAGCAAGAGCTTTCTCACTTTCAGATGTATCATCACCGTACAGACTGTAAACAGGAAGCCCTGTTTTTTCATCGGTATAAGAGGATACATTTTCACCTGCCTGTTTATCTCCCCTGACTCCGTGTTCAGGCCCGAAAAGTGCCGAAAGATTACATCTTTCCTTTAATAAATCTATAGTTGAAGTAAGGTCTTTCAATACACCCGTGTGATTTGTTATAAGACCGCACTTTCCTATGAAATCAAATCCGTCACGGGCAACAACATCTGCACCGCATAAAACTCTTTTTTTCATATCTTTCATTTTTTGTTATCATTCCTTGAATTACAAGATTTGGTGGCTAATTGTGTGAATATCGTTTGTTTTCCCATTCCGATTTCAATAAACTATACATACAAGCATCCACAA
>CAZCQI010000192.1:0-2102 GCA_964500795.1 uncultured Eubacteriales bacterium
CCGGTGACCTCATCCTTACCAAGGATGCACTCTACCTACTGAGCTATATCAGCACTTAACAATTTTAAGCAAGGGATATTATACATATTTGCCGGCAAATTGTCAAGAGAATTTTTATAAAACATTAAAATACATTTATGAACGCTGTTAAAAAACGCCCTTAACAAATATCTCAATACCAATGGCAATCAAAATCACTCCACCGAAAATCTGTGCTTTATTGGACAGCTTTGTGCCGAATTTCTTTCCTATCACCAAGCCTGCCATACAAATTGCAAAGGTAACAACGGCGATAATAAGGGCAGCAACAAATGCCATAAGCCAACCGTACTCAGAAATGGTGAAGCCAACGGATAACGCATCAATAGAGGTTGCAACGCCCTGAACAAGCAATACACCGATACCGAGGCCGGGCTTTTCTTCCTCCGTGCCCTTACTGCGAATACCTTCAACCAGCATTTTTCCGCCGATAAAAGCGAGAAGAATAAGTGCTATCCAAGGTATGAACTTTTCAAATGCCGTAAAGTATTGAAGAATTGTGTGAACGCATATCCAACCAATCATGGGCATTGCGAACTGAAATCCTGCAAATACGCCGGCAATTCCGCACATTTTGCCCTTCTTCATTTTGGGGTCATTCAAGCCATTCGCCATTGATACCGAAAAAGCATCCATAGCAAGTCCCACGCCGAGCAGGATACTGTTGAAAACAAACATAAAATTCCAATCCATTTTTTATTCCTCCCGTTTTTCAAAAAACAAAAGACCCAAGCATAACCGAACGCTACACTTGAATCTTAATTTCAACAAAAATGCAGACTCTATGTATAGCTTAAATGTTATACATGAGTCTCGCAATTTAAAACAAGCCAGACCGGAATCGGCCAGTATGTTGACTTGCTACGCATTATATGCGCTTGCTACTCCCTCACAGGAACTTTGTTTCGACATATTATACTATGCATCAACAAAAATGTCAATAAAAAAACGGGGTTTCATAATATTTTATAAAAAAAACCGCCTGCAAGGTTCTTAAGAAAACCCGCAGACGGTTATTTAATTATACTCTTTCAACCGTAATAGCAACCTTTTCGCCGTTGATATCCCAGTCTTTTGAATTTTCGCCCCTGTCACCGCTGTTGATTGAATCGGAGAGAACAACCGTTGAAATTGTTTCCTCATTTTCCTTCGCAATTTCAAGAAGCTTATCATTACCCGTAAGAGTAACATTGATTCTATCCATAACGTTGAAATCGGAATCTTTTCTCATAGTCTGGATTTTGCTTATAAGCTCTTTTACGAAGCCTTCTTCAATAAGCTCGGGGGTAAGCTCTGTATCGAGAGCAACTGTTACACCCCTGTCGGAAACGGTGAATACGCCTTCCTTCTGCTTTGTTTCAAGAAGAATATCTTCGGGAGCAAGCTCAACCGTACCGCCTGCAAGGTCAAGCACAAGCTTGCCCTCAGCATCAAGAGTTGCTTTTGCAGAAGAATCAAGACCTGCGAGAGCTTCTCTTATCTCACCCAACTGCTTACCGTATTTCGGACCGAGTGTACGAAGCTGAGGCTTAAAGATATATGAAACGAAGCTTGACGCATCCTCAACAAAATCAACGTTCTTAACATTGAGCTCGTCACGGATAATATCAATGAAGTAGCCCTCAACCTTTTTATCGCACTGAACATACATTGTGCTCAAGGGCTGGCGGTTCTTAATGTTGGAGCCGTTTCTTGCAGCTCTGCCGAGAACAACGATGTCTACAACCTCATCCATATTCTTTTCAAGCTCTGCATCAATAAGTGCTTCATCAACTACGGGGAATTCGCAAAGATGCACGCTTTCCGGAGCGGATTTATCAACATTGCAAACAAGGTTTCTGTAAATAGACTCCGCCATAAAAGGAATCATAGGTGCAGCAGTCTTGGCAGTTGTAACAAGAGCAGTGTAAAGGGTCATATAAGCGGCCACCTTGTCATCTGTAATGCCCTGAACCCAATAGCGCTCTCTTCCGCGGCGAACATACCAATTGCTCATTTCATCGGTAAATTCCTGAAGAGCCTTTGCCGCCTCGGGAATACGGTAATTCTCAAGATTTTCATCA
>CAZCQI010000193.1:0-2069 GCA_964500795.1 uncultured Eubacteriales bacterium
CCCTCTGTAAGTAAATCAAGGACGGAACAACGGTACGGTCAAGACCGTACCCTACAGGTGTGATTCGCCGTCAGTAAAATCGAACGGGAACAACGCTGCGGTCAAGACCGTACCCTACCGTTTCCGCGTATATCGCACCTTGTGGTTATGCCACCAACCCGTAAGGAACGCGGCTAAGCCCGTTCCGATACCACTATACTTTCTTCTGAGGTACGGTCTGAGACCGTACCTTACGGGAAGTGCGTTTTTGTGTGGTACGGTCTTAGACCGCAAGCCATTGTTTTCGTGAACATATTAAGAATCAACAGCTTTAATGAATGTTGCTGAATGAACATTTTTCTGAGCTTGTAAAAGTAAAAAATACACAGAACTCGAAAGCTGAAATAATACATTTTATGTAAAATCACAAAAATCACAAAATAGTGAAAAACGTTTGCAAATTTCATTGACTTTAGTGCTTTAGTGTGCTACCATATGAACACAGTTTTTATGTATCATATAATATAATGTCAGAAAGGAACAAACTGCTCTGAGTTTGTTGAAAGGATTTTATTATGACCCCTTTAAAAGATAGTTATGTTGATGAACTTTATGAAGCAATACTCAGCCTTCAGACTAAAGAGGATTGCAGTGCATTTTTTGAGGATCTCTGCACTGTAAATGAAATAATGTCGCTTTCTCAGCGTCTGAGCGTTGCTAAAAAGCTTGACGAGGGAAAGACTTTTTCCGTTATCACTGCCGAAACAGGTGCAAGCTCTGCTACTATAGGCAGGGTCAACCGTTGCCTTTCTTACGGTACGGGCGGCTACCGCAAAATTATTGAAAGAATTAAAGCCCCTAAAGGGGGAGAGAAATAATGAATATTGATTTTTCTGTTCTTAATCCCACCGAGCGCATAATTTTCGAGCTTCGCAGCTTATATTTAAAATTCGGCTACAAGCCCTTTAAAATGAGCAAGTTTGAAGAATATGATTTATACGGCAGTAACAAGGATTTCCTTGTAAGCGGAAATTGTATTACTTTCACTGATTCTGACGGCAGACTCTTAGCTCTCAAGCCTGATGTCACTTTCTCAATCATAAAAAATCTTGATGATTCCGCAGGCGGCGTTCAAAAGGTTTGCTATAACGAAAATGTTTACCGCGAAACTAAAAAAGCGGGCGGCTTCAGCGAGATTATGCAAACGGGTATTGAGTGTATGGGTGATATCACTGACAGTGAAGTTTGTGAGGTAATAACTCTTGCGGCGAGAAGCCTTTACGCCATAAGCGAGGATTATGTTCTTGATATTTCTCATATGGGACTTCTCAGCGGACTTTTCGGTGCTATGGAGCTAAGCGAAAGCGGTAAAAAGGAGCTTCTTTCGGCTATTTCGGAAAAGAACGCAGGAACAATTAAACAGCTTTGCTCTTCTTACGGTGTTGGCGATGCTCTTGTTAATCTTCTCCTTGAAATCGTAAATGCTTGCGGTAAACCTTCTGAAATCTTGAAAAAAATCAGTGCAGTTGCAGTGAATGCAGAGATGCAGAGTGCATATACGGAGCTTTGTGCTGTTTGCGAAAAGCTTATAAATGCCGGCTATGAAAAGAATATAAATATAGATTGCTCACTCGTTAACGATATGAACTATTATAACGGTATCGTTTTCAAGGGCTTTGTTCACGGAATTCCCGAGAGTGTGCTTTCCGGCGGAAGATATGACCGTCTTATGAGCCGCGTTAATAAAAAAGCGGGAGCAATCGGTTTCGCGGTTTATCTCGATGAGGTTGACCGTCTTATTGAAAATAAAGAAAATGCCGAAAACGAAAATGATGACGGCTGGCTCAATATAGCTCTCCCCAAAGGTCGTTTGGGAGAAAAGGTTTACGATATGTTTGAAAAATCGGGATTTGAGTGTCCTCAGATTCACGAAAAGAACCGCAGGCTTATATTCGAAAACGCCGAAAAGAAGATTCGCTATTTCTGGGTGAAGCCCTCCGATGTTGCTATTTACGTTGAACGCGGTGCGGCTGATATAGGAGTTGCGGGTAAGGATATCCTTCTTGAATATACGCCCGATGTTTACGAGC
>CAZCQI010000194.1:0-2066 GCA_964500795.1 uncultured Eubacteriales bacterium
ATTATTTTTCTTATGTTTTCCTCCTCGTATATATATGTCGAAATTAAGGGAATGCTTCAAAAAATTTTTCGAAAAACCTTATTTTCAGTTATATGCACAGTATTTATTTTCGGAATTAGTTGAATTTGACGAAAAAAGGAAAGGGTGCAGTGTCATCACCGTAGGGTGCGCTCTTAATAAACTCGATAGAACGACACTTCTCACCGAATTTTCAAAAAAACTTTTTCCCTTCGCCGTATTGAGACAGTATTCGACACAAGCTTTATGTATAATGTAGTTAAAGGAAGAAAACGAGGCGAACTTGTTAATTTTCCTTGTATTTTAAGAAAAGGAGACGCAGTTTTATGAAAAGCCTTAGACAGAAATTACTTGCCGCAAAAATCGAATATCATTGGTGGCGTATTGACAAGTTGAAAAAAGCGAGAGAAAACAAAACAAATCATTGTGAAACGGAAGCGGAAAATCTTCACCGTTACAAAGCCGAACAGCTTGCCATAGAGTATGAAATTTCTTTGGGGCTGAGGGATAGGAAGGGAAAAATAATTGCATAAAACGAACGTTCTTCGTAAAGTTGTTTTTGCGAAGAGCGTTCTTTTTTTGTTGAATAAATGCTTTGTTTATGCTACACTTTAAAAAGAAAAAATTTCGGAGGGTAATATGCTGAATTTTAAAATAGATGCATTATCCGTTTGGGAAAAACTTCAAAAGACCGAAGAACCCATAATTATGTACGGCACAGGTAACGGTGCAGATAAGGTTCTTGATGTGTGCGAAAAGCTCAATATAAAAATTTCGGGAGTTACCGCAAGCAGCGGTTTCGTTCGCGAACGCTCTTTTCGCGGTTTTGAAGTCAAGCCTATTGAATATTTTGAAGCTTTGTTTTCCTCTTTCACGGTGATTATAGCTTTCGGCTCATCACGTCCCGAGGTCATTGAAAATATCGGTAACATCGCCAAAGCTCACAAGGTTCTCGTTCCCTGCGTTCCCGTTATCGGAACGGAGGTTTTTGACAGAGCTTTTCTTGAAGAGAACATTGCCGGGATAAACAGCGCCTATTCTCTTATGGCAGATGATTTTTCAAGAAAGGTTTTTTCGGGATACGTTAATTTTCAGTTCGGCGGTGAGCTTCACGAGCTTCTTGAAATCACATCCGAAGAAGCTGAGGCTGAAAACATTTTAAGTTTAGGGAAAAAAGAGGTTTTTGCGGATATAGGCGCTTACAGGGGAGATACTGTTGAAAAATTTCTTCGCCTTTGCGGGGGTGAATATGAGTGCATTGTTGCCGCCGAGCCGGATAATAAAACCTATAATAAGCTTGTTGAACGCTGTGGTGATTTGCCCCGATTTGCGGCGGTAAATGCGGCGGTAACGGGTGTTGACGGTGAGGTTTCTTTTTCTCAAAAGGCAGGCAGGCAGTCCTCGGTAGGCGAGGGCAGTCTCATAAAAAGCGTTACTCTTGACACACTTTGCAAGGATACCGTGCCCACTTTTATAAAAATAGATTCCGAAGGCTGCGAGTATGAAATTCTGATAGCGGGGGAAAGTATTTTAAAAGAGTATAAGCCCAAAATGAATATTGCCGCATATCATAAAAGCGAGGATATTTTTAAACTCCCGTTACTTATAAATAAAATAAACCCCGATTATAAAATTTATTTACGCCATCATCCGTATATCCCTGCCTGGGACACTCTTTTATATTGCGTATAAAAAGCCAACAAAAAAATATATTTTACAACAATTTCAAAAAAATATTGACATTTCCTTTAATTGTATATATATTAAAAGTGCAAATTAAAAATAAATGTCAGCGGTCACGGGTTCACACTTGGTTGATTCCACGGACAAAGCAAAATTCACCAATTTGAAGAATTATATTTCCGGTTCTTTGGGTAGGTGGTTTTTTCTTTTGAATGAAAAGCAAAGGCTTTTATTCAATATTCTTAATTTGCGGAAAGGGGCTGCATAATTGTCCAACAACGTTATTATTGATTTGAAGAATATTTCCGTCTCCTTTGACGGAGAAAAAATTATCGAAAATATGAATTTATATATCCGTGACAAGG
>CAZCQI010000195.1:0-2065 GCA_964500795.1 uncultured Eubacteriales bacterium
ACCGAGAACCTTACCAAGACGTCCGATAACGCCCATCATATCGGGAGAAGCGATAACTACGTCGAAGTCGAACCAGTTTTCCTGCTGGATCTTCTCTGCGTACTCTGCGCCGCCTACGTACTCTGCGCCTGCGTCGAGAGCCTTCTGTACGTTATCACCCTTTGCGAATACGAGAACCTTTACGGACTTACCTGTACCGTTGGGGAGAACAACCGCGCCTCTAACCTGCTGGTCAGCGTGACGGGAGTCAACACCGAGACGGATATGCATTTCAACAGTTTCGTCAAATTTAGCACTTGCAGTTTTTGTTGCAAGCTCGAGAGCTTCTGCAACCTCGTAGAGCTTTGCTTTGTCTACGAGCTTTGCGCTCTCAACATATTTTTTACCATGTTTCATAATTACAAATCCTCCGTAATCAATCAACAACAGTAACGCCCATGCTACGTGCTGTACCTGCGATCATTGAGATAGCAGAATCAATATCAGCAGCATTAAGATCGGGCATTTTCTGCTCTGCGATTTTTCTTACTTGCTCTGCGGTAATTGTTGCAACCTTAGTTTTGTTAGGAACGCCTGAACCGCTTTCGATACCGCAAGCCTTCTTAATAAGAACTGCTGCGGGGGGAGTCTTTGTGATGAAAGAGAAAGAACGGTCAGCGTAAACTGTGATTACAACAGGAATAATGAGACCCATATCATTTTTTGTTCTCTCATTGAATTCCTTTGTGAATGCCATGATGTTTACACCGTGTTGACCTAAAGCAGGACCAACAGGGGGTGCCGGGGTTGCTTTACCGGCGGGAATTTGCAATTTGATGAAACCTACAACCTTTTGAGCCATTTTTTGCACCTCCAAAATTCGTGGTATGGCGGAATAAGAGCTCGCCTTACTCCTCCCACACGCGGCGCTTTGCACCGCATATAACAGCGGATATACCGCTGATTACCAAATGTTTTCTGCGATTAGTCTATCGCTTTTTTTACCTGATTGAGCTTAAGCTCAACAGGAGCTTCTTTACCCATAAACGAAACAATAACGCGAACTGTATTGTTAGCGGTGTCGATAGTTTCAACAACGCCGGAGTTACCCTCCATAAGACCGTCGGTAATAGTAACAAAATCACCAACGCTGTAGGATACCTCTGTAACTGTTCTGTTGACGCTTTCACCGTCTGCATCGGTCTTTTCAACGCCCAACTTTTCAACCTCTTCCGCAGTAAGGGGAACAGGCTTACCGTCCGGACCTACGAAACCGGTAACACCTCTGGTGTAGCGGATTGCGTGCCAAGTTTCATCGGGAACCTTGAGGACATTTTCTTCGCCCTCTTTATCGCTGTACTCAACGGCAAGCTTCACAACAACATAACCGGGGAATATTTTTCTCTCAACCTCGACTGTTTTGTCATCTCTGACTTCAACAACCTTTTCGAGAGGGATGCACACACCCAGTATCTTATCGTGCATTTTGCGGTTTTCAACGATTTTTTCGATATTCTCCGCAACCTTATTCTCATAACCTGAGTAGGTGTGGATGATATACCATCTTGATTCGACAGCCATAGTACACCTCCGTAAAATTCTGATATTTAAGTAATGGGAATCAGATTAAACGGCGGTAATCATTCAGACTTTGCTTCGTCTGAAGCTTCTTCGCTTGTCTCTTCGGATTCGTCAGCTTCTTCTGTACCTTCGGTTTCTTCCTCACCTTCGGTTTCTTCACCTTCAACAGTTTCAGTAACCTCGGTAGTCTCTGCCAATCTGGTCAAAGCGGTAATTCCGCCTGAAAGAGCATAGTCAAGAAGCCAGATACCTGCGCCGATCACAAGGATAGCGGCAAGAACGACACCTGTGCTCTTGATAACCATATGACGACCGGGCCAAACAATTTTCTTTGTCTCGCCTCTGAGATCCTTAAAGAAGCGAGCGATAGCCTTACCGACATTTTTAGGGGAAAACTTGGAAGGTTTCTTTGCTTTTGCAGCCTTTTTGTCTGCCTTTGAGGCAGCCTCTTTCTCGACTGCCTTTTTTTCGTCAGCCCTTGTGCTACCTCCTTACTGTGTTTCTC
>CAZCQI010000196.1:0-2043 GCA_964500795.1 uncultured Eubacteriales bacterium
TATAATGCCGACCGCAGGTCCCGATAATTCTCAATTCTCAATTTTACTTACCGAGAGCGACAACCGCCCTGCCGAAAAACGGCAAGGCGGTTGTTTTTTACGATTGAATTTGAATGTTTGGTATTGGTGTATTTTTCATTCAGTTTAAAACTGCACTTATTAAATATATACCAACCAAATGCAACGGGTAATATATATAGAAAAGGTTTTTCATTTTATGTTTTCCTCTTTTGCCGTTGTACATTGCAATAAGAGGTAACGAAAGAAGATTGAATATCTGCCATTTTCCCAATGTTATAACAAGCATTATCAGCATAATACCTGTAAAGATAAGCTTCTTTCTCTTAGTGTTTGCGGAATAAACAAGCACGGGAAGCATTACCCCTACAAAACCGTAATCGATACAAAAATCGGTTCCACTGAGCCAATCGGGTAAGAATATGCATATAACTGCCACTGCAACGAGAAATATAAAAAACACTGCAACAGATGCTTTCGTGCGCTTCTTCGCGACATTATCCAAAAGATAAATCAACCCTATGGATAAAACGAAGGTTATAAATATATTTTGATACAGTGAACCTGTTACTGCCGAATATACAGCTTGACAAACGATACCCACTCCCGCAACGGAGGCTAAATACCTTTTGCGGTTTTTAGTATACAGGCAACCTTCTGCAATCATATAGGCGAAAATCGGGAAAGCAATTCTGCCGATGTATCTGAAAATCATATACTGCGGAAAAAGATATAAGCCTATATGATCAATCGTCATAGATATAAGAGCAATAATTTTCAACTGATTACCCGAAAGTCCGTTGAACCGTCCGTTCAGTTTTTCTCCCAAACCTGTTTTCAATATATCACCCTCTTTTCTTTAAAATTATATCATACTCTTGTAAAAAATCCAAGAGGCTTAACCGTTGCGGTTAAGCCTCTTTGTAATTTCTCAGACTAATTCAAGAATGCACATCTCTGCTGCGTCACCGCGGCGAGCTTCAGTCTTGATTATACGGCAGTAACCGCCGTTTACGTCTTTATACTTGGGAGCGATCTCGTCAAAAAGCTTCTTAACGACATCTTCCTTAGTAATATATGCCAAAGCCTGTCTCTTATTGTGGAGACTGTCGACCTTTGCGAGGGTGATCATCTTTTCAGCCATAGCGCGAACTTCCTTCGCTCTTGTGACTGTTGTGGTCATCTTACCGTTCTCGAGTAAGGATGTTACCATATTGCGAAGCATAGCATCGCGGTGATCGCTCGCTCTGCCGAGTTTTCTGGTTCCGGGCATCTAAATCACTCCTTTGCCGAATATGCGGACTTATTCGTCCTCGTCACGAAGAGAAAGATCAAGTGAAGCCAACTTTGCAACAACCTCATCAAGAGATTTTCTGCCCAGGTTTCTAACCTTCATCATATCATCTTCTGTTTTGCTGATCAAATCTTCAACATTGTTGATTCCGGCTCTCTTGAGGCAGTTGAAGGAACGAACAGAAAGGTCAAGCTCTTCAATAGTCATTTCAAGAACCTTTTCCTTGGAGCTGTCGTCTTTAACTACCATAATCTCGGTGTTGGAAACTTCATCGGAAAGCTCAACAAAGAGATTGAGGTGCTCAGTGAGAATCTTTGCGGCAAATGAAACAGCCTCTTTAGCAGAAATTGTTCCGTCTGTCCAAACTTCAACGGTGAGCTTATCGTAGTCGGTAATCTGACCTACACGAGTGTTGTCAACTGTGTAGTTAACTTTCAAAACGGGTGTGTAGATAGAGTCAATAGCAATAACGCTGATATCGGGGTTAAGAAGCTGTTTGTTTCTGTCGGAGGAAACATATCCTCTGCCCTTATCAGCAGTAAGCTCCATTGCAACGTGAGCATCTGCATCAAGTGTAGCAATGTGGTGCTCGGGGTTGAGAATTTCAACCTCGGAATCTGCCTTGATGTCACCCGCTGTGATTTCACCGGAGCCGTTTGCCTCTATATACATAGTTTTGGGACCGTCTCCGTGTATTTTGAGAATAACGCCCTTAAGGTTAAGAACAATCT
>CAZCQI010000197.1:0-2022 GCA_964500795.1 uncultured Eubacteriales bacterium
ATCTATGTTAAGCGAAGCTTCCCTATTCTTCATATAACAAAACAAACAAGAGGCTTTGACCTTTCCTTTATTAAAAATCTTCTCAAAAACGGTCTGCCAATGGCTTTGCAGTTTTCCATTACCGCAATAGGCTCGGTTATGCTTGCATCCTGCGTTAATAATCTCGGCTCCGATATTATAGCCGCGGTTACAATAGGCAGTAAAACACAGCTTATGATAACTCTTCCCGCGGAAACAATCGGTATGACTATGGCAACATACTGCGGGCAGAATCTGGGTGCGGGTAAATATGAGAGGATTACAAAAGGCGTAAAAAGCGGTATTCTTCTTGCGGCAATTTATTCGGCAGGCGGCTTTTGCGTGGCAAGGTTTTTGGGTCAATATATTTCGCTTATTTTTATTGACGGAACGGAAACAGAGGTTATCGGACTTGCTCAGCAGTACATTGATGCGGGTAGCTATTTTTACCTCATTCTTGCGGTTTTATTTGTTTTAAGAAATGCTCTTCAAGGTCTCGGTTACAGTGTTACCGCAATGATAACGGGTGTTTTTGAGCTTGTTGCAAGAGGTATTATGGGCTTCGGCTTCGTTAACACTATAGGTTACAATGCAGTCTGCATTGCAAATCCCGTTGCTTGGTTAGCAGGGGATATATTCCTGATTCCGGCATATATTTATGCTATATTTAAGGTTAAAAAGAAATTAGTTAATAAAAACATATCGGAAAAGTGTTAGCTTTTCCGATATGTTTTTATTTTTAGAAAAATTTTCCGAATTTTACGAAAATCTTCTTGACATTTGAAAAATGGTGAAGTATAATGTATACTCATTATAATGGAATAATATGAATAATTGCGTTTTTATGTAATCAAATCATATCTCCAAAATCCCCTTAAATCAGGTCAATTTTTTCTTTTTTCAGCCGTTTACGACGGTAAAAAAGAATTTTAAAATACAGAACGGAGTGATGTGTCTTATGGCGAATGTAAAACCCGTAAAGCTCGGAAAAAACACGAGAATGAGTTTTGCAGGCATCAATGAGGTTATGCAGATGCCCAACCTTATTGAAGTGCAGAAGAACTCATACAAATGGTTTCTCGATGTAGGGCTTAGAGAAGTTTTCCGTGATATTGATGAAATCACGGATTACACGGGTAATCTTGTTCTTACGTTTATCGATTACCGTATGGATGAGAAGCCAAAATACAGCGTTCAGGAGTGTAAGGAAAGAGATGCTACTTATGCTGCACCTTTACGCGTATTAGTGCGCCTTTATAACAAGGAAACAGGCGAAATCAAAGAAAACGAAGTTTTCATGGGAGATTTCCCCATAATGACCGACAGCGGTACCTTCGTTATTAACGGTGCTGAGCGAGTTATTATTTCACAGCTTGTTCGTTCACCCGGTGTTTACTTTGGCTTTACCTACGATAAAAACGGTAAAAAGCTTTTTACTTCTACCGTTATCCCCAACAGAGGTGCGTGGCTTGAGTACGAGACCGACCAGAACGATATATTCAATGTAAGAATCGACAAGAACAGAAAGCTTCCCATCACAACCTTTATCAGAGCATTGGGACTTTCCTCCAATAACGATATCCGCGAGTTCTTCGGTGATGATGACAGAATTGAAGCAACACTCGAAAAAGATACCACCAAAAACACCGAAGAGGCTCTTCTTGAGGTTTACAGAAAGCTTCGTCCCGGTGAGCCCCCCACGCTCGAATCTGCGGAGACACACGTCAATAACCTTTTCTTTGACCCCCACAGATACGATATTTCAAGAGTCGGCAGATACAAATATAATAAAAAGCTTGCTCTTGCAGACAGAATTGAGGGCGGCGTTGTGGCAGATGATGTTTTCAGCCCCTTCACAGGTGAACTTCTTATAACCGCAGGTGAAAAGATTACTGCTGAAAAAGCAGATGAAATCAGCCGTTCGGGTGTTAAGGAAGTTGTTCTTAATGTTGAAGGTAAACACGTTAAGGTTATCTCCAACAATATGGTTGATCCTCTTGATTT
>CAZCQI010000198.1:0-2013 GCA_964500795.1 uncultured Eubacteriales bacterium
CCTCTGTAAACCTTTCCGTCATCAAGTTCCTCGGCTTGGAGCAAATCTTGAAAAACAGCCTTACGGGGCTTCCCATCGGCGGTGGTAAGGGCGGCAGCGATTTCGACCCCAAAGGCAAATCCGACCGTGAAATTATGGCGTTCTGCCAAAGCTTTATGACGGAGCTTTACAAGCATATCGGCTCAAATTCCGATATTCACGCAGGAGATATTGGTACAGGTGCTCGTGAAATCGGCTATATGTTCGGTCAGTATAAGAGAATTCGAACTCAGTTCACGGGTGTTCTTACGGGAAAAGGTCTCCCCTTCGGCGGTTCACTTGCAAGAACAGAGGCTACAGGCTACGGTCTTTGCTATTTCACTGATGAAATGCTCCGTTGCAACTCCCAAAGCTTTGAAAATAAGCGTGTAGTTATCTCCGGCTCGGGCAACGTTGCAATATATGCTACGGAAAAAGCAACCGAATTCGGTGCTAAAGTCATCGCCCTTTCGGATTCCGGCGGTTATATCTATGATGAAGCGGGAGTTGACCTTGATGCAATAAAACAAATTAAAGAAGTTGAAAGAAAGCGTATTAAAGAATATCTTAATTACCGACCGAATGCAGAATATCACGAAGGGTGCGGCGGTATATGGTCCATCCCCTGCCACATTGCTCTCCCGTGCGCTACCCAGAACGAGTTGAATGAAGAGAATGCAAAAGCACTTGTTAAAAACGGTTGCATCGCCGTAGCGGAAGGTGCGAATATGCCCTGCACACCCGAAGCAATAAACGTTTTTCTGGAAAACGGTATTCTCTTCGGGCCTGCAAAGGCGGCTAATGCAGGCGGCGTAGCAACCTCGGGACTTGAAATGAGCCAGAATTCAGAACGCAGATATTGGAGCTTCGAAAAGGTTGACAGCAAGCTAAAAGATATAATGGTAGATATTTTCCACGCCTGTGACGATGCCTCAAAAGAATACGGTATGCCGCAAAATTATATGGCGGGGGCAAACATTGCAGGCTTCTTAAAGGTAGCGGAAGCTATGAAAGCCCAGGGGTGCGTATAACCGCAAGAAAGTTCATTTTTCATACAGAAAGTTCATCTTTTCATACAGAAAGTTCATCTTTCGGGTTGCGCTCAAGCAACTTTTAGTGTATAATATTGAGGATTATATACGCGAAAAGGGTAGATTTGAATGAAAACTGTAACAGATTATTTCGGTTGTGATGTTTTTTCGGCGGCGGTAATGAAAGAAAGATTACCGAAGGAAACCTACGAGGAGCTTCAGCGCACTCTCGACACCGGTCACAGATTAGACTTAAATGTTGCCAATGTTATAGCAAATGCTATGAAGGATTGGGCAATTGAAAAGGGCGCAACCCACTATACCCATTGGTTCCAACCCCTTACAGGTGTCACCGCCGAAAAGCACGACAGCTTTATTACCCCCACCAAGGACGGCAATATTATAATGGAATTTTCAGGCAAGGAGTTAATACAGGGCGAGCCTGATGCCTCCTCCTTCCCCTCGGGCGGACTTCGCGCAACCTTTGAGGCAAGGGGCTACACCGCATGGGACCCTACCTCCTTCGCGTTTATTAAAGACGACGTTCTTTGCATCCCCACTGCCTTCTGCTCCTATGGAGGCGAGGCTCTCGATAAAAAGACACCTCTGTTGCGTTCAATGGAGGCAATCAATAAGCAAACTCTTCGCGTATTAAAGCTTTTCGGGAACAATGATGTTGTGTCCGTGAAAACCACCGTAGGTCCTGAGCAGGAGTATTTCCTTGTGGACCGTGAGGTTTTCAATAAAAGAAAAGACCTTGTTTACACAGGCAGAACACTCTTCGGCGCAAAGCCACCTAAGGGTCAGGAGCTTGATGACCATTACTTCGGTGCTATCAAGCCGCGTGTTCAGGCATTTATGAAGGATCTTGATGAAGAGCTTTGGAGACTTGGCGTTCTTGCAAAAACGGAGCATAACGAGGCAGCTCCCGCTCAGCATGAGCTTGCGCCTATTTTTGCAACAA
>CAZCQI010000199.1:0-1953 GCA_964500795.1 uncultured Eubacteriales bacterium
CTTCCATTTCACCGAAACGCTGACCGCCGAACTGAGCTTTACCTCCGAGGGGCTGCTGAGTAACGAGAGAGTAGGGACCTGTGGAACGGGCATGGATTTTATCATCTACAAGGTGATGGAGCTTGAGGTAATACATTATACCTACTGTTACGGGGTTATCGAACTTTCTGCCGGTTCTGCCGTCTGTAAGCCATGTTTTACCGTCGGTTGAAAGATTTGCTTCACTGAGAAGGTCGCGGATATCGCTTTCATGAGCACCATCGAAAACAGGTGTCATAACCTTGAAGCCGAGAGCTCTTGCGGCGTAGCCGAGGTGAACCTCGAGAACCTGACCGATGTTCATACGCGAGGGAACGCCCAAGGGGTTAAGAACGATATCAAGAGGAGTACCATCGGGAAGGAAGGGCATATCCTCCTGAGGAAGAATTCTTGAAACAACACCCTTGTTACCGTGGCGGCCCGCCATCTTATCGCCAACGCTTATCTTACGCTTCTGAGCGATGTAGCAACGAACGACCTTATTAACACCCGGGTTGAGCTCGTCACTGTTCTGTCTTGTGAACACTTCAACCTGAACAACAACACCGTATTCACCGTGGGGAACTCTGAGAGAAGAATCTCTTACCTCTCTTGCCTTTTCACCGAAAATAGCGCGAAGAAGTCTCTCTTCGGGAGTGCACTCCGTTTCACCCTTGGGAGTAACCTTACCTACGAGGATATCGCCCGAGTGAACTTCTGCACCTACTCGGATAATACCGTTTTCATCGAGGTTTGCAAGAGCATCTTCACCAACGTTGGGAATATCTCTTGTAATTTCTTCCGGTCCGAGCTTTGTATCTCTTGATTCTACTTCGTGCTCTTCAATATGAATTGAAGTATAAACATCGTCGCGAACCATTTTTTCATTAAGAAGAACGGCATCCTCGTAGTTATAGCCTTCCCAGGTCATAAAGCCTACGAGAGCATTTTTACCGAGTGAAATCTCACCCTGAGAGGTTGCGGGACCGTCTGCAATAACAGTACCCTCTTCAACTCTTTCACCTATTTCAACGATGGGGCGCTGGTTAATACAAGTGCCCTGGTTGGAACGCATATATTTGATAAGCTCGTAAACATCGGTCTCGCCGTTATCTGCAAGAACCTCAACCTTCTTTGCGCTTACCTTCTGAACGATACCTCCGCGTTTTGCAAGAACTACAACACCGCTGTCAACAGCAGCTTTGTATTCCATACCGGTACCGACAATGGGAGATTCGGTTTTAAGAAGCGGAACAGCCTGCCTCTGCATGTTAGCACCCATAAGAGCACGGTTAGCATCGTCGTTTTCAAGGAACGGAATCATTGCAGTAGCAACGGAAACGAGCATTTTGGGTGAAACATCCATATAATCCGGAACTGAGGGCGGAACCTCGCGGAACTCATCGCGGTAACGAACCGTTACACGTTCATTCATAAAGAAGCCGTTTTCATCAAGAGGCTCGTTTGCCTGAGCAACACAATAGTTGTCCTCTACGTCCGCCGTCATATATTCAACTTCATCGAGAACCTTGCCTGTTTCCTTGTCAATTTTACGGTAAGGTGCTTCAATAAAGCCGTATTTATTGATTCTTGCAAAGGTTGCAAGATAGGAAATAAGACCGATGTTGGGACCTTCGGGAGTTTCAATGGGGCACATTCTGCCGTAGTGGCTGTAGTGAACGTCTCGAACCTCGAAGCCTGCTCTGTCTCGTGAAAGGCCGCCGGGACCGAGAGCAGACAGACGACGCTTATGAGTAAGCTCTGCAAGGGGGTTTGTTTGGTCCATAAACTGTGACAGCGGTGAAGAACCGAAGAATTCTTTGATTGCCGCCATAACAGGTCTTATATTGATAAGTGCTGCGGGAGTTGCCTTTTCGGGCTCCTGAGCGGAAAGTGTCATTCTTTCGCGGACAACTCTCTCCATTCTTGTGAAAC
>CAZCQI010000200.1:0-1927 GCA_964500795.1 uncultured Eubacteriales bacterium
ATTATTTTTCTTATGTTTTCCTCCTCGTATATATATGTCGAAATTAAGGGAATGCAACAAAAATTTTTCTGAAAACTGAAATTTTGGTTATTTAAACAAATCAGCAAAGATAATTTAGTGCAATTAAGCTAAAAAGTTCACAAAAAAACTCCGCACCCTTTTCAGAGTACGGAGATTTCTGTATTTGTTTTAGTCTACTTTTTCAATCCAGCCGAATTTATCTTCTGTCTTGCCCCACTGCATACCTGTGAGCTCGTCATAGAGGAACTGAGCAATCGGTCCGATTTCGTTGTTATTGATAACAATGTGGTCATCGCCGTCGATATACTCACCTACGGGTGAAATAACAGCGGCTGTACCTGTACCGAAGGATTCGTTAAGAGTGCCGTTAGCGGCGGCTTCTTTAACTTCATCAATTGAAATCTTGCGTTCTTCAACCTTATAGCCGTTAGCTTTAAGAACCTCAATACAGCTTGCTCTTGTAACACCGGGAAGAATGTTACCGTCGGTAAGCTCGGGAGTAACAACCGTTCCGTCAATTACAAAGAAAACGTTCATTGCGCCGACTTCATCAATATATTTTCTCTCAACACCGTCAAGCCAAAGAACCTGAGCATAACCCATTTTATCTGCCTTTTCCTGACCGATAAGAGATGCGGCATAGTTACCGCCTGCTTTTGCCATACCCGTGCCGCCCTTTACGCAACGAACATATTCGCGCTCAACGGCAATCTTTACAGGGTCCATACCGTTGGGATAGTAAGAACCAACAGGTGAAAGGATAATTGCGAAAATATAGCTGTGAGAAGGATGAACACCAAGGAAAGCATCGGTAGCTATAATGAAAGGACGAATGTAAAGTGATGTGCCGTCATTATGAGGAACCCACTCTTTATCAACCTCAACAACTGCCTTTATTGCCGCAAGCGCAAGCTCAGGGTCAATACGAGGAACGCAAAGACGGTCACAGGTATTGTTCATTCTCTCAATATTTTTCTGAGGGCGGAAAAGCTGAATTTTGCCTTCAGCAGTTCTGTATGCCTTAAGACCCTCAAAAAGCTCCTGAGCATAATGGAAAACCATTGATGAAGGGTCAAGCTGAAGAGGACCGTAGGGAACGATTCTGCCGTCGTGCCAGCCCTGACCTTCGTCATAATTCATAATAAACATATGGTCGGTAAAAATTTTACCGAAGCTGAGCTTGCTTTCGTCCTGAGGCTTTGCTTTAGGTGCAGTTGTTTTTTCAATTTTAAACTCGTAATTCACAAATATTACCTCTTTTCAAAATTTCGGGCGGCTTAATAGTCGTATCCGAGTTTAAGGGCTGATTTATTTACTTCCAAAAGATCCTGATGACGAGCGGAAACTACCTTTGAAAGAGGAGCATCGATATTCTCAAAGCCGAGAACGGGAACCTCTTTGAGAACCTTACCTGTCATAATCATATTAGCGAGAGTATTTATGCCTCTTTCGTTTGCCATTTGCGTTGAAGGAATATAATAAACGTCAACATCGGTTCTCTCAACTTTACGGGCAATAAGAGTTGAATCAACGAAAATCTTACCGCCGGAAACAACGTCATTTTCGTATTTATCAAGAGACGGAAGATTCATTGCAATAAGCACATCAGGTTTTTCAACAATGGGTGAACCGATAGGCTCATCACTGATTATGACACTGCAGTTTGCAGTACCGCCGCGCATTTCAGGACCGTAAGAAGGAAGCCAAGAAACCTGCTTACCTTCAATAAGACCTTTATATGCTACAAATTTACCTGCAAAAAGAATACCCTGACCGCCGAAGCCGGCAAAAAGAATATTACAAGTGTTACTCATTATTTTGCCTCCTCTGCGTAGATATCTTTATAAACGCCCAAAGGATAGTAAGGAATCATTTTTTCCTCTACCCAATCGAGAGCCTTCTGAGG
>CAZCQI010000201.1:0-1858 GCA_964500795.1 uncultured Eubacteriales bacterium
AAAATAGCCACGGTAAAGGGCGGTTCAACAGTCAGCTACCTCGATAAAACTGCAAAGAAAGGCACAACCTACACCTATACGGTGAGAGCTTATTACAGCAGCTCATCAGTCAGCTATTTCAACACAACAGGTCTTAAGATTAAAGATAAATATTAAAAAATAACAGCAGTGGTACAGTTCGCACTGTACCACTGCTGTTATTTTGTTTATTCTTATTTATACATCGGGCCGTAGGCTTCGCAGGCGCGGAAGTCTGCACCTTCAAGGTCCTGAGTGCCGAATGCGTTCCGGCAAGCGATGTGTAAGATATTACTTTAAAATAAATAAAAGCTCCTCATGCATTTCAAATTGAAAATCGAGAGGAGAATTTATTCACACTTAAAAATCCAAACTATCGGGGTTAAGCAAGAAATCATAAATACCGATAACAAGAATTCCGTCTTCGGTGTACCGGGGTGCAGGTGTTTCTTTTACAACAATTATCTTTTTAAAAGAATCGTCGATGTGTTGAAGTGACCTTGACTCCTGTTTCAGCTTCTGCTCATCAGGTATTGCAAAAGCCGACTGAACATAATATCGTTTTGACCCCTTGTTACAAACAAAATCAACCTCCGATTGTTGTCTGCCTTTTTTACTGTTAATGTTTACTATACCCACGTCAACATTAAAGCCTCTGTATATCAATTCGTTGAATATGATATTTTCCATAGAGTGATTTTCTTCCAATTGTCTGAAATTGATTCGTGCATTTCTCAATCCAATATCAGTAAAATAGTATTTATGGGGAGTATCAATATATTTTTTCCCTTTAATATCATAACGAACAGCTTTATTAACAACAAAAGCATCACATAGATAATCAAGATAATTTTTTATGGTGTTTATACTGATTTTTTTCTGTTTTTTGGATCTAAAAGTATCGGACAGTTTTTTGGGGTTGGTAAGTGAACCGATACCTGAAGCGAGTATATCAATAAGTTCTTCAAACTCTTCTTTATTTTTTATACTGTGTCTTCCGATTATGTCGTTTATATAAGCTTCTTTGAAGAGATTCTTCAAAAACTCTATTTTTCCTTCAACTGATGAAAGCAAAACAACCGGTGGCAATCCTCCGTATAAAACATATTCATTCCAACCATCGTATTTATTACCCTTATACTCCGCCATAAATTCTGAGAAAGAAAGTGGGTATATATGAAGCTCATCACCACGTCCGCGAAATTCTGTAATAATATCTTTCGAAAGAAATTTTGCATTACTACCGGTAACATAGACATCAACATTCTTTATTCTCATAAGACCGTTAAGCACCGCTTCAAAATCACTAAGTAATTGAACCTCGTCTAAAAGAATATAATACATTTCACTATCTGTAATTTTCTCTTTAATATAAGGATAAAAAATTTCCGCATCTCTGTACTTTTTGTTTTCAAAAGAATCAAAAGGCATTTCAATAATGTGATTTTCCTTGATACCGTTTTCTAAAAGATGATTTTTAAATAAATCAAAAAGAAGATATGATTTTCCGCAACGGCGTATTCCTGTAACAACTTTAATTAAACCATTGTGCTTTTTCAATATCAATTTATTCAGATAATAAGTTCTTTTAAATTCCAAAATTAACATCTCCACTGAAAATTTTTGCGTCTTACAACAGTTATTTTCATTAACATTATATAAAAGTATTTATGAAAAGTCAACTTTATTGAAAATTTTTGCGTCTATACGCAAAAATTTTCAATAGAAACGTTACATATAAAGAACTCCCCTTGAGCTAAATCAAGAGGAGCTTTTACATATGTTTTATTTATACATCGGGCCGTAGGCTTCGCAGGCGCGGAAGTCTGCACCTTCAAGG
>CAZCQI010000202.1:0-1834 GCA_964500795.1 uncultured Eubacteriales bacterium
TCATAACGGCACCTCCAATTTTTGATTAGCCTCCCTCTCGCCGGTGAAAAGGGCGTATCCCTTATCTTGCCGAGAAAGTTCACTCCCCGAGCCCGAAAAATCAGGGCGCAAAAAAAGAACCCTCTTTGAGAGGTAATGGCATTGTAGCACACCCCTCTGCAAAAGTCAACTGTTTTTTACTATTTTCTTCTGACGCATTTTCACTATTTCCTTCTGACGCGAATTATTGCTGATTTATTTATCCTTCCGCAAGAAAAAATTTGATTTTTGTATTGGCATACGGCTTTTTTTGTTTTATAATGTGTGGTAATACAATATTATATAAAGGAGGAATATGTTTGAGTGCCAAGTACTCTGTTCGTTTGAGTAAGCTCATAAAAACTCACTCATTCGAAACGGCATATTTACCCGATAAACCCGATGACGAGCTTGTGGTGTGCTCCTCGGCAGTAAACAGACCCGGTCTTATGTTTGCAGGATACACCGAATATTTTGACAGTGACCGTATAGAGTTCATCGGTCTTACCGAAATGAGTTATCTCAACGAGTTGGATGATGCGACCCGATACAAAAGGCTTGAGCTTTTCTTCAGCTATCATCCTGCGGCGGTTCTGGTAACCCGCGGAAGCGAAATCAACTCGGATATGCTTGAGCTTGCAAAAAAGTACGAGGTTCCGCTTTTACGCACCAATGAGGATACCTCTCAGGTTATGGCAACGCTTATCTCCTATTTAGGTACGGAGCTTGCAGAGCGTATAACACGCCACGGCGTTATGGTTGAGGTTTACGGTGAAGGTATTCTTATTCTGGGCGACAGCGGTGTAGGCAAAAGCGAAACTGCCGTTGAGCTTATTAAACGCGGTCACCGTCTTATTGCAGACGATGCGGTTGAAATCAAGCGTGTTTCTTCGAAAACCCTTGTAGGAAGCGCTCCGGATAATATCCGCCATTTCATTGAGCTTCGCGGTATAGGCATAGTCAACGCCCGTAATATATTCGGTATAGGTTCCGTCAAGCTTACCGAAAAAATAGATATGGTAATCCAGCTCGAGCAGTGGGACAGTGGTAAGGCTTATGACCGTCTGGGTCTTGAAGATGAATATATTTCAATTCTCGGTATTAAGGTTCCTTCAACCACCGTTCCCGTAAAGCCCGGCAGAAACCTTGCAATTATTATAGAAATAGCGGCTATGAACAACCGTCAGAAAAAGCTTGGCTACAATGCCGCAAGAGAATTGATGCAACAGCTCGGTATGGAAGATTTCCAACCGACTGCAAAAGAATTGGATTCTTGGAATTAAATCAATTTAAAGGAGATAATTATTATGTACAGAATAGGTGTAGATCTGGGCGGTACAAATATCGCAACAGGTGTTGTTGATGAAAACTATAAAATAATCGGCAGAGGTAAGGTCAAGACACGCGCTCCCCGTCCTGCCGAAGAGATTTTTGATTCCATTAAGGAAGCGGTTGATATGGCAGTTGCCGATGCAGGTATTGCTTATGACGAAATTGTTTGCGTAGGTATCGGCACACCCGGTTCCGTAAACAAGGATACAGGTGCCATTGAATTTTCAAACAACCTTAAATTTCACAATGTTCCCGCAAAGCAAATGCTCGAGGAAAGACTGAAAAAGCCCGTTTATCTTGAAAACGATGCAAATGCCGCCGCTCTCGGCGAGGCAGTTGCAGGTTGCGGCAACGGTGTTAAAAACTTTGTTGCGGTAACTCTCGGCACAGGTGTCGGAAGCGGTATCATTATCGACGGCAAAATTTACAGAGGCAGTAACTTCTGCGGCGGTGAAATGGGTCATATGGTTATAAATGTTGACGG
>CAZCQI010000203.1:0-1805 GCA_964500795.1 uncultured Eubacteriales bacterium
GCTTTGCAAGAGCAATACCCATCTTCTCCTGACCTGCTTTAGTCTTGGGCTCAATAGCAACACGGATAACGGGCTCGGGGAATTCCATAGATTCAAGAATTACGGGATGATTCTTATCGCAAAGAGTATCACCTGTTGTAGTTCTCTTAATACCAACTGCGGCAGCAATATCACCTGCGTAACAGCAGTCGATATCTTTACGCTCATTAGCGTGCATCTGAAGAATTCTACCGATTCTTTCGTTATCATCCTTAACTGAGTTATAAACGGAAGAACCTGTTTCGATTTTTCCTGAATATACTCTGAAATAACAAATTTTGCCGACAAAGGGGTCTGTTGCAATCTTGAAAGCAAGAGCTGCAAAAGGCTCGGTATCGGAAGAAATACGAACCTCTTCCTCATCTGTATCGGGATTAACACCCTTAATAGCTTCAATATCCGTAGGTGCGGGCATATAGTCAACAACCGCATCAAGAAGCTTCTGAACACCTTTGTTTTTGTATGATGTGCCGCAAACAATAGGAACCATATCGTTAGCAATAGTAGCTTTTCTGATGCAGGTTTTGATTTCATCGACAGTGAGCTCTTCACCGTCGAAATACTTCATCATAAGCTCATCATCCTGCTCAGCAACATGTTCAATGAGTTCAGCACGATATTTTTCTGCAAGTTCCTTCATATCGTCGGGAATTTCTTCAACTCTGATGTCCTTGCCGAGGTCATCGTAATAAACAACCGCGTTCATTTCAACAAGGTCAATAATTCCCTTGAAGGTTGACTCGGAACCGATTGGAAGCTGAATCGGTACAGCGTTACATTTAAGACGATCCTTTATCATTTTGAGAACATTATAAAAGTCTGCACCCATAATGTCCATCTTATTAACGTAGATCATTCTCGGAACTCTGTATTTGTCAGCCTGTCTCCAAACAGTTTCTGACTGGGGCTCAACACCGCCTTTAGCACAAAGAACCGTAACAGAACCGTCAAGAACTCTCAATGAACGCTCAACCTCAACTGTAAAGTCAACGTGACCGGGAGTGTCAATGATATTGATTCTGTTGCCGTTCCAGAAACAAGTTGTAGCAGCAGAAGTAATTGTAATACCTCTCTCCTGTTCCTGAGCCATCCAGTCCATTGTAGCAGCACCGTCGTGGGTTTCACCTAACTTATGGTTAACACCGGTATAGTAAAGAATACGCTCGGTTGTGGTAGTTTTACCAGCATCAATGTGAGCCATAATACCGATATTTCTGGTCTGCTGTAAAGATACCTGTCTTGGCATAATGTCCTCCGAATATAGTTAGAATTTTCAGATAATTACCATCTGAAATGTGCAAAAGCCTTGTTTGCTTCTGCGTTCTTGTGCATGTCTTCTTTTTTCTTGAAGGCAGCACCCATAGAATTAGTTGCATCCATAATTTCGTTAGCAAGTCTTTCCTTAGCTGTTCTCTCTGAACGCTGACGAGAGTAAACTGTGATCCAACGAAGACCGAGTGTTTCGCGTCTTTCGGGGCGAACATCGATCGGAACCTGGTAGGTAGCACCGCCTACACGGCGAGCCTTAACCTCGAGAACAGGCATAATGTTTTCCATAGCGGCTTCAAAAACCTCAAGGGGTTCCTTACCTGTTTTCTCTCTGATGATATCGAATGCGTCGTAAACGATTTTCTGTGCAACGCCCTTCTTACCATCTAACATTACATTGTTAATAAGCCTTGTAACAAGCTTTGAGTTGTAAAGCGGATCGGGCAAAACATCACGTTTTGCAATCTGGCCTCTTCTTGGCACTGCGCTTCCCTCCT
>CAZCQI010000204.1:0-1775 GCA_964500795.1 uncultured Eubacteriales bacterium
ACCATTTCGTTTGTTTCTTTCGCTTTTTCCTTTGTTCAGTTTTCAGGGTATATGCTACGCGAGTTGAAGTTTATGCTTCAACTCTTTATTTTTTTCTTGACAAATTATTGTTATAGTGTTACTATTTAAAAAAATGAAAAGGAACAACGGTTATGAAACATAATATCGCAGCTACATACTATTATTACTATTACTTGGTTAAATAAGTAATAGTGATTTGTGCTGCTGTTTTTGTATCGTTTGATATTTCCCTTGCAGTCGGTCACTGTGAGGGCTTTTTATTTGTGTTGTGAAAATTATGGATGTACTCCAAGGAGGAAGAAATATGAATATCGGTATTGTGGGACTTGGACTTATCGGAGGTTCTCTTGCTAAATCAGCTAAAAAGAATACGAAATTCAAGGTCTATGGATATGATATAGCTAAAGATGTTGTTAAAAGTGCAATTGAAGAAAACAGCATTGACGGTGAATTGACCGAAAAAATGCTTGCAACCTGTGATTATGTTTTTATATCCGTTTATCCCGAAGCGGTTATTGATTACGTCAGCAGAAATGCTAAGAATTTTAAAGAGGGTTCAACCGTAATTGACTGCGCAGGTATCAAGCGCGTTGTTTGCGAAAAGTGCTTTAAAATTGCCGATGAGAATAATTTCTCTTTTGTCGGTGGTCACCCTATGGCAGGTACTCAGTACTCAGGCTTTGAAAATTCAAAGGATACAATGTTCTGGAACGCACCCTTTGTTTTAACGCCTAAGGAAAATGAGGATATTTTAACTCTTGCCAATGCAAGAGAGGTTATTATTGCAATCGGCTTCGGCAGAGTTTCCGTTATGACACCTAAGAAGCACGATAAGCTTATTGCGTTTACTTCTCAGCTTCCCCATATTATTTCAAATGCATTCGTAAAAAGTCCCTCGGCTATTGAAAGAAAGGGTATCTCAGCAGGAAGCTACAAGGATTTAAGCCGTGTTGCATATCTTAATGAGGATATGTGGACGGAGCTTTTCCTTGATAATAAAGAAAATCTTATTTCCGAGTTAGATATGCTGATTGATGAACTGAAAAAATACAGTGATGCAATGAAAGCTGACGATGCCGAAACACTTCGAAGGCTACTTAAGGACGGTAAAGAAGCAAAAATAAAAGCAGACTGATTTTAAACAGTTTTATTTATTTTGAGAATTATATGTAAATATATGGGTAAAATACTATTTATCGAGAACATATAATATTGAAAATCCGAAAAGGAGAAAATATGAATTACAGATATGCAACTGAAAATGACGTGCCTTTGATTCACAGATTTATTGTTGAGCTTGCAAAATATGAAAAGTTGGAAAACGAGGTAGTTGCAACGGAAGAGCTTTTAAGGGAATGGATTTTTGAAAAGAAAAAAGCAGAGGTGATTTTCGCCCTCGAAGGGGATAAAGAGGTCGGTTTTGCTTTATTTTTTCACAATTTTTCAACTTTTTTGGGCAGAGCAGGACTTTACCTTGAAGATTTGTTCGTTTTACCCGAGTACCGAAGCAAGGGATACGGTAAGGCTCTTTTAAAAACACTTGCAAAAATTGCCGTGGACAGAGGTTGCGGCAGACTTGATTGGTGTTGCCTTGATTGGAATAAACCGAGCATAGAATTTTATAAATCTCTGGGCGCAGTTTCCCTTGACGAATGGACAACCTACCGCTTATCAGGTGAAACGCTGGAAAATTTAGCAAAATAATAAACAAAGCAGATGAAAACCCTTTTCTTCATCTGCTTTGTTATTTTTTA
>CAZCQI010000205.1:0-1772 GCA_964500795.1 uncultured Eubacteriales bacterium
GACTTTCTTGCTTAATTTGTTCATTGAATTAAGCGGGAAAGTCAATTTTTTATCTATTTATATCTCTTGCATTCAACCTACTAAAAGCCACAATTATAAGCAGGAGGTGGTACAATGCCAACATATAAAGATCAAAGGACTGGAAGGTGGTATTGCAAATTTGTTTATGAAGATTGGAGTGGGAAAAAGAAGCAGAAAAAGAAAATGGGATTTCGACTGCAAAAGGAGGTGGTAAAATCACTGGAAAACTGGTGTGAAAAGGCACTTGAAAATTAGGTTGTCGTGTACTTTTTGTGTACTCGTAAAAATGCAAAAACCCCGAAAACCCGCATAAATACTGGGGTTTTCGGGGGTCAATTTTAGCGAATTTTCATTCCCACTCGATTGTGCCGATGGGCTTCGGAGTGAGGTCGTAGAGGACACGGTTGATGCCTTCAACTTCGTGGGTAATGCGGTCGGTTATATGATGAAGGAGTGCGTAAGGAATTTCTTCAATAGTTGCGGTCATTGCATCGGTTGTATTGACTGCGCGGATGATTGCGGGCCAACCCTCATAGCGTTTTTCATCTCTTACGCCGACGCTCTTAACATCGGGTATTGCAATGAAATACTGCCAAACCTTGCCTGCAAGACCGTTTTTATCAAACTCCTCTCTGAGGATAGCGTCAGCCTCTCTGAGAGCGTGGAGTCTCTCTCTTGTAATGGCGCCAAGGCAACGAACACCGAGTCCGGGACCGGGGAACGGTTGACGGTAAACCATACCGGAAGGAAGACCGAGAGCCTCGCCTACTACTCTTACTTCGTCTTTAAAGAGAAGAATGAGGGGTTCAACAAGCTGGAATTTCAAGTCCTCGGGAAGACCGCCTGCATTATGGTGAGCTTTGATGCCTTTATCGCTTTCGATTATATCGGGGTAAATTGTTCCCTGGGCGAGGAATTCAATGCCGTCAAGCTTTCTCGCTTCCTCTGCAAAGACATTTATAAACTCATCACCGATTATTTTACGCTTTTTCTCAGGCTCTGAAACGCCTTCAAGGCGGTTAAGAAAACGGTCAACAGCATCAACATAAATAAGGTTTGCATCCATTTCGTTGCGGAAAACTTCAACAACCTGCTCAGGCTCACCTTTTCTTAAAAGACCGTGATTAACATGAACGCACACAAGATTTTTTCCGATTGCTTTTATAAGAAGAGCGGCAACAACGGAGGAGTCAACACCGCCGGAAAGCGCAAGCAACACCTTTTTATCGCCAACCTGAGCGCGGATTTTTTCAATCTGCTCGGCAATAAAAGCATCGGCAAGCTCTTTTGTATTAATTCTTTTCATTTCTTCAGGACGAGTAACGCTACCCATGTAAATCTACCTCCGTTGAATAATATATACAGAAACCATACTGAATCAATCGGTATAGTTATCAAAATAACCCTGTACAAGGATGATAGGAGTACCCTTGTCACCCGAACCGCTTGTAAGGTCGCAAAGTGAACCGATAAGGTCTGTAAGCTGTCTGGGGGTTGTGCCCTGAGAAGCCATATTACCTACGAGGTTGCCTGATTTTGCTTTAATGCTGTTGGAAATCGCTTCTTTAAGCTCTACACCTGAAAGACCTTTAAAATCATTATCAGCAAGATATTTAAGTTTCAGTTCGTTAGGAGTACCGATAAGACCGTCGGTATGAGCAGGAGAAACAACCGGGTCTGCAAGCTCCCATATTTTACCCTGGGGATCCTTGAAAGCACCGTCGCCGTAAACCATTACCTCAACATGCTTG
>CAZCQI010000206.1:0-1766 GCA_964500795.1 uncultured Eubacteriales bacterium
GTTACACACGCTTCACTCACGATGAGCAGATAACAATGATGACTCTCTGGGGCATTTTCCGCTCCCCTCTTATGATGGGCGGCGAAATGAGAGATAACGATGAATTCACCCTTTCACTTCTTCAGAACAGAGAGCTTATTGATATGCTCAAAAATGGGAGCGGTGCAAGACAGTTCAAGCGCGAGGAAACCGACGGAAAAGGTGAAATCATCTGGACCTCTAAGGGTGAAAACTGCAAATATGTTGCACTCTTTAACACAGATGACAAGGAAAGAGAAATCAGTTTTGATATTACCGCTGTTTCAATCGGCGGTGTTAAATACAGCGTTTGGGATATGTGGAAACATGAGGAACACGCAGTAACCGACGGCGAATTTTCCGCAAAGGTTAATTCACATGGAGCAAGACTTTTTAAGATTGAGATGAAATAATAAGTTAGCCCATAAAGCAAACTCAAACGTACATAATGTTGATATCAAGGCTTTACAACAAAAGCTCAAGGAAAACGGTGCGGTTTTATAAATACTGAAAAACATAATTTCATTCAATAAATTTATATTATTTACAAAGGTGGAATTCTTTTGAATATTAAATTGATCGGCTCGCCCAAGGTCGTTATGTCAAATGCAGAAAGTCACCACGCTTACTTCGCCTGGCCCACTATTGTTAAACTTCAGAATGGTAAAATTTGCGTTGGTGCTTCCGGTTACCGAATAGAGCATATTTGTCCTTTCGGCAAGGGTGTTTTAGCCTTTAGCGATGATAATGGCGAAACATATTCAAAGCCCGTACCTATTATTGACACTGTGCTTGATGACAGAGATGTAGGCCTGACTGTTTTCGGTGAAAGCGGACTTATCGTAACATCCTTCAACAATTCACTTGAATTTCAAAGAGAAAACATGCCCCAAACCGAAGAATGTTTTGATTACATAAATTCTGTTTCTGCAGAAGACGAAGCAGAAGCACTCGGTATAAGTTTCAGAATAAGCGAAAACTTCGGTGAAACCTTTGGGAAAATATATAAATCCCCCGTTTCCTCACCGCACGGCCCAACCGTACTTAATGACGGTACTGTACTGTGGATTGGCGGAAGGAGTGGAATCCACAACCGTATTGAAGCACATACCATCAACACCGAAACCGGTGAAATGACCTTACGAGGTGAAATGGGGCTTTATAAATACGAGGAATTCAAGGATATTTACTTCTGCGAACCGCACGCAATTCAGCTTAAGAGCGGAAAAATAATATGCCACCTGCGTGCAGAAAACAAGAACGGAACTTTGTTTACTCTTTACCAGACTGTTTCCGTTGATAACGGTGTAACATGGAGTAAACCCGAACAGATCATACGAGATGACAGCGGTGCTCCCGGTCATTTGTTTATGCATTCATCAGGCACATTGATTTCTACATTTTCCCACAGAAGCAGACCTTACGGAATATGGGCAATATTCAGTGAGGACGGCGGTGAAACCTGGAGCGATGAATGTGTTATCTTTGAAGGCAAAGATACCGGTGATTTAGGCTACCCTTCTACTATTGAGCTCCCCAACGGAGATTTGCTTTCCGCTTTCTATACAAGAGAAAACGACTATGTGCCCGCACTTATAATGCAACAAAAATGGTCTTTAGAATAATATATAATTGAGCGTTTACACTTCTGAACAAACAGTCAGCCGCCCGAGAAGCTCGGACGGCTGACCGTTTTTATTTAGAGAGAATTGAAATACATATTAAGTTGGACAGACTTTGATTTATTT
>CAZCQI010000207.1:0-1724 GCA_964500795.1 uncultured Eubacteriales bacterium
GACCCTTCACGCCCCCTGCAATAATGCCTGCCGCCTGAGGGATTGCGCCTTCAAGGTTTTCGTGGTTTGAGCCTTCTGTTTCATACTGCTCAACAATATTCTTTTTTTCATCGAAAAGGGCAAATGCGGTTTTTGTTCCGCCGCCGTCAACACCTATATAATACATTTTATTCTTCCTCCGGGTAACATTCTTCGCAAACCTCTTCAAGGCAATACATACCTCTTCTGAAATCCTCACGATCAATCCATCTGCCGTTTGTGAAATCGGGAACGGGAACGGGTGCACCGCCCATTGCTACTGACTGCTCTGAAAGGCAGGTAATTGCCATCCAAGCGGCAGTATCGTAAACATCAATAGGAGGCTTCTCTCCCTCGTAAACGCTGTCAACAAATGCAGAAAGCACAAGATAATCCATACCGCCGTGGCCTGCCTTTATGCCGCCGCGCTCGTAGAGGCTCCAGAGAGGATGCTCATATTTTTCTCTCCAGGGAGTGAAATCATCCCAGGAATGAGTCCAGCTGTCGTCCTCCTTATGCATACCGTCAATATAAATCCTCCCCTTGCCGTCCTCAGGCTCAGAGTAAATACCCTTTGTGCCCTGAACCTCGTAATCACGGGTATAGGGTCTGGGAAGAGAGCAGTCGTGGGTGAGCTTAATAGTTTCACCGCCTGCACACTTAATTATTGTAGTAACAACGTCACCGCATTTGAAATCATAACCGCAAAGGTCGTAATCCTCACCTTTATTGTCCTTAATCCACTGATTGAGACCGCGAGCCTTGCTTGCAACGGAATTTACCGTAAGGAAACGGTTGCCTCTGTTAATACGAAGAGCCTTTGCAATGGGACCTAACTGATGAGTAGGATAAAGCTCTCCGTTTCTGTTCATAAAGTTAAAGAGTCTGCCATGGATATTCTCTCTGCCGAGAGCAATTTCATCACGTAAATCGTGACGGTAACCGCCCTCCATATGAACTATTTCACCGAATATGCCCTGACGAATCATATTGAAAACAGCCATTTCATTTCTGCAATAGCAACAGTTTTCAAGAAGCATACAGATTTTGCCTGTTTCCTCGCTTGTTCTTACAAGCTGCCAGCACTCCTCGACAGAAGATGCACCGCCCACCTCAAATGCAACGTGGCAGCCTGCCTTCATTGCATCAACTGCAATCATTGCGTGTGTTATCCATGTTGTGCATATAACTACCGCATCAAGCTCTTCATTTTGAAGCATTTCGCGGTAATCGATATACGCGTGAACGGGATATGCTTTTTCATTCCTGCTTTCGACTATTTCAATACCTTTTTCGGCTCTTTCGGGAACAAGGTCGCAAACTGCAGGAACGGTTACACCGTCAACCTGCAAAAGAAGGTCAAGCATACCCGAACCTCTTCCGCTTACGCCGATAAATCCGAATTTTGCACTTGTTTTCCTCATTGATATCACATCCGGAATTAAATATTTATAATCAATTTATTTTATCACATATATTTTACATTTGCAACAAAAAAGGAAATAGAAATAAAAAATACAAAAGGAAATAGAAATAAAAAATAAAAAACAAACAGTATGGTACGGTCAAGACCGTAGCGTTGTTACCGTTCGATTTTACAGTAGCGTTGTTACCGTTCGATTTTACTGACGGCGAACCACACCTGTAGGGTACGGTCTTGACCGTACCGTTGTTGCCGTTCGATTTTACTGACGGCGAACCACACC
>CAZCQI010000208.1:0-1702 GCA_964500795.1 uncultured Eubacteriales bacterium
CTCTATGCCGAAAACATCCTTTGCATCCTCTTCGTTAGAAATGCAAACATCAACATACTGACAAAGGTCAGTCATAGCCTTTCTTGCCTCGTCGCGGGTCCAGAGCTTTCCGCGGTAGTTAAGGTCACAGGAAATTTTAACTCCTTTAGCCTTTGCAGCCTCACAAGCCTGACGGCAGATTTCAACAACATTTTCACCGAGAGCGGGAGTAATACCCGTAAAATGGAACCAATCTGCACCATCAAAAATGGAATCCCAATCAAAATCTGATGGCTCTGCCTGCTGAATTGCAGAATACTTACGGTCATAAATGCAAACCGATCCTCTCTGGGAAGCACCTTTTTCAAGGTAATAGATACCTACACGCTCACCGCCTCTGACGATTTTTGAAGTATCAACACCGAAATAGCGGAGAGAATCAACTGCCGCCTGACCTATAGCGTGCTTGGGAAGTTTTGTTACGAATACACTTTCAATACCGTAATTTGCAAGTGAAACAGAAACATTTGCTTCACCGCCGCCGAATGTTGCCTGCATTTTGTCATTCTGGAAAAACCTGTAATATCCTTCGGGTGCAAGGCGAAGCATAATTTCGCCGAATGTTACTACCTTAGCCATTATTTTCTTGCCTCCTTAACGATTTCTGCCGATTCACGGCAAAGTCTTGTGATTTCAGCCCAATTCTGTGAATCAATAAGCTCTGCGGTCACCATATAAGAGCCACCGCAAGCCGCAATTTGAGGAGCGGAAAGGTACTCTTTAAGATTTTTGAGAGAAATGCCACCGGTGGGCATAATTTTGAACATGGGGAAAGGAGCACTCATTGCCTTGATTTTGGAAAGGCCGCCGGACTGCTCGGCAGGGAAAAATTTAAGAACCTCAAGCCCGAATTTAAGCGCGGCGTGATAATCCGTAGGAGTTGTGCAACCCGGGTAAATAGGCATATTCTTCCCCTGACAGTAAGCAACAATTTCAGGGTCAAAGCCGGGTGTAACGATAAACTCTGCACCTGCGGCAATAGCCTTATCAACCTGTTCGGTAGTAAGAACGGTACCTGCACCTACGAGCATCTCGGGGCAAGCTTCCTTCATAAGCTTAATTGCAATATCTGCACCTGCGGCGCGGAAGGTAACCTCAGCAACGGGAACTCCGCCCTCGCAAAGAGCCTTTGCAAGAGGTGCCGCGTCTCTCTCGGGATTATTGAGTTTGATTACGGGAACAACGCCGATAGCTGAAATTTTACTGTTCATCTCATTCATTTTATCTTGACTCCTTTTCTTTTTCACAAGCCTCAAAAAGACCGTTTATATATGTTGCGCCTAACGCCCTGTCAAAAAGTCCGTAACCGGGTTTGCCTGTTTCGCCCCAAATCATTCTGCCGTGATCGGGACGGACATAACCGTCATAATCATTATCAACAAGGGCTTTAACAATTTTATACATATCGAGAGAGCCGCAATCGGAAAGATGTGCGCGTTCTTCAAATGAGCCATCCTCAAGGATTTTAACATTTCTTATATGCATAAACGCAATTCTGTTCGCCTTTGCATATTTCTCAATCATTTTGGGAATGTCATTGCTTTCGGCGCAACCAAGGCTACCCGTGCAAAGGCAAAGACTGTTTGCGGGGCTGTCAACTATTGAAAGCATACGGTCCAGATTTTTCTCGCAAGTAATAATGCGGGGAAGCCCGAAAATGGGA
>CAZCQI010000209.1:0-1675 GCA_964500795.1 uncultured Eubacteriales bacterium
AGTTGCGGGCATAAGCTGTGCGATTGCAGCAGTTTTGAGAACCTTACCACATTCGGTACATTCTTTGTGCTGACTACCTGCAGCATTTACCGTTGCGGCTTTGTCCGTAACCCATTTTGTTGAGGTGTGGGAACATCCTTTATCAATTGCAATGAATGTAAAACCGTTTTTGTTAGCGTAGGTTTCGGCGGCAGAACCTTTATAACCAGAAATTGTGAAGTTAGATATTTTGATGATATCTCCCGATTTATAATAATAGCCAAACGCATTGTTTCCGATATATGTCACACTGTTGGGTATTGTTACCGATTTAAGGCTTGTGCAATCTTCGAAAGCACCCTCTCCTATACTCGTTACGCTTTTACCTATTGTTATCGTTTTAAGGCTTGTGCACCAAGAGAAGGCATAATCCCCTATACTCGTTACGCTGTTGGGGATTGTTATTGATTTAAGGCTTGTGCACCAAGAGAAAGCATAATTTCCTATACTCGTTACGCTGTCAGGGATTGTTATTGAGGTTAGGCTGTTGCAATTATGGAAAGCCCAAATGCCTATGCTCGTTACGCTGTTTGGTATAGTATATGAGGTATTTGTTTTTCTTGACGGATATTGAATAAGCTTTGTTTTATTCTTGTTAAACAATACTCCGTTAACAGAAGTATAATATCGATTGCCTGAAGATACATTTATTGCCGTCAGGCTTATACAACCATAGAAAGCTCTCTCCCCTATACTCGTTACGCTGTCAGGAATTGTTATTGAGGTCAGTTTTTCGCAAGAAAAGAAAGCAGCAGAGCCTATACTCGTTACGCTATCGGGGATCGTTATTGAGGTCAGGTCGTCGCAATCATGGAAAGCAAAATTGGCGATAGTTTTTGTACCGGCTTTAATTTTATAACTGTCGCTTATTGTAGGTTCTGCCTTTATAAGATGTTTTCCTATATACAAAACTCCGTTTTTCCAATTTGATGCTTTGTTATAATATGCAGTATCATAGAAAGCATAATGTCCTATACTCTTTACGCTGTCAGGGATTGTTATTGAGGTCACACTTGTGCAACTACAAAAAGCATAATCCCCTATACTCGTTACACCCTCTTTTATTACAACGGCTTTTATGCTTGATCTTGACGAATCCCACGGAGCGGATGAAGGATAGTTCTTCATCGCACCGGTTCCGCTTATTGTTAATACGCCGTTGCTCAGTGACCATTGGACATTGGTTCCGCATGTTCCGCTTGTTGCTGCTTCTGCCGTAATTTTAAACGGCGATCCGGTAAAGGGTACGCTCAGGAATATACCCAATACCAAAACTATTGATAAAAACAGACTTAACGCTTTTTTCATAAATATTCCTCCTTTTGTTATGCTTCAATAAGAGTATAGCAAAATTATTTACTAAAGTCAATAGTAAAGATATTTATTAAAATTATAGTAAATAACTTTACTCGGGTATTATAATACTAGGTGATGTTATGAACACTTATGTAAAACGAATACGGGATTTAAGAGAAGATGCTGATTTAACGCAAACTCAAATTGCCGAACTTCTTGGGACTTCGCAAACAATGTATGCCCGATATGAGAGAGGAGCTAATGAAATTCCCGTAAGATATATCATAAAGCTGTGCAAATATTACGGGGTTTCGGCTGATTATATTTTAGGAATAACCGA
>CAZCQI010000210.1:0-1644 GCA_964500795.1 uncultured Eubacteriales bacterium
GATGCTCCACCGATAAGACCGCCGTCAACATCAACCTGGCTGAGAAGCTCAGCAGCATTACCTGCATTCATAGAACCGCCGTACTGAATTGTTACGCGGCTTGCGCATTTGGGGCAATAAAGCTCGCCGAGAACCTCACGGATAGCGTGGTTAACCTCGTTAGCCTGCTCTGCGGTAGCAGTTTCACCTGTACCGATAGCCCAAACAGGCTCGTAAGCAATGATGATTCTGTCAAGCTCTTCGTTAGAAACGCCCTGAAGAGCAATCTTTGTCTGAGAGCGAACAACTTCCATTGTTACGCCTTTTTTACGCTCGTCAAGAAGCTCGCCTACGCAAAGGATAACGGTAAGACCGCTGTCAAGAGCTGCGCGGACACGCTTATTAACGGTTTCATCGGTTTCGCCGAAGTACTGTCTTCTCTCGGAGTGACCGATAATAACATATTCAACACCGATAGCCTTAAGCATGGGAGCGGAAACTTCACCTGTGAAGGCACTGCTCTCTGCCCAATGGCAGTTCTCAGCACCGATTTTGATGTTGGAGCCTGCGGCTGCTTCCTGAGCTGCGAAAATATCAATATAAGGAACGCAGAGAACTACGTCACAGTCAGCATCAGCTACAAGAGGCTTCATTTCAGTGATGATAGCCTTAGCTTCATCGGGGGTTTTATTCATTTTCCAGTTACCTGCGATAACCGCTTTACGAAGTGATTTATCCATATCTGTAAAAACCTTTCACTCTTTTTTCACACCTGTCGGAACTAAACCGACAAATGTGCTTATATATTATGCCAAACCACGCAAGCAATAGATTGCGCATAATGTGCATTTTAGACACCCCGAAGCGTGCAGGGGCACGTGAGTTCGGGTGGCTAAAATGTGCAGGATGCGTGATATATTACTTGTCATTAACTGCTTCGATGCCGGGGAGAGCCTTACCCTCAAGGAACTCAAGAGAAGCACCGCCACCGGTGGAGATATGAGTCATCTTGCTGCCGAAGCCGAGAGTGTTAACTGCTGCTGCGGAGTCGCCGCCGCCGATGATTGTAACAGCTTCTGTTTCAGCAAGTGCCTCAGCAACTGCGATAGTACCCTTTGCAAGAGTGGGGTTCTCGAAAACGCCCATAGGTCCGTTCCAGACAACGGTCTTTGCTGATTTAGCCGCATCTGCGAAAAGCTCGGCAGTCTTGGGACCGATGTCAAGGCTCATCATATCTGCAGGAATCTTGTCTGCATCGCAGATCTGAACTTCGATTTCAGCATCAATGGGATCGGGGAAAGCCTTTGCGATTGTAACATCAACGGGAAGAAGAATCTTAACGCCTTTTTCCTCAGCCTTTTTGAGCATATCCTTGCAGTAATCGATTTTAGTTTCATCAAGAAGAGATGTGCCTACGCTGTAGCCCTTAGCTGCGAGGAAGGTATAAGCCATACCGCCGCCGATAATAAGAGTATCAGCCTTGTTAAGAAGGTTTTCGATAACATTGAGCTTGTCTGCAACCTTTGCACCGCCGAGGATTGTAACGAAAGGTCTCTGAGGATCTTCAACAGCGTTTCCGAGGTATTTAAGTTCTTTACCCATAAGGTAGCCTACAGCTGCCTCTTCAACGAAGGAAGCAACACCTACTGTTGAGCAGTGAGCTCT
>CAZCQI010000211.1:0-1604 GCA_964500795.1 uncultured Eubacteriales bacterium
GTTCATCAGGACGATAATTACACATACAGTGCCAAAAATATAACACATAGGGCATAGCTTTTATATCATACTCAGTTAACGAAAACTTTTCTGTAAATTGTTTTATATACATTTTCAGTCCGTCTGCATCAATTTCACCTGCAGCACAGGTGGGACTCGAAAAAACATAAGAGGTTATTACATCCACGCAAATTGGTAAACGACAAGCTGAACTCCAATCAACAACCGTGAAATCGTAGTTATGTATGATTGCTTGACCTATGTGATAATCACCGTGCGAATTAGCATAAGTCAGCTTTTTAGTATCAATATGGAATTTTGATATTTTCTTAAGATGACGGATTTGTTCTTCCCAAACAGGTAAAATATCCACATTTTTTGCTTTTTTCGCTCTGACAAGCTCTTTTTTATACTGCCACATTTTTCTGCGAACCGTTTTGGGTGAAAAGAAATCTTTGCCAAAGCGGAACCTATCAGGGGACGATTCTGTGATTGGGCTACATTTTCTGCACCATATAGTAACTAACCCCTGTCAATTTGCTTATTTGGCGGATTGAAATTCCTTTTTCTTTAAAGATTTTCAAAAACTTGTCCCGTTTTGCAACAGGCAAGGCTTGAAATTCAGTAATATTTTCACATTTTGAATGCTTTTTAATAATTTTACGAGCCTCTTCGTCAGTCACTCGTCTGATTGTTTTTTCTTCAACATCAAGGCAATTAGCAGAACTTGGTTGATTGTTGTATTCAATAAAAGCATCTTTAGGCAAAATCGAAAACACATAGTCAGTATCGATAAAACTTGATTCATTCATATACTCGCTATAACTACTGTATTTGTAGTCTTCAACTTTTTTGCACAAACCAGCTTTCACAGGGTTCTGATGTATGTACCTGATTACAGTCAAAAAATACGGGTCATCGTCAACAGGTTCGCTTTTAAATCTATCTTGGAACAAATGCCCTTTTCTTTGATACTTCACGTTATACCAATAAACATATTTGCTCCCGATTCTTTTAAAAGCTTGTTCTATAGGTTCTTTTTTGAACTCCATCAACAAATGTATATGATTTCCCATCAGGCAATAGGCAAAAACTTTGTATTCACATATTGCCTGATAGTTTTTTACAATTTCGATGAATTTTTGATAATCTTCTTCATCTTCAAATATTTGTTGCTGATTGATTCCTCTCAACACAATATGGTATGTTTCGCTTTGGCTTTTTTCTCTTGCTGCTCTTGGCATCTTTCATCACCCAAAACTACTATACCACATTATATTTCAAGTGTCAATCACAGAACCGTCCCCTGATTGGTTCCTTTTGTCGGTTTGACGCTTAAAAACAAAGCTTTTAACTGCATTATTGGTGGTATGATTTTCAAAGTGTTGGTATGACTTTTGTCATACCATCAAAAATAGAGTTATCTTGTAATTTCGGGATAACTCTATTCTCATATATATCTTGAAAACTGTAATAGAAAATGTTATATTAAGTTAAAAATGCTTGTTGTTATAGGAGACTCCCTCTGACGAGGGAGGTGGCACGGCATAGCCGTGACGGAGGGGTAGTTTTCTCTCCCTCAGTCTTTTGCTTCGCAAAATCCA
>CAZCQI010000212.1:0-1555 GCA_964500795.1 uncultured Eubacteriales bacterium
CGCTGAGCGGCTACACCTTCGGCGGATGGTACACCGATGAAGCGTACACCGAAGCATATGATTTTGATGAGGCGGTAACCGAAGAACTTTGGCTGTATGCCAAATGGGTACCTGTTGCAGCAGATGATGGCAACGATCCCTCTGACAATACACAAACAGACAACAATACCGAAGAGAATAATAAGCCTAATGATTCTACGCAGAATGAAATCGACAGCGGTAAAGAGGATAATACAACATCCAACACCACTTCTCCTGCAACCGGCGACAACAGCAATATTTGGCTGTGGGTTGCACTCCTGTTCGTAAGCGGCGGCGCAATAATTACTCTAACTGTTGTTGACAGAAAGAGAAGATACACAGCAAAGAGCTAAATCAATAACTAATAGCCAAGGGCGGTGACGGTTAAAAGCCGCCATCGCCCTTGGCACTTCTACAAAATTCCACAGATATAGAATACACATTGATGATAGTAATATCAGCCACGAAAAAGCTGGAGCTTTTAACGAGGATTACTGCAAGTGGTGCTATGCAGACGGAGAATATACCCTTGACTTTTTTGAGAAATATAGGGAACTTGGTGGAAAAGAGAAGTTTGAAGAGCTTAAGCAACAGCTTATCCATGAATTTAATACCTTATTTCATATTGAGAGCTTACCCAAGGTAGAAAACCTTAATGTGTTGTCGGGCAGTTTTATCAATTTGGAATATCGTCTCCCGAATGGTGAAGTAGTAAAATTTCTTGATGATAACGCTACTTATCTTGGAAGTCAGCTCGAATGTGAATTCGGCGGTGATCGTTGTTTCGGCATTGCCGCTAATATGGATTTTCTGCTTGTCTGCACCTATGAAGAAAACGGCGAAAATCCGGAGTTGGTTATTTATAAAAAACGATAGATAAATAAGAATATGCAGAACTGTTTTATTAGCGATAGTGGTGCAAAATTTACTACGCATTAACGAAAGAATAAGGCATAAAAAATCCGTGTCTCCCATAGGGTAAACACGGATTTTTGGTGCGAGTGTTCATAAGGGATTAATGTTTAAAATTAGTGCCGTAAAATACAAATAAGAAATCACACACAGCATGTGACTATTATTTTATAAAACAAATGTAATTTTATTAGTGTATTTTTAATTATTAGGAAATATCAAATAATCCTTACCATCATAGAACGGTTCTCCAGTTCATCAACATACTGTTCGTTTTTTTCTATCATTTCTTTTTCATGGTGCATAACATCTTGGAAGAAGATAGTATATTTTGTTGAAAAATCAATCTCATTCAACAATTTTTCCATTACATCCAAATCTTTTTGTTCAACACTTGGTAATCCCATTTTGTTACATCCTCCTATTAAATAAAAAAGTGCGCCTACCGAAGCAAGCGCACTAAAAACGCAAACTCCGATAGTCGCCAAACTAATCATTGCAAAATGGTATAACCTCACAAGCAAAGCGGAATTTGCATTTTATCAAATTCATTCTTTACTTGCGAGTAAAAAGATATACTTTTTCTATGAAAACAAGAAAATTATACCTAATTTGCAATATT
>CAZCQI010000213.1:0-1554 GCA_964500795.1 uncultured Eubacteriales bacterium
ATGGCGTTGAGGGTCCACCCGTTCCCATCCCGAACACGGTAGTTAAGCTCAACAGTGCCGAAGATACTTAGCGGGAAGCCGCTTGGGAAAATAGGGCGATGCCGACACACATATAAAAGTAACCACCCAATAGGGTGGTTGTTTTTTTAAAAATTTTTGGTTTCTTTTCTCGGCAGGTCTTTCTTCCGTTTAAAGTATGTAATCCGCTATGACGCTTTCAAACTCTGAAAGTGTTTTTTCTTTTCGGTAAAAGCACAGGCTCTATTTAATCACACGCTTTCGTCGTTAATTAAATTTGTATCGCAACAAACGGAGCCGGGTGTTTTTTAAGTGCGTGGCTCTGCTATGCACTTTTTTTGTGCAAAAATACTGAAAGGAAGATAAAACCATGGAAAAAACGTACTTACAACAGGTAGGAGAACGGCTGCTTCAATGCCGTACCCGAAATTTCTTCTCCCGAAAGGAGCTTGCAGAGCGAGCGGGAGTTCCTATTTCTTCCGTAAAGACGATGGAGCGGGGAGAAGAAGCGGTCGGAATCGAAGATGCAATGAAAATATGTAAAGAATTAGACTACAGTGTGGAATATATCCTCACCGGTAATTGCGGTCTTCAGGAATTGATTCGGTTAAACCAAAAAATTTTAGATTTACCGGATGTTGGTTCGGAAAATCTACAAAAAATTGCACAAGCTTTTTGGAGCAACTGTCCGAGATTATTTCGTTAAATAAGAATAATCTTTCAGGGATTACAGACAAATTGAATGGGGACAACTTCTTTACGAAGTATCTCCATTCTCTCTTTTATTTTTTAAAAATACGCCTCAACCCTGTTTATGGGTACACCCATTCCCGAAAATCTTCTTTCGTATTCGGTCATAACATTCCCCTCCATATACTCGGAGTTGTGAAGGTCATAGGTAAGCTTTTGTGTTCTCATACCGAATGCCTTAAACTCTTCAAGGGAGAAATCAAAAAGTCCGCGGTTGTCTGTTTTAAAATAGATAGCTCCGTCGGGCTTTAATATTTTTTTGTAGATTCCGAGAAAGCTTCTGTATGTAAGACGGCGTTTTTCGTGCCTTGATTTGGGCCACGGGTCTGAGAAATTCAGGTAAATTCTGTCGATACTTCCCTCGGGGAATATCTCTTCAAGCTCTTTTGCATCAACGCAACAAACGCGTATATTGGAAAGCTCGGATTTTTTCACCTTTTCAGCCGCCAGCATAAGAACATCGGATACTTTTTCTATAGCCAAAAAATTAACATCCGGCTCTTTTGCCGCAGTGCCCACAATAAAATCACCTTTACCGCAACCTATCTCAATTCTTATGGGATTATCATTGCCGAAAAGCTCTTTTGCAGTATTTCCCGCTGTTTTCAGATCCTTAATAACGATATCGCCGCAGGCTTCAAGCCTTTCGGCACCGTGTTTTTTCTTTTTAATTCTCATATCGGCACCTCGAAATAACTTCTTATACTCATAACATTTCTTTAAACATTATAGTTTTTGTTTTTTCCTTTGTCAATCACATTTAGACCTTGTATTTTTACGCGCTGT
>CAZCQI010000214.1:0-1472 GCA_964500795.1 uncultured Eubacteriales bacterium
AAACGTCCGAGTGTTGAAACTACTCTTCATTCACTTTTCCCTCAGACCTTTGTTTTGCATCTTCACCCCGCACTTGTTAACGGAATCACCTGTGCAAAGGACGGTAAAAAAATTGCAAAAGAGCTTTTCGGCGACAACGTTTTATGGGTTGATGCGTGTAAACCCGGATATACTCTTGCAAAAATTTGCTATGACACTCTCACAGAATATAAAGAAAGCTCCGATAAGGATGCAGATATTCTGCTTCTTCAAAACCACGGCATTTTCATTGCAGATGATACTGTCGAAGGTCTTGATGAAAAGCTCCACAGAGTTATGTCTGCAATCCTCGGCGAAACTGAAAATGAGCCCGATTTTTCAGTAGGTGAGTTTGACGGAGAAAAATCTCAGCATATTTTCAACGAAATTTCTTCTGTTTTTGGTGAAAACAGTGTCATCACCTTTGAGCCGTCTGAAGTAGCTCTCGATTTTTCAAAATCAGCAGAGTCTGCAAACAGAGTTTTTCTTCCCTTTAACCCCGACCAGATAGTTTATTGCAAGCCTTATCCCGTCTATATTGAAGAAAAAGCCGAAATTAAAGCAAAAACCGAAAAATATGAAAAAGAAAACGGTTTTCTTCCAAAAATATTGCTTGTCAAGGACTGCGGACTTTATGCTGTAGACTACTCTCAGAAGGGCAGTGAAGCCGCCGCGGCACTTTTCAACGACAGTATGAAAATTGCGGTATATACTGATTCTTTCGGAGGAGCTAAGCCTATGAGTGACGAGCTTACCGATTTTATAGTCAATTGGGAAGCAGAAAGCTACAGAAGCAAACAATAAATTGAACAAAAAAGAGCTGCATTATTTATGGAATGTTCCTAAAAATAATTAGCGGCTCTTTATTTTATTGGCTTTTTCAAAAATGTATGTTATAATGTCTTTTACATAGTATAGCTATGCTTTAAAGGAGGAAAAAACATGAGCAAACAAGAGCTATTCTGCGAGAAAAACGGCAAGCTTCATGTCGGTCATACCATATTGACAGGCTTCGCTTTTCTCTCAACTTCAATTGCTTGGGCAATCTATGATCCTTATATCACAAAGATTCTCAACAGATTACTTTCCGAATCTTCGTGGATAAATTCTCTGAGCCAAAGCCTTAATGAGGCATTACCCGTATTAGCAGAATTCGCAAAAACCCAAGGTCAGGACGTCAATGCCGCCGGCGGTGGTATTACACTCGTACCGTTATTCATCGGTGTCATAATGACCTTCGATAATATCTTCGGCGTTATTTTCCAGCCTACCTTCGGTAAGCTCTCAGACCGTTGCCATTCAAAGCTCGGTAAACGCCGTCCCTTCATTGTTTTCGGTGCACCTGTTTCAGCACTTCTTTTTGCTCTCATTCCCTGGGTAGCATTAAGCAATTCACTCCCGGCAACAATGCTTTGCATTATCCTTTTCGTTTTCTCAATGTCCTTATGGAGAGC
>CAZCQI010000215.1:0-1467 GCA_964500795.1 uncultured Eubacteriales bacterium
GAACTGTAGGTCTGATACCCATGTGACGTGTACGACCTGCTTTACCGATCTTAACATTCTCGTGATCGAGATTGCCGACCTGACCAACAGTAGCCATGCACTGAACGGGAACGTTACGAAGCTCACCGGAGGGAAGTCTGAGAAGAGCATAAACGCCTTCCTTTGCCATAAGCTGAGCTGCATTACCTGCTGCTCTTGCAAGCTGGCCGCCCTTGCCGGGATAAAGCTCAACGTTGTGAACGAAGGTACCTACAGGGATATTGGTAAGCGGAAGAGCGTTACCGGGTTTGATATCAGCTGAAGGACCTGCAACAACTGTATCGCCTACCTTGAGACCTACGGGAGCAAGGATATAAGACTTCTCGCCGTCTGCGTACTCAATAAGAGCGATGTGAGCTGAACGGTTGGGATCGTATTCAAGAGTTTTAACAGTTGCTGTTACATCGAACTTAGTTCTCTTGAAGTCGATTACTCTGTACTTTCTGCGGTTTCCGCCGCCGCGATGGCGAACGGTGATTCTGCCGTAGCTGTTACGACCGGAATTCTTTTTAAGAGACTTTAAAAGGCTCTTTTCGGGAGCAACCTTTGAAAGACCGGAGTAATCTGTAACCGACATACTACGTCTTGCGTTTGTAGTCGGCTTATAAACTTTAATAGACATTTTATTCACACTCCTATAATGGTTTTGCGGAGAATGTCAACTCCATACTATACCATAACGGGTATACGTTATCTAAGTTTTAAACAGATTACATCATACCGTCAAAGAACTCAATTGTCTTTGAATCTTCGGTAAGAGTAACGATCGCTTTCTTCCAGGAAGCCTTGTAGCCCTCGAATCTGCCGTATCTTCTCATCTTACCGCTAACGGTAACTGTATTTACCTTTGCAACCTTAACGCCGAAAAGCTCTTCAACTGCTTTAGCAATTTCGATCTTATTAGCATCGGTAGCAACCTTAAAGGTATATTTTTTAGCAGCAACGCCCATCATAGAAGCCTCAGTAATGATAGGCTTAATGATAATGTCCTGTGCGAGTTTCATTACGCATATACCTCCTCGATCTTTGTAACTGCATCCTTAAGAACTACGAGTGAATCGCAGTTGAGGATATCATACACATTAAGAGTATTAACTGTAGCAACCTTAGCACCCTCAATGTTTCTTGTGCTCTTGTAGATAACTTCGTTATTTTCGGGAAGAACTACGAGAACCTTCTTACCTGCCTCAACAGCAGCAAGTGTCTTAACCATTGCCTGAGTTTTGATAGCATCGAGATTGATTGAATCAACAACGATCATCTCATCAGCAGCAACCTTTGAAGAGAGAGCAGACTTCATAGCAAGTCTTCTTACTTTCTTGTTGATTGCAATGCCGTATGTGCGGGGCTTGGGACCGAGAGCGATACCGCCGTGATACCACTGGGGAGCTCTTGTTGAACCCTGTCTTGCACGACCGGTTCCTTTTT
>CAZCQI010000216.1:0-1460 GCA_964500795.1 uncultured Eubacteriales bacterium
ATAGGAACTACCTGGGCATATCCGCCGCCTGCGGCACCGCCTTTAATACCGAAAACAGGACCGAGAGAAGGCTCACGAAGAGCAACACAGGTATTTTTACCGATTTTATTCATAGCATCTGCAAGACCGATGGTAGTTGTTGTTTTACCCTCACCTGCCGGAGTAGGTGTAATTGCAGTAACAAGAACGAGCTTGCCCTGTTTTTCACAAGCCTTAAGATAAGACAAATCAATTTTTGCCTTATACCAACCGTAGGGTTCGAGATATTTCTCTTGCACTCCTGCCTTTGCGGCAATTTCAGTGATGGGTTTCATTTTGCAGCTTTGTGCAATTTCAATGTCTGTAAGGTATGCCATAAGCTCATTCTCCTTCTTCCTGAATATTTAATTTTTCACGGCAAAGCTTTTTAAAAAACTCAAAATTCTCCTCTCCGCAAACATCAATATTGTTTATAAGAGAATTTTGATAATCATCAAAAAGCTTTTGCTTAGCGGCGGGATTGCGTTTTGTTTCAAGCTGAGCTACAAGGTCGTTAAAGGATTCATAAATAAAGCCCTGTATTATTCTGTCTTTGCGCTCATTGATATCATTCATCTGGTCTGTGGGACCGTTGCCTTCAAACCGCCAATAAGGCTCAATTTTCATAAGATTTTCGGTGCTGTCTATTAAATCCTTAAAGGAACTGAAAAACACCTGCGGATATTTGGTTGTATTAACATTGCGGGCGGCATTTGCTCCGATTTTAATGTTTTTAACAACATAGTTATTTATTGCCGTTACAAGAAGCTCCTGAGAAAGAAGCTTGCGGGTCACGGGGATCGAGGAAACGATTTTTTGTATCGCTATCTTTTCCTCCCGATCATATTCGCGAGGCTTGTAAACATATCCCTGAGGTTCTTCATTTTTCTTTTTCTTTTTTCCGAACATATCAATATTTATCCTTTATTTTAAGTCCTGTTGTGTTGAAATAGCTGACTGATGAGCTTTCGTAATACGCTCTTACTGTGTAGGTGTAGGTTGTGCCTTTCTTTGCAGTCTTATCGAGGTAGCTGACTGTTGAACCGCTCTTTACTGTGGCTATTTTCTTCCAGTCGCCCGAGCCTGTTTTACGGTATACATAGTAACCTTCGGCACCCGTTACCTTGTTCCACTTAAAGGTAATTCCGCTCTTTGCGCTTGTTACGCTCTTAAGTGTGGGTGTTGTAAGCCTTCTTATGGCGGTTGACGAGGTATACGTTGATTTTACCGAACCGTTGTAGGCTCTTACCGTATAGTAATAGGTTGTTCCTGCTTTTGCCTTTGTATCTGTAAATGACGTGCCTGTGGTATTGCCAAGATTAGTCCAGCTCTTATCTCCGCTTGCCTTGCGGTAAACTGTGTAGCCCTTTGCTCCTGTTATCTTGTTCCATTTAACGGTTATTCCGCTGTTTGTGTTGGAAAGTGATGATACCTTCGGCTGA
>CAZCQI010000217.1:0-1455 GCA_964500795.1 uncultured Eubacteriales bacterium
GATGAAGCAATTGAAAGTATGCTTCTGTCATAGTTTGGATATTTAATCATAGTGTCTACTCCTTTCTGAATATATCAAGCATATGAATCGAAAGACCGACACAGTCTTCTTGCTCACAGAGGTTTGATAAAAATTTCATATATTCCTCAAATTCACGGTCATTCAGATTATCTAATCTATCATCAAATAGGTATGATAGCATATCTACACCAACAAAGTGTAATCGTGTAACATCGTAACCTTTCATAAGCTCATCAATGTCTGATTTACGATACAGTTCGAAAATTTCTTCGGGTGCTGATACTGTATGGTAATCTTCTTTTATAAGACCTTTATCAACGAATTTTAGCACTCTGTTTGTGTAAAAGAATTTGTAAACAGATGTATCATTATTACAGTATGAAGTATAAATGATACCCCCCTTTTTAGCAACTCTTATTGCTTCGCTCAATGCTTTGTGTTTGTCCTCTTCTGTAAATAAATGATACATCGGGCCTAAAAGCAAAACAGTGTCAAAAGTATTATCATCAAGAAAAGAAAGATCACAGGCATTACCTTCGTGAATCTGGATTTTATGTTCGGGTTTAACTTTTTTCTTCATAATCTCAAGGTTGTGTGGAACAAGCTCAACGGAGGTAACATCATAGCCTTTTTCAGCAAGTGCAATAGAATATCTGCCTGTACCTGCACCTATTTCAAGAATCTTTGAATCAGGTATTATGTATTTTTCAATGTATCTCATAGTAGTTAGGTATTCCGGCATTCGACTTCTTTTCATAAGCCTGCCATCCTCATCATATCTGTTATAAAAATCTATAACAGGGTTACCTGTTTTGATAACTTTATTATTTTTGAACAAATCTAAAAATTTCATACCAATTCTCCTTTATGTATAAAAATAACCGGTGTAAGCTTTGCAGTAAGCCTACACCGGTATAATCATATCGTTAAAATAATAGTTTACTTTTTGCGAAATGAGTATAAAGGCATAGACCTGCAAGTATCATAATCATACTTTACAAGCCAGGAATTCTGCATATCTTGTTTTTTGAGAAGATATGTTTTCATAACCCTTACCTCATCTGTTTCTTGTCACTATAACACCATGAAAGTAATTTGTCAAGGAAAAGTTTAAATATTTATTGTCTTTTTCACTAAAAACATTGTCGAAAAATAGTGCAAAAGGGAGGAGTTTGAAAAATCGGAAAATAAATGTGAAGTAATAGACTTTTTTTGACATATATAGATAGAATGACAAAACAGAAGGAGAGGAAGCAAATATGAAAGCAAGTATTATTAAAGAAATGTTAATATAAATGTCAAAAATTTAATGTGAACTGAACAAAAAATGCCCCACCCATAATGGGTGGGGGTGCCGTTTGATTATTCAGTTTCTTCGCTGTATATGTGCAGTTCTATACTTTCCTGAAGAGCAGAATCAATATCTTCTATGAC
>CAZCQI010000218.1:0-1440 GCA_964500795.1 uncultured Eubacteriales bacterium
CAGTGGTTTCTAACCGTCCTCTGTCTTGTCTCTGTTTATTTTAAAACTCGTCTATTAAATTTTTCTGAAAAAGGTATATCAAGGAAAACTTTTTCATCTACAGATTGATTTACAAGAGTAAATTGCTCGATAACGATGTTCACAAAAGTTTCCGTGTCAATAGGATTGCTGTAATCATTATCCAATTCAGCATAAATTGCTTTATTACCTTCTTTTATAAACACACCTATATCGTCACCGATTTCTTTAGTAAAAACAGTTACCTTTATGCCACTAATTTCAGTCTTTTCGGTTTTGATAAATGAGTCAGTATACATCAAATCTGACGGAATTAAAATGCCCCTTTCGAGATAAAATTTCAAGTTCATAAAAGGACTAAAACTCTCTAAATATTCCATGTGATATGTAATATGTAATCCGGTTTCTGTAGTTCCTTGTGAACTGATTGTTACATAATCAGTACCTGATATATGTGAAACAGAAATATCCGGATTTTTCATATCTGTAATTCTGTGATAAGGAAAAAAAGTTTGTGTAAACTCTTCGTTATTATCAATAATATTTTGGGGCGTATACCAATCATAATAATTGATACTGTTATAGCTAATAAGAATCACGCATATAGCAGAGAGAGCAGAACAACCTACAGCAAGAAGTTTCTTGAGTTTTTGAATATTCATATTAAATTTGTGTCCTAAGATGGTACAAACAACAGATAACAAAGACAAACTCAAGAACAGTTGTGCCAAAGATAACAGTATATGTATATACTCAAATTCAAATACATCTAATTCCCAAAACAAAATAGAACAATATAAACATATTGCAACTATTGCTGAAAAAACAGAAAACACTATATTTTTTTTAAATATACTCATATATCTAACTCCTCCCCCTGTCCTATCATCAAGAATCATATCCAGTTGATAAACCGGTCTTTTCTTTTCTTGCATTTTCAATCAGAAGCAACACACAGTCTAAAATCAAAATCACAAAAAACCATGAATGTTTGTCTAAAAAAAGGCAGGTAACCATAGCCCATAGCAATAAAATTCTAATTACAGTTACTCCTAAACTATGTTTTCTTTCAATAATAATTGTACAAACAGAAAAAGCAATTACGAAAAGCACCTCTAAAACCATTAGATAAATTGATTTATTTAAAAACAAATAAACAATCATTAAAAGTATACTCAACAAACCAATAAAAGTACGTAAACTTTTTATATTAAATAGTCGTTTCACAGATACACAACTCCTCATGAAAATTGGGAAAGCCTACAATAATTCCGCATAGATTTCCCTAAGCATTTTATACTATAAATTCTAAAGTTTTTCAATATGTAGATACGACAAACTTTTGACTGTTGAGACCCCTTAAAACTTCACTTTTTCAGTGGTTTCGAACCGTCCCCTGATTGGGATTGGGGATTGGTGTGA
>CAZCQI010000219.1:0-1429 GCA_964500795.1 uncultured Eubacteriales bacterium
CAGAATCGGGAAAATTACACCAATAGTCTCACCGCCGAGCTTCGCTTTAACATCCGTAGCAATATACTCACCCTTTGCATAGTTACCCTGTGCTCTTGCAACAATTGTCTCAGTAAGAGAAACGACATCCCTATCTCTGAGCGAAAAGCCTTCGCTTTCGGCTGCTTCGAGAACACTTGTAACTGCAATGTCTACAAGATTATCACCCTGTCTGATGATTGGACAACGAATACCTCTTGATACAGTACCTACTTTTCTTTCCATTGATGATCAACTCCAATTATAGTTTGCCAAAAAAGGCATTATTTAACAAAACAAAAAATTTTCGGACGGCTCTCTAACGAAAGCCGCCCTAACTTGATAATTATTTCATCATGCTCGCGACTTCGTCAGCGAAATTGTCTTCTCTCTTTTCGAGACCTTCGCCCTTTTCAAGACGAACAAAATTCGTAACCTTGATATCAGCGCCATTTGTCTTTGCAACCTGTGCAACATAACCGGCAACAGTACCGTCAAAGAGATCAGAACGAACGAAAGTCTGCTCAAGGAGACATACTTCTTTGATCTGCTTCTTCATACGACCTTCAACAACGCCTGCAAAAATTTTATCGTTGATGAATTCCTCTTTACCGGCAACTGCAAGTTCTGCAAGAGTGGCAACCGCTTCCTTTGAAAGGAAGTTGAAGAGATAGTTATTGTTCTTCTGCTCTTCATAAGCGGCAACATCTGCATCGCTCCAAAGTTTTTCGTTGCAAGCCTTCTCAATAATCTTCCTGAGTATGGGCTTGGGAAGTGATTCGGGCTTATTAAGTGAACTATCAATTGTGATAGACTTCATCTTTTCAAGTTCATCAGCTGAAATAGAATCCTTGCTGAGATAATCGGGGTTCATTGCTGCGATCTGCATAGCAATATTTTTGCCCATTGCAACAAATTCTGCTTTGTCGCTGAGATTTGTTTCAAACTCAACTGCAACACCAACGGAGCCACCGCCGTGAATATATGTTACAACATCACCCTCAAGGATTTCGAAACGGCGGATTTTAAGGTTCTCGCCGATTGTAAGAATTAAGTCGTGAAGATTTTCTTCAACAGTTCTGTCGGAATCAATAAGAGTTAAACCGAGAAGAGCTTCAACTGTAGCGGGCTTTGCTGTTGCAATTGTTTTAGCAACATTAAGACCGAAGCCCTGGAACTTTTCGTTCTTACCTACAAAGTCTGTCTCAGAATTAATTTCAAGAAGAACTGTAACCTTGGTATCCTCATCAGTATAAGCGATGATTGCACCCTCAGCAGCTATTCTGCTTGCTTTCTTGTTAGCAGCTGCAAGACCTCTTTCACGAAGGTAATCGAAAGCTTTATCCATATCACCGTCAGCCTCTGTAAGTGCTTTCTTGCACTCCATCATACCAACGCCTGTTTTTTCTCT
>CAZCQI010000220.1:0-1400 GCA_964500795.1 uncultured Eubacteriales bacterium
CTTGTTGACAGCTATGTTAAGGTAACCGATTGGCGCGTTAAGGAAAACTCCACCGTTACTTATTCAGTCGGCGGTCTTATCCTTTCAAACTCAGGTGCCATAACCGCTAACTATTGGCTTTCCGAGGTTTATGATGAGGAAATTGCAAGTGCTCACCGTAACGGTGATATCCACATTCACGACCTTTCAATGCTTACAGGCTACTGTGCAGGCTGGTCATTAAAACAGCTTATTCAGGAGGGCTTAGGCGGTGTTCCCGGTAAGATCACCTCTTCTCCCGCAAGCCACCTTGCAACTCTTTGCAATCAGATGGTAAATTTCCTCGGCATTATGCAGAATGAATGGGCAGGTGCTCAGGCATTCTCATCCTTCGACACATATCTTGCTCCCTTTGTAAAAGTGGATAACCTCGATTACAATCAGGTTAAGAAATGCCTTGAAAGCTTCATTTTCGGTGTAAACACACCTTCCCGTTGGGGTACTCAGGCACCTTTCTCAAACATCACTCTTGACTGGACTGTTCCTGCTGACCTTAAGGATATGCCCGCAATCGTAGGCGGTAAGGAAATGGATTTCACCTACGGCGATTGTAAGAAAGAAATGGATATGGTAAACAAAGCCTTTATCGAAATTATGATCGAGGGCGATGCTCACGGCAGAGGCTTCCAGTATCCTATTCCCACCTATTCAATCACCCGTGATTTTGACTGGTCAGAAACAGAGAACAATAAGCTTCTCTTCGAGATGACTTCAAAATACGGTACACCTTATTTCTCAAACTATGTTAACTCCGATATGGAGCCCAGCGATATCCGCTCAATGTGCTGCAGACTTCGTCTTGACCTTCGCGAGCTTCGCAAAAAGAGCGGCGGCTACTTCGGCAGCGGCGAAAGCACAGGCTCTGTGGGCGTTGTAACTATCAATATGCCCAGAATCGCATATCTTGCTGAGGATGTTGAGGACTTCTACAGAAGACTTGATAAAATTATGGATATCTCCGCCCGTTCTCTTAAGGTTAAGAGAGATATCATCACAAAGCTTCTTGAAGAGGGTCTCTATCCCTACACCAAGAGATATCTCGGTACGTTCAACAACCACTTCTCAACTATCGGTCTTATCGGTATGAACGAAGTAGGTCTTAATGCAAAATGGCTCAGAAAAGACCTTACCCATAAAGAAACCCAGGAATTTACAAAAGACGTGCTCAACCATATGAGAGAAAGACTTTCCGATTATCAGGAGCTTTACGGTGATCTTTATAACCTTGAAGCAACTCCCGCTGAGTCTACAACATACCGTCTTGCAAAGCATGACAAAAAGCACTATCCCGCAATCATCACTGCTACCGAAAACGGTACTCCTTACTACACCAACTCTTCACATCTTCCCGTTGGTTACAC
>CAZCQI010000221.1:0-1394 GCA_964500795.1 uncultured Eubacteriales bacterium
TGAAGGAGAAGAGCGCAGAGATTACGGCAGACTTCTGCTTGAAACGGCAAATGACCGTTATGCAAAAACCCCCGGAAGCACCTCCTTAAACAATGGCGGTAAAAACATCGGGAAGCGCATCGAAACCATCGCCCGTTTCAAAAAATATCCGGCAGGAATGGAATTAGTTTCAATTTGCGCGATTATTATTCTCGCACTGTCTACGGTTATAGGTACTCAGGCATCAGCGGTCTATGAATCAAAAAACTCCGTAAAGCTTTCGCTCGCCTACGCCAGAAGCACGCCCTGCACAACACCTGCAGGAGCCTTTGACACATATGCCAAAGCAGTTCTTGAGCAGAACGGTATCTACCGTGCCATGTGCGCGCCTGAATCAATGCAAGAAAAACTTTTAAAAGAGATAACCGAAAAAGAAGAAAGCGGTATCTATCCGAATTGGGATATCGGAATTGATGAGTGGCCGAATAAACAAAACGGATATTATATTTACAATCTCAAAGAGTGTGACAACGGTGCTTACGAAGGCTTGCTTGTTATTAAGTTGAATTATCCGCCCGAAGGGATGCCCGAGGAAGAGGGCAAAATGTATCTTGCCGTTCGAAAGCTTTGCGTTAAAAAAGAGAACGGTCGGTGGGTAACGGTTCCCCTTGAAGATTTCAGATACATTGAAGCAACCGAGATGGCCTTAGAATGGGGTTGCTTTGAGCTTCCGGGAATGGTATACTCGGGTATCGCGGCAGGCATTCGGGCAGAGGTAAAAATACAGACCGTTTATACTGTAGATAATACCATACAAAGTGAAAGTAACAATTTGTTTGGCGACATTTCCTCATACTATGAAACAAAACCAAAGCCCAACGCCGAGTTTACAAGTGCACAAAGCAGTCAAGATTTGACCTGTACCCATTTGGGAACCGGTGAGGAAAGAGATGCTATAACTCAAATCGGGCTTTCGGTAGAACCTGTCTATTCGGGAGAAGAGCGACCGTCTTTATCGCCAGCAAAGGGCGGATATTACTCCGAAAGCAGCAGTACCGGCTCCGCAAGCTCCGCTCAAACAACAGCGCCGGGTTGGGGACCGACACTTTCTCTGGGCGGAGGCGGCACAAGCTTTGATCCCGACGACGAAGCTGAAGCTGCGGAATATTACGCCGCCGATATTTACATCAATAACGAGCTTGCCGGGCAAACAGAGCTGTACTTACAGGAAGGAGCGTGAAAAAATGACCGATTATCAAAAGCTGTATGACGGTATCTCAAAGGCCGCATGGGGTTATTTATTCATTTATTTTGATATAAATATCGGTACTGTCAGCATACTCCCCTCCTTTATCGGCTATATTCTTTTTCTTTCGGCAATTGAGTACCTGAAGGATGAAGAACGGGATTTATCA
>CAZCQI010000222.1:0-1383 GCA_964500795.1 uncultured Eubacteriales bacterium
ATAACGAAATGGGCTTTGACTATCTTCGTGACAATATGGTTATGTATGCAAATCAGAGAGTTCAGCGCGGTCACGCATTTGCAATCGTTGACGAGGTTGACTCAATACTTATTGATGAAGCCAGAACTCCCCTTATCATTTCGGGTGTCGGCGAAGCCTCCACAGACCTTTACCGTATGACAAATGACTTTGTTAAACGCCTTAAAATGGTTAAGGTCAAGGAGCTTGACTCAAAAACCGATGCCGAGGATGTTGTTGCAGAAGCAGGCGGCGATTTCCTTGTTGACGAAAAGGCAAAAACAGCAACTCTTACAAAATCGGGTATTGCAAAGGCTGAGGCGGCATTCAATATAGAAAACCTTATGGATGCCGAAAACCTTACCCTCCAGCACCACATCAATCAGGCTCTTAAAGCCCACGGCACTATGCAGAGAGACGTTGACTATGTTGTTAAGGACGGTCAGGTTCTCATTGTTGACGAATTCACGGGCCGTATTATGATGGGCAGACGCTACAGCGAAGGTCTTCATCAGGCTATTGAAGCAAAAGAAGGTGTTAAGGTTGAGCACGAGAGCAAAACTCTTGCAACAATCACCTTCCAGAACTATTTCCGTCTTTACAAAAAGCTTTCGGGTATGACGGGTACTGCTATGACGGAAAGCGCTGAGTTCCGGGAAATTTACAGCCTTGACGTTGTTGAAATACCTACCAACAAGCCTATGATACGCGTTGATAACGACGACGTTCTTTATAAAACCGAGGAAGCAAAGTTCAACGCTATTGTTGAGAAAATAGTTGAATGCCACGAAAAGGGTCAGCCTGTTCTCGTTGGTACGGTTAATATCGAAAAGAGCGAAAAGCTCTCGAAATTCCTTAAAAGGCGTGGCATAAAGCACGAAGTCCTCAATGCCAAATTCCACGAAAAAGAAGCTGAGATCGTTGCTCAGGCAGGTAAATACGGCGCAGTTACCATAGCTACAAATATGGCAGGACGCGGAACCGATATTATCCTCGGCGGTAACCCTGAATTTATGGCAAAAGCCAAAATGAAAAAGATGGATTTTACCGATGAGCTTATTGCCGAGGCAACAGGCTTTGCAGAAACCGATAACGAAGATATTTTAAACGCCAGAAAAACCTTCCGCGAGTTGGAAGCAGAATTTAAAAAGGAAACCTCAAAAGAGGCGGAAAAGGTTCGTGAAGCAGGCGGTCTTTACATTATAGGTACCGAACGTCACGAATCAAGACGAATAGATAATCAGCTCCGCGGCCGTTCAGGCCGTCAGGGCGACCCCGGTGAAAGCCGTTTCTATCTCTCGGCAGAGGATGACCTTTTAAGGCTTTTCGCAGGCGACCGCTTCTATAACACCCTTAACGCCTTTA
>CAZCQI010000223.1:0-1378 GCA_964500795.1 uncultured Eubacteriales bacterium
GTATGTAATCTCGTACTCCTGTGCCGTCGGGAGTATCGTAATCATTGCCGTAAACGCTTAAAAACTCGCGCTTTCCCTCAGCAACCTGAGTTATGTAAGGCATAAGGTTATTGGGAATTCCGTTGGGGCTTTCACCGATTCTGCCGCTTTCGTGGGCGCCTATGGGGTTGAAATATCTTAAAAGACATACACTCCATTCGGGGTCAGCTTTAGCGGTATCCGTAAGAATCTGTTCAATAAAATATTTTGTGGTACCGTAGGGGTTGGTTGTTCCGCCCGTTTTCATTGTTTCATTAAGGGGAGAAATATTATTTTCACCGTAGACTGTGGCAGAAGAACTGAAAACTATGCTTTTACAGCCGTGAGAAGCCATTACCTCGCAGAGAGTAACTGTACCGCTGATATTGTTATCGTAGTAAAGCAAGGGCTTCTGACAGGATTCACCTACAGCCTTGAGACCTGCAAAATGGATAACGGAATCAATACGATATTTTTCAAAGACTTTATTGAGACCGTCTTTGTCACGGATATCACAATTTTCAAATGCGAAATCCTTGCCTGAAAGTTCTTTTATTCTTTCAAGAACCTTGGGACAGCTATTGTAAAAATTATCGATGATAACAATATCCTTGCCGGAATTCAGCAATTCTATTGCAGTGTGTGAGCCGATATAGCCGGCTCCGCCTGTAACGAGTACAGCCATTTCTATCTCCCCTTATAAATTGATATTGGATTATCAGAATTCAACTACTTCCATTTCTGTAGTGGTTTCCTTAGGTGCCGTGGGTTTTTCGGTGGTTTCCTCTTTCGTGGTCGCCTGAGTGGTTTCTTCTTTTGTGGTATTTGGGTTTGGGTTTGGGTTGTAATTTATTACGGAGTTATTTGTGTAAGGCACCGGAGTGAGGGTAGTGGTTGCATTGACCTGGAAAATTGATGTACTGCTTTCCTCCTCGGAGACGAACTCAGTGATTTCGGATTCCGTGGAATTTTCTTCGGTGGTTGAATTTTCCTCGGTAGTGTTTTGGGTTTCGCCAACTGTCTGAGAAATGGTATTACCGCCCGCCTGCAAGGATTCTTCTTCCGGGGCATCCGTAGCGTTTACAAAATATCCGCCGTGCTCAAGAAGGAGGAAAATACAAAGAGCAACCGCTGCTATAAGTGCTATAATTGCGGCTATTATGCCTTTTTTACCTGAACGGGCAGTTTTACCCGTGCCTGCCTGATATTCCGCTTCAATAAGAGCTTTTTCGTATTTTTCCTTTTCCTCGGCTGTTGCCGTAAGCTTAAAAATAGTTTCGTCAAGGTATTTGCCCAACATCGAATACAGTTCGTTTGTTGCTTCGATAATCAGATTATCAACACTTTCCTCAGAGTTTGC
>CAZCQI010000224.1:0-1370 GCA_964500795.1 uncultured Eubacteriales bacterium
AACAACCATAAAAATTCTCCTTTATATTTATGTATCCCATTCAATTGGATCTAATCCAATTGAGTGAAAAATCAGGGGGCGATTCTGTGATTTTGTGGTTTTTCATGGAAAACCGACCCCCTGTTTCAATTTTGAAAAACGCTTAAAACTTCACTTTTTCAGTGGTTTCGAACCGTCCCCTGTCTTGTGTGTCTTGTTCTTGTCCCGTCCCCTGATTGGTCCTGTCCTGTTTTTGATAGACCGCTTGATATCTTCCTGATTTGTATAAAAAATTATCCCGTAAATCACATCTATCACTATTTCGTAAATTATTACTGCGCAAACTCCCGCTATACGTTCATTTTTTTGCCATCTGTTGTAATCACATATGTCATAATAAATACACGCATCGCTTCTGATATCAACCACAGTTTCGTAACCATGCCACAACGGATGTATGCTTTCAGAATTTTTTAAAACAGTAATGGTTATAACTGATTCGTTTAAAATATCATATTTAAAGTTCTGAAAATCTTTGGATTGGTAGTTCGTGTCATATTTTTTCCAATAAGTCATATATTTCGAATCTTGTGTTTTAAAATATACTATATCAACACCATTTGGTACTGTATCTATAGCTATATCTACAATTTGGACATCCAGATTATAAGTGTTATCATCATTAGCTGTTTTTTTGGTTAAAAAAACCAAACATAACAATATAATTGCTATGATTTGCAAAAGAGCGAAATTTTTGAAGATTCTTGCGATTTTTTTTCGCTTAACAGATGATATTCGGGAGAGATTTTTACGTTTCATTACGCATCACCGCCTGGAAAAATAAGGGAAAAATCAGGGGACGGTTCGAAACCACTGAAAAAGTCCGAATAATTTTCGAAATTAGCAAAATAGAATAATAAAAGTTGTAGTTTATGGTATAATGGAAGCATCAAAGGTTGGAGACACCACCATAAGTACGGTATATACGACAACAGTAGGGTACGGTCTTGACCGTACCGTTGCTCCTTTGAATTTACTAACCGAGGACAACGGCTTTCTTACCCTGTTATATCCTGTCAAACCGTCCCCTATCATATTTCAAAAACACATGGAACTGCATCTTTATCATACTCAACCGCTATACGTTTTCCACTCTCATCATAAATAAAGCGGAATCTTTTTCCTAGTTTCAATCCTACGATTTGCGGAGAAAAATCATAGATTCTTTTATAATCATCAACATAATCAAGTAAGCCGGTTTCATCATAATGATACTTTTGAAAATCCAACAGAGCCGCCCTAATGCCCCGTTTACAACGTCGTAAAACTATTTCATCATCTTCATTTTCAGGCATTCCGTAGGTTTCAATATACGAATAAGTTAAAATATT
>CAZCQI010000225.1:0-1366 GCA_964500795.1 uncultured Eubacteriales bacterium
GTCTTGACGGCACAGAGCTTGCAATCAGCGAATCTCAGGAGAGAATGGCTGTTGTTGTTGAAAAAGAAAACGTTGATAAGTTTTTAGAGCTTGCCGCAACCGAAAACCTTCAGGCTTGCCCCGTTGCAGTGGTTAAGGCTGAGCCGAGACTCGTAATGAATTGGAACGGCAAGAAAATCGTTGATATCAGCCGTGAGTTCCTTAATTCGAACGGTGCCGATAAGCATATAACAATTACCCCCGCAAAGCCCGAAAGCTATGAAAAGAAAGTTAACGGCACCTTCGCGGAGAATATGAAAGCAATTGCCGATGACCTTAATATCTGCTCAAAGCGCGGTCTTTCAGAGCGTTTTGACTCAACTATCGGTGCGGGTACGGTTCTTATGCCCTTCGGTGGCAAAAATCAGCTTACTCCCATTCAGGCAATGGTTCAGAAGATTTCCGTTGAGAAAAAGCATACTGACGATTGCTCACTTATGGCTTGGGGCTACAATCCCTTTATTACAGAGAAGAGCCCTTACCACGGTGCTTACCTTGCAGTTGTTGAATCTGTATGTAAGCTTATTGCAACAGGTGCAAAATTCGAGGATGTTTACCTCACGTTCCAGGAATATTTCGAGCATCCCGGTAAAGACGGCAAGCGTTGGGGTAAACCCCTTGCCGCACTTCTCGGTGCATTCGAAGCACAGAAAAATCTCGGCATAGGCTCTATCGGCGGTAAGGACTCAATGAGCGGTACCTTTGAAGATCTGGATGTACCTCCCACACTTGTTTCCTTTGCCGTTACAACCGAAAAGGTTAAGGATATCGTTTCACCCGAATTTAAGAAGTCAGGCAATAAGGTAGCTCTTATTGCGCCCGAATACGATGAAAACGGTCTCCCCGAAACAGAAGCTCTTCTTAAAGTATTTGAAAAGGTTTGCGCTCTTCTCAGAGAGGGTAAAGCAGTTTCCTGCTATACTCCCGGTATGGGCGGTATCGGCGAAGCGGTTATGAAAATGGCTTTCGGTAACGGTCTCGGCTTCCGATTTGCAGAGGGCCTTACCTCAGAAGATATTTTCAAATACAGCTACGCTTCCTTTATACTTGAAGTAACAGAGGAAGTTGAAAACGCCAAATATATCGGTACTGTTACCGATAACGCAGAATTTACTCTCGGCAACGAGAGCCTTAATGTAAATGAGGTTCTCGGTATTTATGAGAATAAGCTCGAAAGCGTTTACAGCTGTAATATTCCCGATACAAATACTCCCGTTGAGAATTTCAGCTTTAACGCAACTGAGCGCAAGGCTCCCTCAATCAAGGCTGCAAAGCCCAAGGTGCTTATTCCTGCATTCCCCGGAACAAACTGTGAATACGACAGTGC
>CAZCQI010000226.1:0-1310 GCA_964500795.1 uncultured Eubacteriales bacterium
AGTGCCGCTTGAAGAAGGTGAGCAGCGGTGTGGTTTCTCATAATTGCCTGACGGCGAGCTTTGTTAACCTGACCGAAAACTTCATCACCAAGGTTAATTGCATCGCCCTCTGTAAGCGTGCCGTAATGAAGAATTACGCCCACCGCGGTTTTGGTTGTGTTTGTAACCGTGAAAACGGACCCGTTAACCGTGAGTGTACCTGTATCGCCAACCTGACCGCCGCTTTCTGCATAGAAAGCAGTTTTGTCAAGAACGATAATTGCATCTGTATCAATACCGATAAAGTCAACCTTTTCACCGTTTGCGGCAATAGCAAGAACTTTGCCGTTCTGCTCTGTTGTGCCGTAGCCTGTAAATTCTGTTGCATTACATTCTTTAAATGAAATATCAGAACTTTTCCAACCCTCTGTGCCTGCAACCTTGCGAGAGGCTTTTGCCAAAGCTTTTGCTTCCGCAAGGTATTTTTCAAATTCTTCGTTGTTGACTGTTAAACCGTTTTCTTCGGCAATTTCGCGGGTTAAGTCAATGGGGAAACCGTAGGTATCCTGAAGCTTAAATGCATCCGCGCCTGAAAGAACAGTGCCTTCGGTTTTCTTTATCATATCGTTGAGAAGCTCGAGACCGCTGTCAATCGTTTTATAAAAGCTGTTTTCTTCCATTGAAATAACTTTAATAATGTAGTCTTGCTTTTCACGGAGAACGGGGTAAGCATTTTCGTTTTCTTTAATAACAGTTTCGCAAACCTCTGCAAGGAAGGGTCTGTCAATGCCGAGAAGTCTGCCGTGACGGGCGGCTCTTCTGAGAAGTCTTCTTAAAACGTAACCTCTGCCAACGTTTGAGGGCATAACGCCGTCACCAATCATAAATGTTGTTGAACGGATATGGTCTGTGATAACACGAAGAGAAATATCGCTCTTTTCGTTTTCGTGATATTTAACACCTGCAATTTTCATTATGTGCTTCATAATGTTCTGAACGGTGTCAACCTCAAAAATGTTATTAACGTCCTGAGCAATGCAGGCAAGTCTTTCAAGACCCATACCCGTATCGATATTGGGGTTTGCAAGGGGTGTGTAGTTGTTTTTACCGTCATTTTCAAACTGCGTGAAAACAAGATTCCAGAATTCAACATAACGGTCACATTCGCAACCTACTTTACAGTCGGGACTGCCGCAACCGTATTTTTCGCCACGGTCATAATAGAGCTCAGAGCAAGGACCGCAAGGACCCTGACCGTGCTCCCAGAAGTTATCTTCTTTACCGAAGCGCACCATATGATCGGGCTTTACACCTACGTCCTTTGTCCAGAT
>CAZCQI010000227.1:0-1303 GCA_964500795.1 uncultured Eubacteriales bacterium
AAAAGAGAATTTATACAGTTTTTAGAAGGTGCAGGCGTTCTTAAATTCGGTGATTTCACTGCAAAAAGCGGCAGAAAGATTCCTTATTTTATTAACGCAGGCGATATCAAAACAGGTGAGCAGATTTGCAAATTAGGTGAGTTTTACGCCAAAGCTTACTTTGAAAAAGTCGGCAACAAGAAAACCGTTCTTTACGGTCCTGCTTACAAGGGTATTCCCATTGCGGTATCAGTAGCCGTTGCTCTTGCAAAAAACGGTCTCGACGTTCCCTTCTTCTTTAACCGTAAGGAAGAAAAGGATCACGGTGAGGGCGGCGTTTTTGTTGGCTACAAGCCTCAGGAGGGCGAAGAAATCGTTATCGTTGAGGATGTTATTACTGCAGGAACTGCAATTCGCGAGAGTATGTCTATCCTCTCGGGTCTTAAGGGCACTAAGGTTGCCGCTACGTTCGTTATGGTTGACCGCAAGGAAAAAGGTCAGACCGAAAAATCCGCTATGGCTGAGGTAGGCGAGGAATTCGGCTTCCCCGTATATTCCGTAGTTGATGTTTACGATATTATCGAATACCTTGAGGAGGACGAGAAAAACCGCGAGAACGTTGAAAGAATCAGGAAGTATCTTGAAGTAAACGGAGCTAAAGCCTGATAAAATTGCCCATAGCACGCCTTAAAGGAATGGTATTTTTTTATGAGAAGTTTGATTGATATTCTTGATTTTTCAGTTGATGAGCTTGATGAACTCATAGCTTCAGCTAACGATATTATTGCAAATCCCGAAAAATATTCGGAAAAGTGCAAGGGCAAAAAGCTTGCAACTCTTTTCTTTGAGCCCTCAACAAGAACCCGCCTTAGCTTTGAGGCGGCTATGCTTGAATTGGGTGGCAGTGTTATAGGCTTTTCCGAGGCAAACAGCTCTTCCGCCGCTAAAGGCGAAAGCGTTTCGGATACTGCAAAGACCATAAGCTGCTATGCCGATATTATAGCTATGCGCCATCCCAAAGAGGGTGCGCCCCTCGTTGCGGCTCAGAGCGCATCAATCCCCGTTATAAATGCAGGTGACGGCGGTCATAATCACCCCACACAGACACTTGCTGATTTACTTACAATTCAGCGTGAAAAGGGTGGCTTTGATAACCTTACCGTGGGCTTCTGCGGCGACCTTAAATTCGGAAGAACCGTTCATTCGCTTATTACCGCGCTTTCCCGATACCAGGGGATAAACGTTGTTCTTATTTCCCCCGAGGAATTAAAGCTTCCAAGCTACGTTAAAAAGGATGTTCTTAAAAAGAACGGTATTCCCTATA
>CAZCQI010000228.1:0-1299 GCA_964500795.1 uncultured Eubacteriales bacterium
TGGGGGTGAACCATGTGCAGGGCCAGGTGTAGTCGGTTCTCTTCCAGATAATATCTGAAACCTCATCGGGGAGAGCTACTGTGTAGCCTTCGCAAATCTGAACCGTGGGTCCGAGGCCTTTTACAAGGTTAAGACGAATCATTGTTGCAGGCATTTCGGCGCGTGTGAGGAATCGGCTTGAATATCCGCCGCCGCGGAAGTAGCCGTTATCTGCAGGAGCCCATTCGGTTGCCGCGTTCATAGCCTTAATATCTTCATCGGTAACATTATACCATTCTTTGATTACGGCGTTTCCGTTTTCATCCTTAACCTCGCCGCATGCGTCAAGACAGCAAGCACCGGAGTTGATAAGGTGAATGAAGCCTTTGCCTTCTTTTGCCTTACCCTCAAGCTCGTAGCCTGTAACTCTCTTAACAGCTTCGGGGCTCCAATATGTACGAACGTCTGCAAACATCTGAGGTCTGTTTGTAAGGAGCTTCATAAGAAGCATGCTTACGCCGTTGAGAGTATCGTTCTCTGTTGCGAGGATATAGGGCTCACGGGCGCCGTTCCAGTCAAAGCTTGTGTTGAGCATTGCTTCTGAAAAGTCAGCATTGGGATAGAAGTCTGTCCACTGTCTCTGACCCTGGAAGCCTGCCGCAATAGCATTGTGGCCGACCATTTCTTCCTCTCTGCCTTCGGGAAGATTTTTGTTGCCGTTCATAAGGTCTTTGATGATGCACATCATTTTAACTGTGAATTCCCAGTCTTTTTCCTTCTGCTCATCGCTCTTTCTTACGAACTCGGGGTTTTTATCAAAGCCCTGTTTGCAGTTTTCTTTAACCCATTTATATGCTTTCTGATATTCGGCTTCGTCATAGATGCCCTCTTCCATTCGACGGATGATCTCAACCTCGTCAACGGATTCAACGCGCATACCGAGATACTCCTCAAAGAAATCTGTATCGATTGAGGAGCCTGCAATACCCATACAGATAGAACCTATCTGGAGATATGATTTGCCCTTCATTGTAGCAACAGCAACTGCTGATTTTGCGAAACGGAGAAGCTTTTCTTTAACATCCTCGGGCATAGTTGTATCATCAGCATCCTGAACATCCTTACCGTAGATACCGAAAGCGGGGAGACCCTTCTGAGCGTGAGCGGCAAGAACTGCTGCAAGGTAAACAGCACCGGGACGCTCAGTTGCGTTGAAGCCCCAAACACCCTTGATTGTTGCAGGATCCATATCCATGGTTTCCGAGCCGTAGCACCAGCAGGGGGTAACGGAAAGGGTAATCATAACACCTTCCTTGCGGA
>CAZCQI010000229.1:0-1295 GCA_964500795.1 uncultured Eubacteriales bacterium
TATTTTGAGAATAACGCCCTTAAGGTTAAGAACTATCTCAGTAACATCCTCTTTTACGTTCGGGATCGTTGAGAACTCATGAAGAACATTATCTATCTTTACAGAAGTAATCGCATATCCGGGAAGCGATGAGAGAAGAACTCTGCGAAGGCTGTTACCAAGTGTTGTACCGAATCCTCTTTCAAGAGGCTCAACAACAAATGTGCCGTATGCGGAATCCTCCGCTGAACCGGTAAAGGTTACTTCGGGTTTCTCAATACCAATCATACCAAACCCTCCTTTAAATTACACAGAAATAACTGCGTTTTTGTTTCGCCAAAAGGCATGAGGCTAAAGAGCATTATTTCGAATAGAACTCGACGATGAGATGCTCCTCAACGGGAGCCTCAATCTGATCTCTTTCGGGAAGGTTAACAACCTTAGCAGAAAGAGCTTCACGATTGATATCAAGCCAAGCGGGAACCGGACGGCTGCCGTTTGCTTCGATAATATTCTTGAATGCGTCGGTCTGAGCTGATTTTTCCTTTATGGATACTACATCGCCTGCCTTGCAAAGGTAGGAAGGAATATCAACTTTTTTGCCGTTAACACAGAAATGTCCGTGAGTAACAAGCTGTCTGCCTTCAGCGCGGGAATCTGCCCAGCCGAGAAGGTAAACTATATTGTCCAAACGGCTCTCGCAAAGGCGAAGGAGGTTTTCACCAGCCTGACCCTGCATTTTTTCAGCCATAAGGAAATATTTGTGGAACTGTCCCTCAAGGATGCCGTAATAACGTCTTGCTTTCTGCTTCTCACGAAGCTGCATGCCGTATTCGGAAACCTTCTTGCGACCCTGACCATGCTGGCCGGGAGCATAGGAACGGCGCTCAATAGCGCATTTGCCGGTATAGCATCTGCCACCCTTTAAAAAGAGCTTCTGGCCCTCGCGGCGGCAAAGCTTACATACCGCACCGGTATATCTTGCCATAATTCGTTTCCTCCTATTATGTTATACGCGTCTTCTTTTAGGCGGACGGCAGCCGTTGTGAGGAATGGGAGTTACATCCTTAATAAGGGTAACATCAAGTCCTGCAACCTGCAATGCTCTGATTGCTGCTTCTCTTCCTGCACCGGGGCCTTTAACATAAACTTCAACAGTTTTCATACCGTGCTCAATAGCAGCCTTTGCTGCTGTTTCTGCAGCTGTCTGAGCTGCGAAGGGAGTGGACTTACGAGAACCTCTGAAGCCCATTTCACCGGCACTTGCCCATGAAACTGCATTACCCTGAGTATCGGTAATTGTAACTATTGTGTTA
>CAZCQI010000230.1:0-1286 GCA_964500795.1 uncultured Eubacteriales bacterium
GTTATATTCGGTTCAGACGGTCTCGACGGTTGCGAGCATTCGGTTTTTGAAATAATTTCAAACTCCATAGACGAGGCGCGCGAGGGCTTCGGTAAAAAAATCATAATAACCCGTTTTCTTGATAAATCCGTAGAGGTTCAGGATTTCGGTCGCGGTCTTCCCGTTGACTATAACCCCAACGAAGAATGCTATAACTGGGAGCTTGTTTTCTGCGATTTGTATGCAGGCAGTAAGTACGATACAAATAACGGCGGCAGCTATGAATTCTCCCTGGGTCTTAACGGTCTGGGTCTTTGCGCCACTCAGTACGCTTCCGAATATATGGAGGCGGAGATACATTCGGGCGGCTTTTGCTACGAGCTTCAATTTAAAAAAGGTAATATAGACGGGGAAATGAAGAAAATACCCTATGACAAAAAAGATACGGGCACACGTATTAAATGGCGTCCCGACTTAGAGGTGTTTACGGATATTGATGTTTCTCTCGACTATTTCAGGGAAACCTTAAAGAGGCAGTCCGTTGTTAACCCCGGAATTAAATTCATTCTTAAAAATCAGCTTACCGAGACTAAATTTGAAACCGAAGAATTCATTTATGAAAACGGTATTGTGGATTATGTAAACGAGTTTATCGGCGATGACGGACTTACCACGGTTCAGTTCTGGCAGGCAGAGAGAAAGGGTCGTGACCGTGCCGATAAGGACGATTACAAGGTAAAAATGAATATTGCTCTTTGCTTTTCAAACAAAAAGCAATTAAAGGAGTATTATCACAACTCAAGCTTTTTGGAGCACGGCGGTGCACCCGAAAAAGCGGCGAAAAGTGCATTTGTTTCGCAAATTGATGCTTACCTTAAGCAGAACAGTAAATATCTTAAAACTGATTCGAAAATAAGCTTTCAGGATATTGAGGATTGCCTTGTGCTTGTAATTTCCTCATTCTCTACTCAGACTTCCTATGAAAACCAGACAAAAAAAGCTATAACCAACAAGTTTATTCAAGAGGCTCTCACTGATTTTATAAAGCATCAGCTGGAGGTTTACTTTATCGAAAATAAGCTTGATGCTGATAAGCTTTGCGAGCAGGTGCTCATAAATATGCGTTCCCGTGTTAAAGCGGAAACAACAAGGCTTAACCTGAAAAAGACTCTCACCTCATCTAATGATATGACCGGCAGAGTTGAAAAATTCGTTGATTGCCGCAGTAAGAATAAAGAAGAACGCGAAATATTTATAGTTGAGGGTGATTCGGCTCTCGGTGCCTGCAAAATGGGCAGGGATGCTGA
>CAZCQI010000231.1:0-1283 GCA_964500795.1 uncultured Eubacteriales bacterium
GGCAGGTCTCGACCCCGAAAAATATACAGGCTTCGCTTTCGGTTTGGGTCTTACAAGACTTGCCATGATGAGATACGGCATTAAAGATATTCGTGTTTTCAACTCCTGCAGTCTTAAATCGCTTTCACAGTTTAACAACTCAACCTTTGTTGAACCGGAAAAGGAGGTCAAATAAATGTTTGTTTCTATCAATTGGATTAAAGAATATGTTGACCTTGACGGTCTCAACATTAAAAAGCTTATAAACAGTTTTACACTTGCAACTGCCGAGGTTGAGGATATTATCGTCAAAGGCGAGGATATCCGTGACGTTGTTGTTGGTGAAATTCTTTCTATTGAAAATCACCCCAACTCAAAGAAGCTTCATCTTCTTAAGGTTGACGGCGGCGACAGAATTTATGATGTTGTTTGCGGTGCTCCCAATGTCCGAGAGAATATGAAAATTGCTTTTGTTAAAGCAGGCGGCAGAGTCCCTGCAGGCGAAATAACCAAAGCTACCGTTGCAGGCTATGAATCCGAAGGTATGTGCTGCTCAGCATTCGAGCTTGGTCTTTCCGACGACAAATCGGGTCTTATGGAAATTGATGTAGATGCATCCAACGGAACAAACCTTAAAGATATCTATCCCATCGACGATATTATTTTCGAGGTTGATAACAAATCTCTCACAAACCGTCCCGACCTCTGGGGTCACTACGGTATTGCAAGGGAATTTGCGGCTCTTACCGACAGAGAGCTTAAACCGCTCCCCCTCTCCGACCTCGCTTACGACGGTGATGAGAAAATCAAAGTTACTATTGGCAGACCCGACCTTGTTTACCGCTATTCCTGCATTAAAATGGACAACATTACAAAGAATGTAAGCCCCCTTTCAATGCAGATAAGACTTTACTATTGCGGTATGAGAGGAATAAATCTTCTTGCCGACCTTACAAACTACATCATGCTTGAAATGGGTCAACCCACTCACGCTTTTGATGCAAATAAAATCGACGAGATTGTTATTGATACCCCTAAAGAAGACTGCAAATTTACAACTCTTGATAACACCGAGCGTGATATCACAACCGACACACTTCTCATACAGAACGCTTCAACTCCCGTTGCAATCGCAGGTATTATGGGCGGTCTTGATTCCGAAATCGTTGGTGACACAAACGCAGTTGTTCTTGAAGTTGCTACTTTTGACGGTGTCAGTGTAAGAAAGTCTTCTTCAAGACTCGGTCTTCGTACGGATGCTTCTGCAAGATACGAAAAAATGCTTGACCCTGAAATGACCGTTA
>CAZCQI010000232.1:0-1240 GCA_964500795.1 uncultured Eubacteriales bacterium
ACATGAACAGCCATCTGGTCGCCGTCAAAGTCGGCGTTGAAAGCGGTACAAACAAGGGGATGAAGTTTAATTGCTCTACCCTCAACAAGAACGGGTTCAAAAGCCTGAATACCGAGTCTGTGAAGTGTGGGAGCACGGTTGAGCATTACGGGGTGATCCTTGATAACAACTTCAAGTGCATCCCAAACCTCTGTGCTTGCTCTTTCAACCATTTTTCTGGCTGATTTTATGTTGTTTGCTTTACCGAGCTCGCAAAGGCGCTTCATAACGAAGGGCTTGAAGAGCTCGAGAGCCATTTCCTTGGGAAGACCGCACTGATAAAGCTTAAGTTCGGGACCGACAACGATAACCGAACGGCCTGAGTAGTCAACACGCTTACCGAGAAGGTTCTGACGGAAACGACCCTGCTTACCCTTAAGCATATCGGAAAGAGATTTAAGAGCGCGGTTATTGGGACCTGTTACGGGTCTGCCGCGTCTGCCGTTGTCAATAAGAGCATCAACAGCTTCCTGAAGCATTCTCTTTTCGTTGTTAACGATGATTCCGGGAGCACCAAGCTCAAGGAGCTTCTGCAAACGGTTGTTTCTGTTAATAACTCTTCTGTAAAGATCGTTAAGGTCGGATGTTGCAAATCTGCCGCCGTCAAGCTGAACCATAGGACGGATATCCGGAGGAATAACCGGAATAACGTCAAGAATCATCCATTCGGGACGGTTTCCCGAGTTTTTGAAAGCCTCGGCAACCTCAAGTCTTTTAAGAACACGTATTTTCTTTTGACCTGCAGCAGTTTCGAGCTCTTTGTGGAGCTCTGCGCAAAGCTCATCAACATCTATTTCCGAGAGAAGCTCTTTGATAGCCTCTGCACCCATAGCAGCTCTGAAAGAGTCACGGTCATATCTCTCGACCATTTCCTCATAATCTTTTTCGCTGAGGATCTGCTTTTTCTCGAGAGGTGTGTCACCGGGATCTATGACAATGTACTTTGCGAAATAAAGTACCTTTTCAAGGTCGCGGTGAGAAATATCAAGCATAAGTCCCATTCTTGAGGGTGTGCCTTTAAAGTACCAGATGTGTGATACGGGAGCAGCAAGCTCAATGTGACCCGTACGCTCACGTCTTACTTTAGCTTTGGTGATTTCAACACCGCAGCGTTCGCAGACTTTGCCTTTAAAGCGAATTTTCTTATATTTTCCGCAATGGCATTCCCAGTCCTTTGTAGGTCCGAAAATTTTCTCGCAGA
>CAZCQI010000233.1:0-1212 GCA_964500795.1 uncultured Eubacteriales bacterium
TTTTTCTGTCAAAGCCTTGCAGACTGTACTTTATTGAAATATCGGAAAGATAATATTTTTCCTGAGTTTTCAGTATTGCTTTACCTTGTAAATCATATCTTTTGCAGGGATAGATGATGAAAGCTTCGCTGAGCCATTTGAGATAATTATATATCGTTTCAACAGAAAGACTTCTGTTTTCACTTTTGAGAAATTTTACTATTGAAGAAGCGGAAAAAGTCTGACCTACATTTTCAATAATATATCTTACAACTCTGTCAAACAGATCTTTGTTCCTTATTTTGTGTCTTTTTGAAATGTCTCTTGTTATTACTGAAGCATAAATACCTTCGACAACCTGATATGCGGATTTTGTATCAAAATCGCTTATACCCACAATAGGAAAACCGCCGTACTGCACATATTCATCAAAAGCTTCTCTTGCTTTTGCAATATCCTTGTTTTTAAAAGTCAGATATTCTTTAAAAGAAAGAGTGTAAACAGGAATCAGAACATATCTGCCTGTTAAATATGTTGATATTTCACTTGACATAAGCTTTGAGTTTGAGCCCGTAACATATATATCAACATCAAAGTCTTCCATAAGGGAATTCACTGCCTTTTCCCAGCCGCTGATTTCCTGAAGCTCATCAAGAAAAAGATAACATCTTCCTTTTTCATTTATGGCATCTTTTAAATCGGCATACATTCTTTTTGCCGTAAAGTCATCATAATCGGGATTGTTATACTTTCTTTCAATAATGTTATCGGCAGAAACACCTTTGTTTTTTATTTCCTGCACTAACATTTCAAAAATTGTAGATTTACCGCATCGACGGATACCGGCAAGAATTTTAACAAGCGGTGCATCTATAAAAGGAGTAATTGCATTGATATAATCCGGTCTTAAAATCATTCTGACCACCTCTGTTACCCAAATTATATCGAAAAACTATATTAAAGTCAATAGTTTTTACTTCTATACCGATAAAACTTTGCGGTGACGTACACTTTTTCGGGTTTGGATGATGTTAAAAATATCTGAATTTTCTGAAAGACCGATTTCATTCATAATCTTAATAAGATTTGATAACACAGAAGTTAATAAAGATATTGAAAAAGCTCGGTATATTATAAACAATGTATGTGACGCAAGAGCAAAAGGAATAAAAATTGCTCCTGAATATCGTTAATTGTATAGGATAGTGTGTGTCAATCAAAGCTTACTGTTGT
>CAZCQI010000234.1:0-1169 GCA_964500795.1 uncultured Eubacteriales bacterium
CCTGTAACTGCGGCAGAAAAGGCTGCTGGGAGAAATACGCTTCCGCAACTGCACTTGTTTCTCAGGCAGTTGAAGCAATGGAAGGCAATAAAGACAGCCTTATGTGGCAGACCTGCGGCGGTGACCTCAATAAGGTTGACGGCAAATCCATTTTTGATGCATTGGATATGGGCGACGAGGTTGCAAAAGCAGTTGTTGACAGATATCTTTACTATGTTGCAATCGGTATCGCAAATGTTGTTAATGCTCTTCAGCCCGAAGCAGTTTGCATAGGCGGCGGCATCAGCGGTCAGGGCGAAAAAATCCTTAAGCCTATCCGTGATATGGTTAAAGCAGAGCGTTACAGCGTTTATGCCGATAAGCAGGCAGCTCTTCTCACTGCTTCTCTCGGTAACGACGCCGGTATCATAGGCGCGGCATTACTTGACGAATGACGGTGATGAATATTAACACTGAAAACATATTTAAAGACCTTTATAAAAAATCGGCGGAGCTCGGCTGCAAAGCAACTCTGTGTGAACCTCTTTGCGGCCACACCTCCTTTAAAACAGGCGGTGAGTGCCCCGTTCTCATTGAGCCCACCGACACCGAGCAGCTTTTACCTCTTTTGGAATTTATAAAGGGTCAGAATATCCCCTTTACCGTTCTCGGTAACGGCACCAATCTCCTTGTTCCCGATGAGGGTATAGAAAAAGCAGTTGTGAAAATCGGCGACTCTATGGGAAAAATCACCTTAGAGGGTGAGGACACTGTTATATGCTCCGCAGGAACAAAGCTTATAACCCTTTGCAGATTCGCTTTGGAAAAAGGACTTTCAGGTCTTGAATTTGCTTACGGCATCCCCGGAACCTGCGGCGGTGCGGTCTTTATGAACGCAGGTGCCTACGGCGGTGAGATAAAGGATGTTCTCACCGAGGTTACTCACATAACCCCCGACCTTGAGCTTCAAACAGTAACCGCCGATAAAGCCCTGCTTTCATACAGGCATTCTGCATATAAAGAAAACGGCTGTGTTATAACACAAGTAAAATTCAAATTGAAAAAGGCTCCAAAAGAGAATATCAAAAGGGCAATGGATGATTTTCTTTCACGCAGAAAGGATAAACAGCCCCTTGAATACCCAAGCGCGGGAAGCACCTTTAAACGCCCCGAAGGGCATTTTGCAGGCG
>CAZCQI010000235.1:0-1152 GCA_964500795.1 uncultured Eubacteriales bacterium
CCCCGTTGCGGAACACCCCTTTCATCTCACGAGGTTGCTCAGGGCTATAAGCTTGTAAAAGAGCGTTCGGCAGTTGTTCGCTTCAAGGTTAAGGGCGAAGATGCCTATTTCCTCGCTTGGACAACAACACCCTGGACTCTTCCTTCAAACGTTGCTCTTTGCGTTAACCCTGATGATATCTATTGCAAGGTAAAAGCGGCTGACGGCTATACTTACTATATGGCAGAGGCTCTTCTTGATAAGGTTCTCGGAAGACTTGCAGCCGAAGATGCTCCCGCATACGAGGTTCTTGAAAGCTATAAAGGTATTGACCTTGAGTATAAAGAGTATGAGCCTCTTTTCGATTACGTAGCACCGCTTTGCGAAAAGCAGCATAAAAAAGGCTTCTTCATTACCGCTGACCGTTATGTAACAATGACTGACGGTACAGGTATCGTTCATATCGCACCCGCATTCGGTGAGGATGATGCCAAGGTGGGCAGAAGATATGACCTTCCCTTTGTTCAGCTTGTTGACGGTAAGGGTGAAATGACCGAGCCTACACCTTACGCCGGTACATTTGTTAAAAAGGCAGATCCTGCGGTTCTCGTTGATCTTGATAAGGCAGGTCTTCTTTTCGATGCTCCGAAATTTGAGCACGAATATCCCCACTGCTGGAGATGTAACACACCTCTTATCTACTATGCAAGAGAGTCCTGGTTCATTAAAATGACCGAGGTTAAGGACGACCTTATCAAAAATAACAATACCATAAATTGGATTCCCGAGAGCATAGGCAAGGGCAGATTCGGTGACTGGCTTGAAAACGTTCAGGATTGGGGTATTTCCCGTAACCGTTATTGGGGTACACCTCTTAACATCTGGGAGTGCGAATGCGGTTGCCGTCATTCGGTAGGTTCTATTGAAGAGCTTAAATCAATGAGTGATAACTGCCCTGATGACATTGAGCTTCACAGACCTTATATTGATGCGGTTACCATTAAATGCCCTGATTGCGGTAAGGAAATGCACCGCGTTCCCGAGGTTATCGACTGCTGGTTTGACAGCGGCTCCATGCCCTTCGCTCAGCATCACTATCCCTTTGAAAATAAAGAGCTTTTTGAGTCACAGTTCCCTGCGGATTTCATTTCCGAGGCTGTTGACCAGACAAGA
>CAZCQI010000236.1:0-1149 GCA_964500795.1 uncultured Eubacteriales bacterium
TTCTGCCGCCCTGAGGAGGAACATTCGCAACCGTTCCTTCAAGTATTTTTAAAAGCGCCTGCTGAACACCCTCGCCGCTGACATCTCTGGTAATGGAAGCGTTTTCGGACTTTCTTGCGATTTTATCGATCTCATCTACATAGATAATACCGCGTTCAGCTTTTTCAAGATCGTAATCCGCCGCCTGAATAAGGCGAAGAAGGATATTTTCAACATCCTCACCAACATAGCCTGCCTCAGTTAAAGTGGTAGCATCGGCTATGGCAAAGGGCACATCAAGAATTTTTGCAAGAGTTGAAGCAAGAAGAGTTTTCCCCACACCCGTAGGACCGAGAAGAAGAACGTTACTCTTATTTATTTCAACATCATCCGCGGTATCAACATATATGCGCTTATAATGGTTATAAACGGCGACGCTCAAAACCATTTTTGCATCTTCCTGACCGATTACATATTCATCAAGAATAGCTTTTATCTCCTGTGGCTTTGGTAGTTTCTTTGTATTTTTGCTTTTTTCAGGCTCTTCAGGCTGGAGGGGAACGCCCTCGATTATATCAAGGCAAAGATCAACACATTCATTACATATGAATACATTCGGTCCCGATATCATTCTTTCAACCTGATCCTGCGACTTGCCGCAAAAAGAACAACGGACTCTGCCTGTCATTTCTTTATCATCTCGTGCCAAAAAAAGCACCTCCGTTATCTTTTATCAATAATTTTATCTGCAAGACCGTAGGCAACTGCCTCCTCAGCAGTTAGCCAATTATCACGCTCTGTATCGGCAAAAATCTCTTCAACACTCTTGCCTGTATTGTCGGCAAGGATTTTATTAAGACGGTCTTTTGTGCGCTTTATGTGATCTGCGGCAATGAGAATTTCGGTTGCCTGACCCTGAGCACCGCCTAAGGGCTGATGGATCATAACCTCTGCATTGGGAAGAATATATCTTTTGCCCTTTGCGCCGGATGAGAAAAGGAAAGCTCCCATAGATGCCGCCATACCCATACAAATTGTTGAAACATCGCATTTAATATACTGCATCGTATCATAGATGGCAAGACCTGCGGTAACACTTCCGCCGGGGCTGTTGATATAGAAGCTTATATCCTTTTCAGGGTCCTGACCCTCAAGGAAAAGAAGCTGGGC
>CAZCQI010000237.1:0-1115 GCA_964500795.1 uncultured Eubacteriales bacterium
TCTTCAAGGTTAATGGAAGTCTTACAGACGAGAGAGGAAATAAAACCTATAGGCTTTTCAAACTCAATGTTGCTCAGAACATCCTCCAGAGTCAGGGGCTCGAAATAGAGCTTGTCGGCAGTTGTATAATCGGTAGAAACGGTTTCGGGGTTGTTATTTATAATTATAGCCTCGTAGCCGGATTTTTTAATGGTTGTAACGGCGTGAACAGTTGAATAGTCAAACTCAACACCCTGACCGATACGGATGGGACCTGCACCGAGAACTATTATTTTTTCCTTATCCGTTAAAACAGAATCGTTTTTCTCAGAGTATGAAGAGTAGAAATAAGGAATATAAGCATCGGTGTGACAGGTGTCTACCATTCTGTAAACAGGGAAAAGGTTGTTTTCTTTTCTCATATTGTAAACATCAAGCTCTTTCATCTTCCAGAGCTTTGCAATAAATTGGTCGCCGAAGCCCATTTTCTTAGCTTCCTTAAGAACCTCTACACTGCCTGCATTAGCTTTGATCTTGTTTTCCATATCAACTATTTTCTTGAAGGACTCAAGGAAATAGGGGGTGATTTTTGTAATATCATAGAGCTTTTCAATAGTTGCGCCTCTTCTGAGAAGCTCGGTAATTGCGAATACATTATCATCCTTAAACTCTTCGATATAAGAATAAAGCTCATCGTCGCTCATATTATCGAATTTGGGAAGATGGAAATGGCAAGCACCGATTTCAAGAGAACGAACGGATTTAAGAAGGCATTCTTCAAGATTTGAGCCGATACCCATAACCTCGCCCGTTGCTTTCATCTGTGTTCCGAGTGTGTTGGGAGCAGAAGCGAATTTATCGAAGGGGAAACGGGGAAGCTTGGCAACAACGTAATCGAGACGGGGCTCAAATGCCGCCGTAGTGTTTGCAATCTGAATATCCTCAAGAGCCATACCGAGAGCAATTTTTGCGGTAACCTTTGCAATGGGGTAACCGCTTGCCTTTGAAGCAAGAGCGGAAGAACGGGAAACTCTGGGGTTAACCTCAATAAGGAAATATTCGCTGGAATTAGGATTAAGAGCAAACTGAACGTTACAGCCGCCTTCAATTTTAAGCTCGCGGATAATCTTTATAGC
>CAZCQI010000238.1:0-1112 GCA_964500795.1 uncultured Eubacteriales bacterium
CGATGCAGGCGCTACCGCTTATGTTAAGATTGACGTACCCGCTGATTGGGCAACTGCTGAGGATACAGCTGAAGTTGTAACCGAAAAAGGTCCCGCAAAGCTTGTCAAGATGGTTGACAACATTATGAAGCCCGTTGGCAAAATGGACGGTGACTCTCTCCCTGTTTCTGTATTTACAGACCATGCAGACGGTACCTTCGAGCAGGGTGCTGCAGCTTATGAGAAACGCGGCGTTGCAGTTATGGTTCCCGAGTGGGATCCTCAGACTTGCGCAAAGTGTAACAAGTGCTCATATGTTTGCCCCCATGCAACTATCCGTCCCTTCGCTCTTGATGCTGACGAAGCCGCTAACGCTCCCGAAGTTCTCAAGAAGGCTCCCAAGCCCGTTGTTAAAACAGACTACATCTACACACTTGCTGTTTCTCCCCTCGATTGTATGGGTTGCGGCGTTTGCGTAGGCGTATGTCCCACAAATTCTCTTAAAATGGTATCCCGTGAAAGCCAGGATGCTCAGCAGGCTGCATTTGATTACTGCGTAGCTAATGTAACAGAAAAGGAAGGTGTTGCTTCAGCTGCTACTATTATCTCCAGCCAGTACAAAAAGCCTCTCCTTGAGTTCTCAGGCTCCTGCGCAGGCTGTGCTGAAACAGCTTATGCCCGCCTTGTTACTCAGCTCTTCGGTGACAGAATGTACATCTCCAACGCAACAGGTTGTTCTTCAATCTGGGGCGGTCCCGCTGCTACATCTCCCTACACCACAAACGCTAAGGGTCAGGGTCCTGCTTGGGCAAACTCCCTCTTCGAGGATAACGCAGAGCACGGCTTCGGTATGCTTCTCGGTCAGAATGCTATCCGCAACAGCCTTATTGCTAAGGTTGAGGAAATCGCCGCAAGCGACTGCGCTTCCGATGAAGTTAAGGCTGCTGCTAACGCATACCTTGAAACCGTTAACGATGGTGAAAAGAATGCCGCTGCTACTGATGCTCTCGTTGCCGCTCTTGACGGCATCGACTGCGACACCTGCAAATCAGTTATTGCTAACAAAGAATACCTCTCCAAGAAATCCGTATGGATCTTCGGCGGTGACGGTTGGGCATACGATATCGGCTTCG
>CAZCQI010000239.1:0-1084 GCA_964500795.1 uncultured Eubacteriales bacterium
GTTTGCTATGCAGTAGACGGTCAGGCTATCGGTGTAGGCGCAGGTCAGCAGTCGAGAATCCACTGCACACGCCTTGCAGGCACAAAGGCTGATACATGGTTCCTTCGTCAGCACGAAAAGGTTCTTAATCTTCCCTTTAAAGATACTCTCGGAAGACCCGACCGCGATAATGTTATTGACGGTTATATAAATAAAAACGAAGAGGATGTTTGCGCAGACGGCAATTGGCAGAAATATTTCACCTCTCAGCCTGAGCCCCTTACAGATGCGGATGTAAAAGCATATTTTGAAACTATCGACGGTGTTGCCCTCGGTTCTGATGCGTTCTTCCCCTTCAGTGATAATATTGAGCGTGCAAAAAGAAGCGGTGTTAAATACATAGCAGAGCCCGGTGGTTCTATCCGCGATGATGTTGTTATTGAATGCTGCAACAAATACAATATAGCTATGTCTTTCACGGGTATGAGATTATTCCATCACTAATAAACGTTTGAGTAAAATCGCCCATAGCACCGTTTTGCGCTCGGGGCAGTATTTATAAAAATTACGAGGTAAAGTAATGAAAATAATGGTAATTGGCGGTGGCGGAAGAGAACACGCCATCATAAAAAAAATAAAAGAAAACAAGGATGTTACCGAAATTTATGCGCTTCCCGGTAACGGCGGTATTGCCGCAGATGCGGTTTGCGTAAATATCGGTGCTAAGGATATTGAGAAAATAACGGAGTTTGCAGTTGAAAATAAGATTGATTACGCCGTTGTTGCTCCCGATGACCCGTTGGTTCTCGGGTGCGTTGATGCTCTTGAAGCTGAAGGTATTCCCTGCTTCGGTCCTAAAGCCAATGCGGCAATTATTGAGGGCAGTAAGGTTTTTTCAAAAAATCTTATGAAAAAATACGGTATTCCCACAGCGGCTTATGAAGTATTTAACGATATGGAAAGGGCTCTCCGATACCTCGATGCCGCTCCTATTCCCACTGTTATTAAAGCGGACGGTCTTGCTCTCGGTAAGGGCGTTATTATTGCAAATACACGCGAGGAAGCGAAAGCGGCAGTCGTTTCAATGATGCAGGACAAGATGTTC
>CAZCQI010000240.1:0-1082 GCA_964500795.1 uncultured Eubacteriales bacterium
CACCGAGGCCGATCCCTACCTGATCGCCAACGCCGGCAACCTCTACTGGTTCGCCAAGCAGGTCAACAGCGTCAAAACCGACATCCACGGCAAGCTGACCGCGGACATCGAGGTTCCCACTTCCGTTGGCAATGGCGGCTCCATCCCCAACTGGACCCCCATCGGCATCAACTTCGACAACCGATACACCGGCACCTTCGACGGCGACGGCCACACCGTCTCCGGTTTGTACTTCAATGTCAGCTCCGCCGACTATGTGGGCCTGTTCGGCTATGTGGGCAGCACTGGCAAGGTGCAGAATGTGGGCGTCATCGGTTCCTACTTCTACGGCGGCGGCTGTGTCGGCGGCGTGGTGGGCTGGAACTACGGCACCGTCAAGAACTGCTATAACGAAGGCAATGTCAGCGGCAGCAGCGTGTATGTCGGCGGCGTGGTGGGCTGGAACTACGGCACCGTCACCAACTGCTATAACGAAGGCAATGTCAGCGGCAGCAGCGTGTATGTCGGCGGCGTGGTGGGCCTTAACTACGGCACCGTGGAGAACTGCTATAACGAAGGCGATGTCAGCGGCAGCGACTTTGTCGGCGGCGTGGCGGGCTGGAACAGCGGCAACGTCACCAACTGCTACTATCTCATCGGCTGCGCCAAGGACGGCAATGGCGTGACCCAGAACGGCATCGGCGCATCCTCCAAGGGCAAAACCACTGCGGATACGGCCGGCAGAACCACCGGCAAGACCGCTGACCAGTTCGCCTCCGGCGAGGTGGCATGGCTGCTGAACGGCTCCGACTCCGATGGCGTCTGGAAGCAGACCCTCCCCGACGACACTGCCCCCAACTTCACCGGCGAGACGGTCTACTACGGCTACGCCGACTGCCATAGTACGGAGATGACCTATAACAACAGTGCCGTAAGTTCCACTACCATCAATGACCACAACTATGAAAACGGCATCTGCGTCAACACCCTGGTTGACGGCACCACCTGCGGCGTGTACCAGAGTGCCCAGCAGAACGAAAGCGGCTATTACGAGATCGGCAACGCCGGTCAGCTTATGTGGTTCGCGGAGAAGGTCAACGACG
>CAZCQI010000241.1:0-1081 GCA_964500795.1 uncultured Eubacteriales bacterium
TTTTTGATTTTTTCAAGTCTGTAAACAAGAGTGTTTCTGTGAACAAAAAGTTTTCTTGAAGTTTCGGAAACATTAAGATTGTTTTCAAAGAAACGCTGGATAGTGAAAAGAGTTTCCTGATCGAGAGTTTCAATAGAGCCGACCTTGAATATTTCTTTCAGGAACATTTCGCAAAGAGTTGTGGGAAGCTGATAAATAAGGCGGGCAATACCGAGATGGTCATAGCTGACGATATTGCGCTCGGTGTCAAACACTTTGCCGACTTCAAGAGCAACCTGAGCCTCTTTGAATGATCGGGCGAGATCCTTAACGCCCACAATGGGTGTTCCGATGCCCACAAGAGCGTGAATATAAAATTCTGAAGAAAGAGCGTCCGAAATGGAACGGGCGAGCTTTTCAAGGTCTTTACCGTCGATATCGCTTTTTACCTCTTTAACAAGGGCAATATCGGTCTCGTTGATATTTATAACAAAATCCTTGGTTTTATCGGGGAAAAGGTTTTGAATAACATCGTAAACAGAAACATCGTTTTTATCGGTCAGTCTTATAAGAATAACAACTCTCGAAGCTTCGTTGTTAAAGTGTAATTCGCGAGCCTTGAGATAAATGTCACCGGGGAGAATATTATCAAGGATTATGTTTTTGATAAAATTGCTTCTGTCATATTTTTCGTCATAAAACTGCTTGATGCTGGATAGAGAAACCGCAACAACACCGATGTAGTTTTTTGCAGCGGCATCATCACCCTCAACAAAAACAGCGTATTCGGGATGCATATGAGTACCGAAAGCCTGGTAAATACAGCCCTCATATGAGATGTGAGAAGGAGCAGAAAAGACGGAAAGGGTGTTAACGCTATGTACTTCGCCGATTCTTGCAAGATCACTGCAGGCTATAACGGAGCCGGTTTCATCAATAACACCGATGGTTCTGTCAACAACATCGCGCATCTGATGAAGCACACTTTGGAAAAGTCTGTTGGACATATAACGACCTCCAATAAATTTCAACAAATTCGACTTTTAACAATTATACATAATACACAACTTTGCACAATTTTGCAAGTGTTTTTTTTATATTT
>CAZCQI010000242.1:0-1049 GCA_964500795.1 uncultured Eubacteriales bacterium
ATAACAGTGATCGCCTGGAAAACCTGAGCAAAGCCTTCACCGCTATACATAAGGTAGCCCTTAGCATTGAGGTAAATAAAGTAAGCTATACTCTGAAGAAGTCCGAGACCGAGAGTTACATAACGAGTGATTCGAGCAATTTTCTTTCTGCCCTCTTCGCCTTCTTTTGAAAGTCTTTCAAGAGGAGGAATTGCAACCGTAAGAAGCTGAATGATAATCGAGCTGTTGATATACGGTGTAATCGAAAGAGCGAAAATTGTACCGTAGTTAAAAGCATCACCTGTCATCATACTCAAGTAGTTGAGGAAGGTTGTGCCTGAACCTGAGTCGATAAGACCTGATGCAGGGATATCAACAAAGGGAATCGGAATGTTAGCACCGATTCTGAAAAGCACAACAATGAATGCTGTAAAAAGAATCTTTTTTCTTAAATCGGGGATTTTCCATGCATTCGCTAATGTCTGAAACATGTTAAATCACCTCTGCCTTTCCTCCGGCAGCTTCAATTTTAGCCTTAGCTGCATCAGAATAAGCATTAACCTTAACAGTGAACTTTTTGGTGATATCACCGTGGGCAAGTACTTTAACACCGTCAAGTGTTTTATTGACAAGACCTGCATTTTTAAGTGCCTCGATATCGATTACTGCACCATCATCAAATCTGTCTTCAAGAGCTGCTACATTAACAATAGCAAACTCCTTACCGAAAATATTAACAAAACCTCTCTTGGGAAGGCGTCTCTGTAAAGGCATCTGACCGCCTTCAAAACCGGGGCGAATACCGCGACCGGCACGTGCCTTCTGGCCTTTATGACCCTTACCGGCTGTTTTGCCCTGGCCTGAACCGGGACCTCTACCGATACGCTTTACTTCCTTTTTGGAACCGGCTGCGGGTGAAAGCTCGTGAAGCTTCATATATTGCACCTCCTTGCTTATTCTTCTGTAGCCTCAATAAGATGGGCGATTTTTTTGATTTTGCCTTTAGTCTGCTCATTATCGGGCTGAATTGAAACATTGCCGATTTTGTGGAGACCTAACGCATGGGCGGT
>CAZCQI010000243.1:0-1018 GCA_964500795.1 uncultured Eubacteriales bacterium
TACTTTGACTTTATTTTTTAACAAAAATGGGTCACATCTATTTACAACGCAGACTTAATTTATTATAAAAATAAAAACTTATTCTTTACATACGGCTCATATTTGGTTATAATATTTATTTGTAAAATTATGTAATAAATTAAAAGGTGTTTATTATGCGTTAATATCCCTTAATACTAACCGACAAAAACACACGATTGAAAGGAAATATACTTATGCTTCAATTTGAAGAATTACGACTTGAACTTATGTCCTATGAGGATAAGCTTAAGGACCTTGCTGAGGCTCTCGGTCTTCAGAAAATGAAAGATGAAGTTGCAGAGCTTGAAGCCGAAAGTGCAAAGGACGGCTTTTGGGACGATATTCAAAATTCGCAAAAAATCACACAGCATATGGCTGCTCTTAAAAATAAAATCCAGGCATATGATGACCTTAAGGGTGTTTATGAAGATACCCTCACCCTCATTGAGCTTGCCAACGAAGAAGAGGATGAAAGCCTTTTCGATGAATGCAGAAGCAGTGTTGACGGTTTTATAGCTTCTCTTGATGCTATGACACTTTCAACTCTTCTTACAGGTGAATACGATAAAAATAACGCTATTCTTACCTTCCACGCAGGTGCCGGCGGAACTGAAGCTCAGGATTGGGCTCAGATGCTTTTCCGTATGTACAACCGTTGGGGCGAACGCCACGGCTTCAAGGTATCAACTATCGACTACCTTGACGGTGACGAGGCAGGTCTTAAATCAGCAGTTATACTTATCGAGGGCGAAAACGCTTACGGTTATATGAAAAGCGAAAGCGGTATTCACCGCCTTGTCCGCGTTTCTCCCTTCGATGCTTCCGGCAGACGTCACACCTCCTTTGCTTCTCTTGAGGTTATGCCCGAAATTGACGACAGTATTGAGGTCGAAATCGCTCCCGAAGATATTAAAATGGATGTTTACCGTTCATCGGGCGCAGGCGGTCAGAAGGTTAACAAAACCTCTTCCGCAGTTCGTCTTACCCATATCCCTAC
>CAZCQI010000244.1:0-1010 GCA_964500795.1 uncultured Eubacteriales bacterium
AGCAGAATTACCTATACTCGTTACACTGTCGGGGATTGTTATTGAGGTCAGGCTTGTGCAACCATAGAAAGCAGAATCACCTATACTCGTTACACTGTTGCCGATTGTTACTGAGGTCAGGCTTGTGCACCAACAGAAAGCATCACTTCCTATACTCGTTACACTGTCAGGGATTGTTACTGAGGTCAGGCTTGTGCAATAATAAAAAGCATAATGGCCTATACTCGTTACACCCTCATTTATTACAACTTCTTTTATGCTTGACCTTGACGAATACCACGGGGCAGATGAGTAGCTGTAGTTCTTCATCGCCCCTGTACCGCTTATTGTCAGCACGCCGTTGTCATCAAGTGTCCACGTGAGATTATCACCGCAGGTTCCGCTACTTGCCGCTTCTGCCGTTATTTTAAACGGCGACTCGGTAAAGGGTACACTTATAAAAATGCCCAATACCAAAACGATTGATAAAAATAAACTTAACGCTTTTTTCATAAACATCGCTCCTTGTAAAAATCTACAGATAAAATATAACTCTTTTGAGTATTATTGTCAATACTATAATTTACTATAAAACATTTCATTTTGGTAGTAAACTAAACTCAAGGGAGTGATAGTTATGGATGCAAAAAAACGAATCAAACAGCTTATGGCGCAAAAAAACATTACAGAATATAGGCTTGCCAAATTAAGCGGGCTTTCGCAAAGCACAATTTCAAACATTTTCGTTCGCAATACAGCTCCCACACTGCCTACTATTGAAGCAATCTGCAATGGATTCGGCATTTCTTTAGCTCAGTTTTTTGCAGAAGAAGATAAAGAAAGTCCTGTTTTTCTCTCACCCGAGCAACGAGAACTGTTCGATGATTGGATTTCTCTCACTGATGAACAAAAATTTTTAATTCAGCAAATCATAAAATCATATACTAATAAATAATCCCGCCTTGATTCAAGGCGGGGATTTTGTTTTTTAATAGAACAAGGTATATTGGTTCAGGAACAGCCTTAGGCAG
>CAZCQI010000245.1:0-1004 GCA_964500795.1 uncultured Eubacteriales bacterium
AGACCGGTAGCAAGACTTCCCATAGAGCAACAGTAGGTATAGCTCTTCAGAAAAAATATTGGAATACTGGTATTGGTTCGGCAATGTTCAAAGAACTGGTAAAAGCGGCAGAAGAACATAATGGTACAGAAATTGTTGACCTTGAATTTATTGAGGGAAACAACCGAGCTAAAGCACTTTATGAGAAATTCGGGTTTCAAGTTATATCGGTAGAACCGAAATTTTTCAAACTCAAAGATGGTACATATCAGAATTTAGTTTATATGCAGAAGTATTTATAATTAGGAGTTTACTATGGGCAATCAGAATATTTATGATAACGAAACATTTTTTGAAGGCTATAAGAGCTTGCGTGCAGGTGAAACCAATTACAATGACTTACTCGAACAACCTGCAATGGCGAAAATGTTACCTGACTTAACTGAAAAATCAGTTCTTGACTTAGGCTGTGGCTACGGTCACAACTGTATTGATTTTGTTCATCGTGGTGCAAAACGTGTTGTTGGTGTTGATATTTCCGAAAAGATGCTTGAAGTAGCAAAAAGCGAATCAGCTCATGAAAAAATTGAATATGTGAATATGAGCATGACAGATATCGCAAAATTAGATAAAAGTTTTGATTTTATTTACAGTTCTCTTGCTTTTCATTACATAAAAGATTTTGATGCATTTGCAAAGGAAATGTATTCTGTTCTGAATGTTGGTGGACAACTGTTGTTCTCACAAGAGCATCCTATTATTACAGCTACTATTGACGGCAATGGGCATTTTAATAAAAACTTAAAAGGTAAAAGAGTATCCTATACATTTTCAAATTACAATGAACCCGGCGAAAGAAAAGTACATTGGTATGTTGATGGTGTTATAAAATATCACCGTACATTCAGCAATGTTATAAACGCCCTTGCCAAAGCAGGCTTTGTGATTGAAGAAGTCTGTGAGCCAACACCGGAAGAATGGGCAATTGAAAAACTTCCTACAATAGTTAAAGAATACATAAAACC